>JANODP010000532.1:0-15739 GCA_031412755.1 Schlesneria sp. | reverse complement strand
TCTACCTTCAAGACTGAAGCGGGGAGACAGAAAGAGAGCGGCAGAAATATGATTACAGTGAAGTCCGTGCGAACTCTCGGTGGTATTAAATGCACAGCCCCTAACTCGACATCCACTGCAACAGGACTCGCCGCGCTGTTGTTGACAAAGCATTGCCGCAACGGCATGTTGCGTCACAAAACCATCGGGCACGTGCCAAACGCTCAATCGAGTTAGGCGGCGCGCCACTCAATTCACTGTTCGGCTGTAGGCGACTCTTAGTTACGTAGCGCCTTCTGAAAGCGACGGGCCATGGGCGACGTGTTGGTCAGTACGATGTCCGAGGCCGAGAAGCGGCGCGGTCGGCGGACGATCGCCTGGACGGCGGCCGTGGTCGCCGCCGTGCTTCTCTCGCGTTGGGTTCTCGCGAAGACCGTCGGCGAACCGGTCGAATCGGTCGCCGCGCCGACCGACGGAGCGGCGCCCCCCGCGCTCACGTCGCGGTTGGCCGCTGAAGGTCCGTACGGCCTGCTGTGGACGGCGCTGAAGGCCGTCGGGCTGGTCGCCGGAGGCCGCGTGCTGATGATCTTCCAGCGGTATTCCGACGACGATCAGGTCCGCAGCCGGACGACGGGCGTCTACGACAACCTGCTGGGATACTTCGGCTTCATGTTGATGTTCGGGGGCGTCGGGATTCTGGGCAAGCAAGTCTGGAACACGCGCTGGGAGTTGTCGGCGCCGCCGAACGCGGCCCCGTCCGGGCGCCGGCACTCCGACCGCGTCTTGCTTCCGCCCGTCGACTTCAGGCAAATGGAAGTGGAGCACGCGAAGCGGGTGGACGCGATGCGCGAAAAGATGGCCGAGGAAGGCCGCCGGCTGTTCGAGGAGTCGGCGCGGAAGTCGCGCGAGGGATCGCCGCCGGAATCGGGATCGACGAAGCCCGAGCCCGAATGATCGGTGCGGCGCGCCTGCCGACATCTGGTCGCGCCGGCCCGCCCGCTGGCCGGTCGACTCCGGGGCTGAGGCGTTTTGCGTTTTGGTTATCCGGCCGAGCGAATCGCCGAACACGACGGTCAACCGGACGCCGATGCCGCTCCGGCTTGAAACTACATTCCAGATGGTAACCAGCGGCATCGGCGCCGGTTACCTTGGCGTTAGCTGCAATCCACGGACACGCCGAAGCTAGGTAACTTGGGAACCGCACTTCAGGACGAGCTTCGTCAGTTCGGGGGGGCAGTTGTAGCGGATTGGTTCTCGGCCGCTGAGGCCGCGGGAGACGTGGAGCAGCGTGGGGGCGAGCCAGAAAACTCCCGCCGAGTAGCGGCAGCCGAAGCGGCTTGGTGAGTAGATTGGCCCGAGAATTGGGAGCCGGATCTGGCCGCCGTGCGTGTGGCCCGAGAGCATCAGGTCGATCCGCTGCTGCCTCGCCCACGTGATGTTGTCGGGCGTGTGGCTGAGCAGAATTCGGAAGGACTCGGCGGAGACGGAACTCGGGTCGGGATGCGTTCCCATCCAGGGGGTCTCATCGCCGCAGAGCACGACGGGTGCGGCAGCGGCGGGCTTGTTCAGCGAGACGCAGCGCCCTGCGAGGTCCGTCCAACCGAGGCGTTCCAGTTCGCGGCGGATGGTGGGCGAGTCGAGATACCAATCGTGATTGCCGAGGATGAAGTATTGTCCCCGCGGCGCGGTCAGCCTGCCGAGCGTCTCGGGGAGCCAGGCGAGCAACTGCGGATCGTCGAGCAGGTCGCCGGTGAAGACGAACAGGTCGGGCTTGAGCGCGGCGGCCTGCTCGCAGACGGCTTCGAAGTAGGCGCGGGTCACGGCGCCACGGAAGTGCAGATCGCTGAGCTGGACCAGCGAGAGGCCGTCCCATTCGGCGGGGAGTCTCGGCAGCGAATAGGTCTTCGTGCTGACGTCGATCGTGAATTGTTCGTTGCCGGGCAGCAGGGCGATGCGCCGCATCGGGCCGGGGCCGACAAAGGTTGTTCGCCACGAGGGACCGGTCTCCCGTCGCAGATCGACTCGATGCGATTCGCAGGCGGTCTGACAGGCGGGTGGAGCGTAGAGTTGGAACTCGATGGTCGACCAGATGAGCAGGCAGAAGCCGAATGCTCCAACGGCCAGAGCCAGCCAACCGGTGAAGGGGACTTGGTCGGTGTGACCTCGAAGCAGCAGGCGGAGGTGACTCGAACCAGGGCCGAAGGCGAGCAGCAGGGGGTAGCCGAGGATCAACGCAATGTTGAGGGCGTGTGATGCGACGAGGACCCGTTTGGACATTCGACGGGCAAACCACCAGTTCAACGTCGCCACGGACAGTTTGGCGAAACCCGCCGAGAGGATGAGCACGACGAACGGGAACAACCAGCGCACGCGAGATCCTTCTCAATGCAGAAGCCCGGCCTTGGGGAGGGGCCGGGCTTGGTGGTTTTGTTGCGGATGAGGGTCGATTGTGGATTGCCCCTCACCCCCGGCCCCTCTCCCCAAAGGGGCGAGGGGAGGAAGAGATAAAGATGCTCACACGACGGCATCAACTCTCTGGAGTTACTTCGCCGGCTTGGCGAGTTCGGCTTCGATGGCTTGGACGACTTCGGGGGCGTCCGGCTTGGTCTTGGTCGGGAAGCGGGCCACGATCTCGCCGTTGCGGCCGATCAGGAATTTCTCGAAGTTCCATTTGACGTCGCCCGACGGCTTGGCACTCGATGTCAGCGTCTTGTAGAGCGGCGCGGCGTTGTCGCCGTTGACGTCGATCTTGGCAAACATGTCGAACGAGACGTCGTACTTCGCCTTGCAGAACTTGGCGATCTCTTCCTCGGTGCCGGGCTCCTGACCGCCGAACTGGTTGCAGGGGAAGCCGAGGACGGCGAGGCCCTTGTCCTTGTACTTGTCGTTCAGTCCTTCGAGCTGTTCGTACTGCGGAGTCGCACCGCAGCGCGTGGCCACGTTGACGACGAGCAACACCTTGCCCTGGTACTTGGACAGATCGACCTCTTCACCCTTGATCGACTTCACTTTTTGATTGAGCACGGGGGGAACCTTATCAGCGGCGGGGACCGAATCGACGGTCAGGGCCAACACAACTCCAGCGAACAGACAGGCGGCAAGGACTCTCATGGCGGGGGCTCCGGGCAGGATGACGGGCGGGGTCGAGTCACCTCGCCCCCAATGGACGACGGACTCGAATTCACCGATCAGTGTAGCGGTCTGCGGGCGGATGACCAGTGTCGGCCTGACGTGGAGCAGGTTTCCAACCTGCTCGTGTCTTCATCGTGACATCATTTGTTTTCATCTTTCTGCCTCTCTCTTTCTGTCTCCCGACTTTGCCCGGGCAGGAAAAAAAGTAGACAGAAAGAGAGAGGCAGAAAGATGACGGCAAGATACGTTGAGATGGGTCGGAGTGCCCGTCCGCTGAAGACAGGTTCTGCGACGGCTTGCCTAGACCGCCGCTCGCGAAACAGCGTCGCCTCGCGCGGCGATGGCTTGGTCGATGCAGGTGATCTGTTCGGGCGAAAGGTGCCAGGTCATCGTGGCGGCGCTGTCGCGGATCTGATCCGGGCGCTTGGCTCCGCACAGCGCGACCGTGATCCCGCGACGTTGGATCGTCCAGTTGAGCACCACCTGCGCGACGGTCGTTCCCGTCTCGGCCGCGATCGGGCGGAGAGTGTCAAGGAAATCCTGGTTCTTCTGCCATTCGTCACCGCTGAACATCGGGTACTTGCGACGACCGTCCTTGGGATCGAACTGATGATCGCGCGACAATTTGCCCGCCAGCAGGCCCTTCATCAGCGGCCAGTAGATCATCGCCGAGACGCCGTGTTCGACACACCACGGCAGTTGCGCGGTTTCGATCTCGCGCTGCAGCATGTTGTAGTGCGGCTGGTAGGCGTCGAGGGGACAGACGGCGTGAAACTCTTCGAGTTGCAAGCGGCTGGCGTTGGAGAGGCCGACGCTGCGAATCTTGCCGGCGTCGAGCAACCGCCGGAACGCGGTCGCCGACTCGGCCAGCGGCGTGTTCGGATCGGGAGCGTGCAGGTAATAGAGGTCGATGCGGTCGGTCTTCAGCCGTCGCAGGCTTTCATCGCACTCGCGCAGCAGCGTCTCGGGTCGAGCGTCCCTCTGCTGGACGCGGTTCTCCCAGTGGATGCCTCCCTTGGTGGCGATGACCAACTCGTCGCGGCGGTGGCCCAGCGCGCGGGCGATCATCCGCTCACTCTCACCGTCGTAGCCGTAGCAGTAGGCGGTGTCGAAGAAGTTGATGCCGCTGTCGGCGGCGGCCTCCAGCGTGGCGAGACTGTCAGCCTCCGTGACATTGATGCTGGTGATTCCCACAATCGGCCAGCAACCCATTGCGATGGGAGTGACCTGGATTCCAGTGTGGGCAATCTCACGCAGTGGCAAGGTCATCGAATTCATCCTGACGGGAACGCTTCGATCCGCCGCTCGGGATCATCACCTAAGTGGACCCGCAGAGAAAGTTGTGTAGCCACGCTCGCCAAGAGCGTGGGTTTTCCCCGAAAAAGCCCACGCTCTTGGCGAGCGTGGCTACCCAGAGGTCAATACGGTTGTACTTAGTCAACAAACAGAAACAAACAGACCGAGAGATATCCCCCGACCAGCGCGAAGTCAGCCAGTACGGCGAGCAGCATGGCGACGAAAACCACAGGGAGCCGGTTCTTGTCGGCCAGCCAACAGGCGAGAAAGGCGTTGCCCACGGACACGGGAATGCCAACGACGCAGGCGATCAGGAACAGGATGACCAACCCTTCTCCAACGTCGCCGAATTGTCCGCCTCGCGGCAGTGACAATGAGATCAGCCAACAAACAGGCAGAATCATGAGCACAAACGTGCGGGTTCCCACGACGGCGGCTTTGTCCCAGGCAGGTGACATGGTTGGCTGAGCTTCACACATTGAATGTCGAATCACAACACGAACAACCAGCCGACCAGGCACAGGTCGGCGATCAGGGCCAGCGCCACCGCGACGGGATAGGGCGAGATGTCACTGTCTCTCACCGCGGCACAGGCCGCGAAGCCGCAGGCCAGACCCAGGGGCGGCAGCGTCACCATCGCTCCGAGGAACAGGCACAACAGCCCCGCCGTGGACAGGACCGGATCGATGCGTCCAAACCCCAGCGACATCAACACCACCACCGGGATCAGTCCGTACCACGATGTCGCCGCAGCGACATACGCGACATGGTCCGGTGGCGTTTTCATGGGTCTCTCCGTTGGTTCGTGGCCCAGGCCATGAGCCGTTCGGCAACGGCGGTCGGATTCTGCCTGCTGAGGGGTGGCTCGTCAAACGGACTGGTGGGCGTGAGTCGTCAGAAATTGGGGCTGCTCGTTTGGTGGGACCTTGGTCGCTTGTTAGGATTCCGCCCACTCTCCCCTCGCCGGATGGAGCCATTTGTCTCTCAGGAACGGATACCGACCATGACCGCAGAAGTTCTCGACTCCAGCATCCTCAACCAACCGATCTCGTCCGTGCTCAAACAGCAGATTCGCGACCGGTCTCACGCCAACCGGAACGCTCAGGAAAACAAGGACGAGATCAGCCGCGAGATCGTCGCTCGCTGCATGGCGCTCCCCGAGTACCAGCAGGCCAGGACGGTTCTGTTCTATCTCGACGTTCGCAGCGAAGTGCGGACTCGAAACGATCTGGCCAATGCCCTCGCCAGCGGCAAGAAGATCGTCGTGCCGTACTGCGTGGACGGAGAATTGGAACTGTTCCATCTCGAACACTACGACGAGTTGTCCGTCGGGATGTATCGCATTCTGGAGCCGAAGCCCGAGCTGAGAACGGTGGCGGCCAAGCGGGTCGACGTGAGTGAGATCGACCTGATCATCGTCCCCGGCGTGGCGTTCGACCGGCACGGCGGGAGGACCGGTCACGGCAAGGGCTATTACGACAAGATGCTCGAACACGCCCGACCCGACACGCCGTTGGTCGCTCTCGCCTTCGAGTGCCAGTTGTTCGACGAGATTCCGATGCAGGACCACGACGTCTTCATGGACAAGGTCATCACCGAAAAGGCCGCCTATGTTGGACGCGGTCGGGTGAAGAACTGATGGTCGTTGCGTCATGGGACTGATGGGAAGCATAGGAATCATGGGACTGAAAGACGGCCCGTGATTTATTAGTCCCATGCTTCCCATCAGTCCCAGCGCGATCAACGCCCAATTCTGGAACCAGCCTGCCGGCCAACCACGAGACTTCTTGGATGACAGCCCACCGCGCGATCGTCGACGACACTTATGCCGAAGCCTTTCGCAGCATCTATGCCGAAATACTCATCACCGCGCGCGACCGGAAGTGGCTCGATCACGCCTGCCAAGCCGCGACGGGGCACGCTTCGAGCAGCATCTTCTGTGACTGCGAAGCGGCCATCGATCGCTATGTCGGGCCGGGTGGAGACACCTCGTTCGCCACGCCCGACGGCCAGCCGGGCGCGATCGTGCAGTTCCATGTGCCGCGCTTCAAGAAGGACCGCGAGCAGCTTCTCGAACGAGTCCTCCTGCATCGCATCAGCCAGAACGTGCTGACGTGTCCCACAACCGCGTGCTTCAACCTGTTGGACACCGAGCCATATTTCAAGCTCGGTCGCAAGCTGTCGTTGTTTGGTGACAAGCATCAGTTTCGTGACGAACGATACGGCCGCAAGGTCTGGGTCGTGCCGATCATGGGGGGCGAGTTCGTCATCGACCGGCGATTCGGTTTCCAGGATGGAATCATGGGTGGCAACCTCTGGTTCTTCGCCGACTCGGTCGACTCCTCGCTGGCCGCCGCCGAGCGGGGTGTCGCCGCGCTCGAAAGCGTTCCCGGTGTCATCGCACCGTTTCCGGGAGGCATCGCCGCCAGCGGCTCGAAGGCGGGAAGCGCCTATTCGTTCCTGTTCGCCAGCACCAACCATCCGTTCTGTCCGACGCTGCGGTCCAAGCTGGGCGAGCAATCGCAGGTTCCGGCCGGTGTGAACTCGATCATGGAGATCATCATCAACGGCCGCGACGTGAAGACTGTTTTCGACGCGACGCAGGCCGTGATCCAGGCGACCGTCGATTCGCCGGGCCTGCTCCGGATCTCGGCCGGCAACTACGGAGGCCGACTCGGCAAGAGTTTTATCTACCTGCATCCCGAGCGTCAGCCGGTGACGTGAGGCTGCCTCAGGAGCTTGGGGTCGGGAGTTCAAATTTCAAAATTGGCCGAGCATGCCGGGTGAGCGTTGGTCATCGACCGTTGGGCCAATTTTGAAATTTGAACTCCCGACCCCCGATCCAGATCGCTCCGATCCGTCCTCTCCGATGCCTCTCGTCGACATCACGTGACCGGAATCGAGCCGCATTTGAGAATCGTGGCTCTGCGCGGGGTGGCGCGCTGGGATGGAGCGGCCGATCCCGGTAAAGTGCTGCCATGACACAAAAGCTGTTTTCCGAATTGGGCCTGTCGCCCGAAGTGCTGCGCGCTGTTGAGAAGATGGGTTTCGAGCAGGCCTCGCCCATTCAAGCCGAAGCGATCCCGACGATCCTCGAAGGTCACGACGTCATCGGGCAGTCACAGACCGGCTCGGGCAAGACCGCGGCGTTCGGCATCCCCGCCGTTGAGTTGGTCGATACGTCCGTTCGAGCGGTTCAAGTCCTGATGCTCTGCCCGACGCGCGAGTTGGCGTCGCAGGTGGCCGAAGAGATCGCCAAGCTGGCCACCTTCAAGAAGGGCGTGCGCGAACTGCCGATCTTCGGCGGGCAGAGCTACGACCATCAGTTTCGCGGTCTGAAGGCGGGACCGCAGATCGTCATCGGCACACCCGGTCGGTTGATCGATCACATCGGACAGGGAACGCTGAAGCTGGACGGAGTGAAAATGGTCGTGCTCGACGAGGCCGACCGGATGCTCGACATGGGCTTTCGCGAGGACATCGAGAAGATCCTCGAATCGATTCCGACCGAGCGGCAGATCGTGTTGTTCTCGGCCACCGTCCCACCGCCGATTCGCAAGATCATCGAAAAGTTCACCAACGATCCCGTCCACGTGAAGATCGAAGCGACCGCGCTGACGATTCCGTCCATCGAGCAAAGCTACGTCGAGGTCGATTATCGCTCGAAGACCGAAGTGCTGTGCCGGCTGCTCGACCTGCACGAGGTGCGCTACGGCCTGATCTTCTGCTTCACCAAGATCCAGGTCGATCAATTGACCGAGGCGCTGATCGCGCGCGGATACGCCGCCGACAAGCTGCACGGCGACATGACCCAGCCGATGCGCGAGCGGACGATGAAGCGGTTCCGCGACCGCAAGTTCGAACTGCTCGTCGCCAGCGACGTCGCCGCCCGCGGGCTGGATGTCGATGACCTGGAGATCGTCTTCAACTACGAACTGCCTCACGACCCGGAAGACTACGTCCACCGCATCGGCCGGACCGGTCGGGCGGGAAAAAGCGGCAAGGCGATCAGCCTGGTGAGCGGTCGCGAATTCGGACGCCTGCAACAGGTGATCCGGTTCACGAAATCCAAGATCCCGCGCATCTCGGTTCCACGTCTGGAAGACCTCGAACAGAAGCATGCCAGCCGACTGGTCGAATCGCTGCACAACACGATCCAGGCGGGTGAGTTCAAGCCGCAGGACAAGCTGATGGAAGACCTGATCGAAGCAGGGCACGCCCCTGGTGAGATCGTCTCCGCGCTGATGCACCTGTTGGCGGGTGAGAGCAGTCGCTCGCCGGAACGGATCATGGAAGATGATCCCCGTCAGCAGCGTCGCCCGCCGCCGCGCGAACGTTCGTTCGACGATCGGCCCCCTCGCGGACCACGTGACGGAGGACGCGAGTTTGAAGACCGGCCACGCACCGGGCGGCCTCGCGAGGACGCGCGCGGCCCGGGTGGTGGTGCTCCGCCATCGCGCATCGACGAGTCCGGAGTCTGGTTGAAGTTCAATGTGGGAGACAATTCGGGGATTTCTCCGGGAGACTTCGTCGGCTGCATCGCGAACGAAGCGGGGGTGCCGCGAACCGTGATCGGCGCGATTCAAATTCTCGCGACGGTCAGCTTCGTCCAGGTGGCGGCCGACCACGCGGAAGAGATTCTGGCCGCGGTGCAGGGCGTCCGATTGCGTGGACGTCGAGTCCAGGCGATGCCCGGCCTGCCTCCTCGTCGCAACTTTCAGTCGAACCGCGAAGGCCCTCCTCCGCGCCGCGGTCCGCGCCCCCAGTGACGAGTCTGAAGTCCGGCTTGGCGTAGTGAGGCGAGTGGCAGGAGTTGTCAAACCGCGATGGCGGTTCGCCATGACTTCACCGATTTCATTTTTCTGCCTCTCTCTTTCTGTCTACCGTCTTTGGCCGTGAAAGAAGAGGTCGACAGAAAGAGAGAGGCAGAAAGATTGCTGAGCGAGCGTCAGGGCAGTACCGGTGTCTCGACCCTGCGTGGGGCCACTTCTATAATCTCGGCCCACCGAATCCGACCGTTCCACATTGAGACCCGCAACTCCGATGGACATCGTCCCCTATCCTCATCCGGCCCTGCGCTGGAAATCGAAACCGGTCAAAACCCTTGATGCCAACCTGGAACGGGTCGTGGCCGAGATGTTCGAGCTGATGTACGCCGCCAAGGGGATCGGACTGGCCGCGAATCAGGTCGCGCTGCCGTATCGCCTCTTCATCCTGAACCTGGCGGGCGATGCGGCCGAGAAGAGCGAAGAGTTGGTCTTCATCAATCCCCGCTTCCTGCGACGCAAGGGGACGGTCGAGGGCGAGGAGGGTTGCCTGAGCTTTCCGGGCTTGTACGGTCAGGTCAAACGATCCTCCAAGGTCGCGATCGAAGCGTTCAACCTGAAGGGCGAGAATTTCGAGTACGCCCTGGACGACCTGGCCGCTCGCGCCGTGCAGCACGAGTGCGATCATCTCGACGGCGTCCTGTTCATCGACAAACTGAACGATTCAGACCGGCGCGACAAGGAAGGGATGATCGGCGATTTTGAAAACCAGTTCCGCCGCTGGCAGGCCGAGGGCCGCTATCCCTCCGACGCCGTCATCCGCAAACAGTTGAGCGAGCTCGAACAGCAATAGGTTGTCGCTTCCGGTCAACAGCCTGTTGAAAGGAAATTGATCGTGTGCCACGGCTGTGTCAGCCGTGCGGTTGGGATACCAACGCGAAAACACACGGCTGACACAGCCGTGGCACACCTGTTTCGACGGGCATCGAAGACCATAGACAACGTGCATCCCGGCCAGACGACCGTTACCATCAGCGGCGTTGCTTCGGGAGAACGGGTCATGGGCCGGTCGATGCCAATGCCAAGTGTCACGCGCCGACAATGTCTTCAGGCAGGCAGCCTGTCATTGCTGGGGCTGACGTCGGCTGAGTTGACTGCGTTGCGGACGACCGCTGACGAGAAGTCGCCCGCCGCGAAGCATCGTCCCAACTCGTGCGTGTTCATTTTTCTGTTCGGCGGTCCGAGCCACATCGATCTGTGGGACATGAAGCCGGATGCACCCGCCGAGATTCGCGGCGAGTTCCAGCCGGTCTCGACCAATGTTCCGGGCATTCATCTGTGCGAGCACCTGCCGAAAATGGCGCGGCAGATGGACAAGTTCTGTCTGCTGCGGTCGATGACTCACCGCATGAACGTTCACGGCCCGGCATGCAGTGAGATCTACACCGGCCGCGAATACTTCGGACCGCCCGTCACCGATCAGGCCACACCGCAGGACTGGCCGTCGCTGGCGTCGATCGTGGCGAGATACGGTTCGCAGCACGGAGGGCTGCCGGCGTCGATCGTGCTGCCGTGGTACTCGCAGTTCGTCGGGCAGGACAAGCGAATCGCGGGCCAGACCGGCGGGCGAATGGGTGAGCAGTTCAACCCGTTCCTCGTGCAGGGCGATCCGACAGCGAGCCGTTTCGGCGTCGAGGGCCTGTCGCTCCCCGACGACATTCCGACCAGAAGATTTCAGCAGCGGCGGCAACTTCATTCGCAGTTGGCTCGAACCACGCAGCGGGTCGAGGGACGAACCGTCTCGCTCAACGAGTCTCACTACGAGCAAGCCTTCTCGACCATCGAAACGGCCGGCGCGGTGGGAGCCTTCGATCTGCATCGCGAGTCCGCTGCGCTGCGCGACCGCTACGGCCGGACGAAGTTTGGACAAAGCCTGCTGGCGGCGAGGCGACTCGTCGAGGCGGGTGTCTCGCTGGTCACGGTCAACTGGGACGACGACAGCCGCTTCGACAAAGTCTCGCCGCACTGGGACACGCATCACCAGAACTTTCCGAAGCTGCGCGACGGCCTCTGCCCGCCGTTCGACCAGTCGTTCTCGATGTTCCTCGAAGATTTGTCCGCGCGCGGCTTGCTCGATACGACGCTCGTCGTGGCCTGTGGCGAGTTCGGGCGTTCGCCGCGCATCGGCCTGATCACGCAGAACGGCATGACCGAGAAGACCGGCCGCGACCATTGGCCTCACGCCTTCACGGTGCTGCTGGCGGGAGGCGGCGTGCGCGGCGGGCAAGTCTACGGAGCGACCGGCCGCACGGGAGGCTTTGTCGCCGACAACCCGGTGACGCCCGCCGACCTCAGCGCGACGATCCTGTTTCATCTCGGGATCGACACCCACCTCGAATACGACGATCAGTTCCAGCGCTTTCCGCAGCGACTTTGCGAGGGCCTGCCGATTCGCGGACTGGGGTGACTCCTGTTGATCGCGTGCCACGGCTTGATCGCGTGCCACGGCTGTGTCAGCCGTGCGGATTTTGTGAGGCAACCCCTCGCTCTCACGGCTCACAGAGCCGTGGCACGACTTTTTCGAGGGGCCGATGATGCGCCGTGGTGGACTCACGTCATCGGGATCAGTCTCGACAGCAGCAGGGCCGGGATGACGAGGGCCGCCGTGGCCAGGGCGTGCGCCGAACCAACCTGGCCGCTTTCATACATCTTCCAGAAGACAAGGGTCGCATCGAGCATCACGTAGGAGAGCAGCATCACCTTGACCGTCAACTGCACGTTCTCCGGTGCAGGGTTGATGATCGCCGTGATGGCGCGGCGATTCAGCGTGAACGCGATGACCGCGAGCAATGCCAGCACGACCGGCCCCTGACCGCGTGGCGGCCAGTCCCAGACGGGCCACGCGCAGATCAACCAGGCGAGGACGGCGATCCCCGAATTGAAGATGAGTTGCGCCAGCAGTAGCTGTCGGCGGCTGCTGATCTTCGCCTCGGTGCGTGCGAACAGCGTGACGCCGACAATGTAAATCCCCAATCCGATCGCGGCCGCCGTCTGCGGTCTGACCAGCAGGCCGGGTGGAGTCCAGAATAACTGGTCGCTCGCCCCCAGCATCACGTTCAACGCGCGGCACAGTCCCATCGCCAGCGGTGCCAGCGGCGTCCGCTTCAAGACGGCGTCGTAGGCCAGGATCGCGACGACCAGCAGCCCGGCGACCTGCAAACTGACGACGGTCACCGTTGCGGCGGCAGCCACTCCCGCAATCATCAGCACCGTGCCGAGGACCACGGCCGACACGAGCGACACGCGGCCCGACGGGATCGGGCGCGAGGGCCGTTCCTCCGCGTCCTGCTTCCGGTCGAAGACGTCGTTGAACACCATCCCCGCCAGATACAGGCAGCAGGAGGACGCGAGCAACCCGAAGAACTTGGCTGGCTCGTCCCAGCCCTCCGGCCCCACGATGAAGCGATGCGTCAGCACATAGCCCAGCATGATGTCGGCCATCGCGGTGAAGACGGTCGGCAATCGAATCAGTTGCAGGTAGGCGAGCATCCGGAATCCTTTGAGTGAGCGGGTGGGGATTATGCCCGCGCGCCGAGCGAGCGTCGAGTCGCGGTGCCGGGAAGGTTACGACCGCTGAGTGGCTCCCACGTCCGGGGTCAGGCACTCCACACTTCAACCGGCAGCGCTAGAGACCGTGATTGACGATTCAGGCGATGTTCCGCTGCCGTGTGAAGTTTGGTGTGCCTGACCCCGGCTGTATCGACTCCACCTGTTGCTCTGACCGGCAACGATGATTTTTCAAGGCGCTCGGCGTACAACTCGCTCCTTGAACTTGGACTTCAAAAACAGAGGTGCCCCATGTTGCGAATCGTCTCGATGCTGTTGTGCGTTGGCTGGCTGGGCTCGTTGTCTGTGGCGGCCGAGCCGACTTGGAAGGCGGGGGTGGCGAAGTCGGTCATCACTCCGAAAGAGCCGATCTGGATGGCGGGCTATGGCGGACGAACGAAGCCGGCCGAGGGAGCGTTGCACGATCTGTACGTTCGCGTGTTGGCGTTGGAGGACGCGAGCGGTCGGCGCGGGATCGTGCTGGCTAGCGACACGCTCGGCATCTCCAAGCCGATCTATGACGAGGTCGCTCGCCGTTCGAAGGAGCAGTTCCACCTCGACCGTTCGCAGATAATGCTGCACGGCTCGCACACTCACTGCGGCCCGGTGCTGCGGAGTGCGCTCTACGACACGTATCCGCTCGACGCGGCCGAGATCGCGCGGATCGAGAAATACTCGGACTGGCTGACGGACGAGATCGTCGCCACGATCGGACGCGCGCTGCAGGATCTGCGGCCCGCCATGTTGTCGCGCGGCGTGGGGATCGCCGACTTCGGAGTCAATCGCCGCACGAACCGCGAACCGGACGTGCCGATGTTGCGCGAGCAGAATCTGTTGGTTGGTCCCGTCGATCACACCGTGCCGACTCTGGCCGTGCGCGATCTCGACGGCAAGCTGATCGCGGTCGCCTTTGCGTATGCCTGCCACAACACGGTTCTCTCGTTCCAACAGTGGTGCGGAGATTATTCGGGCTTCGCTCAATACGACTTGGAGGCGAAGCATCCCGGCGCGGTGGCGTTGTTCTGCATGGGCTGCGGCGCGGATCAGAATCCGCTGCCGCGACGCTCCGTCGAACTGGCCGAGTCTTACGGCAAGCGGCTGTCGTCGGCAGTCGATGCCGTTCTGAAGCAGCCGCAGGATCGGGTCGCTCCGACTCTGCGGACGACACACGAATTCGTGCCACTCGCCATGCAGGGCCTGCCGAAAACCGAGGAGTTGCAGAAGCTGGCCGCCGCGAATCCGAACTACAGCCAGCGCTGGGCCTCGCGCATTCTCAAGCTGATCGAATCGAAGGCGGACATCCCGCTCGTGTATCCGTATCCGGTCACGGTCTGGAAGTTGGGTGACGATCAGGTTTGGATCGCGCTCGGCGGCGAAGTGGTCGTGGACTACGCTCACCGACTGAAGGCCGAACACGGCGAGCGAACGTGGATCACGGCCTACGCCAACGACGTGATGGCCTACATTCCCTCGCGCCGCGTGCTGCTCGAAGGGGGCTACGAGGGACAGAGTTCGATGATGGTCTACGGCCTGCCGACCGACCGCTGGGCCGAGGACGTCGAAGAACGCATTGCAAGCGCCGTGATGCGGTTGGTCGGGCGAGTGACGAAGCACAATGAGTGAACACGCCAGGTTGTAGGATGGGCACTCCTGCCCGTCCAGCTTTGGTGTTCAAGAGCGGACGGGCAGGAGTGCCCATCCTACAAACTGGTTCTTCGAGTGATACGGGGATGAAGTTGATGCGACGCGTGAAGTCTTGCGGCGTGATTCTGTTTCGCCGCCAACCCGAACTCGGCTTTCTGCTGATGCGGCACGCGCACCGCTTCGATCTTCCGAAGGGCCACGTCGAACCGGGTGAGACCGACATCGAGTGCGCTCTGCGCGAGACGTGGGAAGAAACCGGCATCGCGCGCGACCGCGTGACGCTCGACCCCGACTTCCGCTACGAGGAGACGTACTTTCCGATCGAACCCCGCTTCGGCACGGAACGGGTCGAGAAGACGCTGGTGATCTTCCTCGGCTGGGTCGAGGGGGCGGACCCGATTCTCGTGACGGAGCACCTGGGCCACGAATGGCGTCGCTGGCAGCCGCCGCACGACATTCAAAAGTACACGCTCAACCCGCTGCTCGCGGCGGTGGCCGCCCATTTCGAGAAAACACCGGCCTGAACAACCGCCGGACGCTTCCGCAGACAGGGCGTTGGGTGCCGTCGGTCATTGGTGGTCGCCGTTTCTTGTCCCCTCTCCCGCCCGTCTTCGGGGGGAGAGGGGGAGAGGGTTAGGGTGAGGGGGGATTTCGTCTCAGCGGAGGGATCGCTGAGAACATGGCGGGGGACTTGGTTGCGTTTCGTTTGAGAACTTTCCCGGTCTTCCTCCACTCGGCCCCCTCACCCTAACAGCCTGTTGAACAAGGATTGATCGTGTGCCACGGCTGTGTCAGCCGTGCGGATTTTGTGAGATTATTGACCGCTCTCACGGCTGACACAGCCGTGGCACTCCCTTTTCAACGGGCTGCTAGGGTCCTGTCATGCGAATCAATGAAAGCGTCCCCGGCGTCCCCGCTCCAGGCCGCAAACCCGGACGATCCGCTTCCCGGGCTTCGGCGGCATCGCGTGCGTCAACGGGACAATCGTCGGAATCGGCGACCCGCTCCGAGACCGCTCCGCTGGTCGCCAGCCTGCACGAGATTCCCGATGTCCGCGCCGATGTCATCGAGGAGGTTCGCGAACGGTTGAACCGCGGCGAATTCCTCTCCCGCGACGCCGCCGAGAAAACGGCCGAGGCCATTCTCGCCGACCTCGCCAGCTTCATCGGGCAATAGCCGGGATGATTCACGGCCACACACGATCCCCGTTTCGAGATTTGGGAATTCCCATTCGTCGTGGGCATAAAATAGTAGGCTAACCACCCAGTTTAGTATGGGAGTGATTAGGAGAATTTTATGTGTAGGAGAAAGAAAAC
>JANODP010000531.1:0-4020 GCA_031412755.1 Schlesneria sp. | reverse complement strand
CCCCCCCCCCCCGGCCGGAGACGTGATCTCGATCGATGACGCCGGTGAGGCCGACACGAATCTTCGCCAGCGCGGTGAGATCGGGCCGGTTGAAATACTCCCTCGTGACTTGAGGGCCTCGCACCACGATCTCGCCAATCTCACCCGGCGGCAGCAACAGCGAGTCGGTCCATTCGGGAATCGGCTCGTCGGTGATGCGGATGATCGAGACGTGAACGCCATCGACCGGACGGCCCACGCAGGTTCCGGCTCCCTGCTCCGTCCGCTGCCTCGTTTCGTCGAGCACCTCGCGACTGCCGATGACGGCGACGGGCAGCGCCTCGGTCGCGCCGTAGGGTGTGAAGACCTGCGCCCCCGCGGACAGGGTGGCCTGAAAGCGGCCGATGATCTCGGCCGAAACCGGAGCGCCGGCCGAGAGGACTCGTTTGAGCGTCGGCAGCGTCGTCTGAACCTGTCCGTCGAACCGGCGGCTCGCGTAACGACCAACCGCGTTGAGCAGCGCGGGCGAGCCAAACATGTTCGTCGCGCCGAACCGCTGAATCGGTTCGATCACCTCGCGCGGGTTGACGCGCGCCGGCCGCGTGAAATCCATGCGCGGCACAATCGCCGTCATGCCGAGCGCCGATGCAAACAACGCGAACAGCGGAAACGTGCAGAGGTCGATCTCACCCGGCTCGATGCCAAACACCCGCTTCAACAACTCGACCTGGGCGACAAAGTTGCCGTGCGAGTAGACCGCCCCCTTCGGCACACCGGTGCTACCGCTGGTAAACAGAATCGCCGCCACGTCGGACGCAGCGGTCTCAGCGATGCGGGTTGGCGGCGGAGCGATGGCCAACTTTTTTCTGTTGGCTCCCGTGCTGAACTCGTCCTCCATTTCCATGACCGCTTCCACCAAGTCGAGCGAGTCAGATCCGTCTCGTAGTTGTTCTTGAATCTGCTGTTGTAGCTTCGCTTCCAGATCGTAGATCCCCGGAGCCAGTCCCTCGGTATCGACCGGTCTTGGCGCGGGTGACTCACAAATCCCGCGCCCGATGATCGTCAGATCGCGCAGAGTCATCGAGGTCTTGTTGATCGAGATGCTTCGCGTCCGGTGTCCTCGCAGCGAGACGAACTTGGTCAGCGTCTCCTTTCCCCAGCCGAACAGCCACCGCGCGACATGAGCCTTCGTGACGCCGATGAAGCCGACGGGCTGAGCCTCCGCCAGACACTTGCCGATGTTCTTCAACCCCATACCGGGATCAACGAACACCGGCACGGCTCCCGCTTTGAACAGACCGAACGTCAACGAAAAGAACTCCAACGACGGCGGGACCATGAGGACGGTTCTCACGCCGCGTCCGATTCCCATCGCGGTCAAACCCGCCGCGATGTGATCGCTTTCCTCATCGAGCCGCTGAAACGTGAGGCTCGTATAGGCCGTCCGCCCCGCCGAATCTCGTCCCGCCGGAAACATCACCGCCAACTGCTCGGGCCGCTGCCGAGCCATGTCTTTCAAGTGAGTGGCAATGTTGACGGTGGGCATGGCGAGAAACCGGAAGTCAGAAGTCAGAATCCAGAAGTCAGAATTTAGAAGCTACCGTGGCGATAGCCTCACAACGGTCGTCTTCGCCATCTTCCTTCTGACTTCTGGATTCGGTCTTCCGGATTCTGACTTCTGACCTCTGGATTCTGACTTCCGTCTCCCTACAGCGGATGCGAATCGAGAAACGTCCGAATCAACGGGACCAACTCGTCACTGGCGTCTTCCAAAATGTAGTGGCCGCAGTCGGGGAAGCGATGCAACTCGGCGTTGGGAAACAGTGAGAGCCAATCGCGCAGAAAGTGCTCGTCGAACACGAAGTCTTTGTCTCCCCAACCGATGAGCAGGGGAATGTGACTCAGTTTGTCGAGATCGTCTTCCACCTGAGTCACCAGGCTGTAGCTTCGCTCGCCCGGCATGAGCGGGATGTCCTGCACGAAGCGATGCACGGCGATCCGGTTGGTCCACGAATCGTAGGGCGCGCAGTAGGCCTGCGCGACATCCGGCGACATCGGCCGACGCGTCACGCACGAGCGAACGGCTCCCCGACTGAACGCGCCGAAGCCGCGAACGAGCAACGCCCCGAGCGGGCTGCGTGCCAGTCTCAACTGCCACGGAACCGCCTTCGTCACCGGAAGGTGAAACGCGCCGGTGTTGAGAACCACCAGACGCCGGATTCGTTCGGGGTACTTGGTCGCGTAAGCCATCCCGATCATGCCGCCCCAGTCGTGAACGACGAGCGTCAGATCGCGAGTCGCCTGCAACTTGTCGAGCCACAGTTCCAGATCGGCCACCCGGCGGGCCAGCGAGTATTCGTAACGGTCATCGCCCGGCTTGTCCGACATCCCGCAACCGATGTGGTCCGGCACGAGGCAGCGATAGCGATCGCGCAGCGCCACGACCAGGTTGCGGTAGTAGTACGACCAATTCGGATTGCCGTGCAGCATCACGACAGTCTCACCCCGACCTTCGTCAAGGTAGTGCATCCGCAACCCGCCCAGATCGGCGTAGTGGTGAGTGAAGTCGTAACCGGGGAGGGAAGAAGATGGAACCACGAAAGACACGTACCAAGAGGGAGGGAATTCAGGAGTCAGAATCCAGAAGTCAGAATGAACAGCCATCGACACCTGCGGTTGATTCTCTTCTGAATTCTGACTCCTGGATTCTGAATTCAGTTTGAAAGGGTTCGCTCACCCTACCAATCCAATGCCAGCATCAGGCAGTTCAGACCGCTGCCGATGCCGAGGAAACCGACCCGGTCGCCGCGGTTGAGGAAGCCCCGTTCGTCGGCGATGGCGGCGGTCATTGGCAGCGACACCGTCCCCATGTTGCCGAGATACGGGAACGTGCAGAAATCCTTTTCCGGTGAGATGCCGAGCGCTTTCATCACCTGCTCACGGTGTCCCTTGCCGACCTGGTGGCAGATCACCTTGTCGATCTCGTCGGACGAGAAACCGATCTTGGTGAGGAACGATTTCCAGGTGTTCAGGCCCAGATCGACTCCATGCTTCAGCACGCTGATCGAATCGGTCTGCATGAACTGGGTGAACGCATGCGACACGCGCGCCGGCAGCAAACCGCTCACCTTCTGCTGGACCAGTTGCGGCATGAAGCGGCCGAACTTGGTGTGTGTGATCGACTGCGGCAGGATGGCATCAACCTTCTGTACGGCGGCGGGTAGAAGCGACTCGAAACCCCAGCGGCAGAGGGCGTGATGTTCGGGAGCCGCCTTTGTCACACCGCCCAACAAACGATGCTGCTTCTCGCGCGAGAACGATCCGTCGGTGAGCAGCACCGCCACGGCACCCGATCCGCCGGTCAGCGTCGCGAGCGATTTCGTCAGCGAGTCCATCGTCATGTCTTCGAGCAGCCGCTGGATCGTGTAGTCGATGATCTCGCGCGCCGTCTCGCACGAGACGACCATTCCCGCGCGGATCTGACCGAGCTCGATCCGGTTCGCGATATCGACCATTCCATTCAAGACGCCCAGACACGCATTGCTGACGTCGAACACGGACGCATCGGGGCTGATGCCGAGATTCGCGGCGACGCTGCACGCCGTTGCCGGCTCGAACTGCTCGCGGCAGACCCCCGCGTAGATCATCACGCCGATGTCGCGCGCCGCCACGTTGGAATGTTCGAGCGCCCGCCGGGCCGCCTCGGTCGCGCCGTCGCTCAGCCCGTACCCGGCCGGCCACCAGCGTCGCTCGGAGATGCCGGTCCACGCCTCAAGCTGCCCGGCGGGAATCTTGAGTTTCTCGTACAGCGGTTCGAGCCGCTGTTCGATCTCCGTCGAGGTGACAACGACGGGAGCCAACTCGTAACCGATGGCATCAACGTAAACGCGGGAGTATTTCATGAGAAAGCGATGAGCCAGCAAGCGGTAAGGTGAGCGGCAGTTCTTGATTTACCGCGCGCTGGGGTCAGGCACTCCAAACTTCAAACGGCAGCGGATTCACGTCCGAATTGGATATCACGGTCTCAGCCGCTGCCGTTTG
>JANODP010000530.1:0-7021 GCA_031412755.1 Schlesneria sp. | reverse complement strand
CGGGCGGCTCCATTTGACGGTCGGGCGGCTCCATTTGACGGTCGGGCGGCTCCATTTTACGGTCGGGCGGCTTCATTTGACGGTCGGGCGGCTTCATTTGACGGTCGGGCGGCTCCATTTGTCAGTCGGGCGGCTCCTGATTTCACAAAATCACTGTCTGATCTCGATCCACACACATCAAATCAATCTGCCGAACCATCACACCGAAGTGAGCAAGCCACCAATTCACCTGAATCACACAAATGCGAAAAGAGTCATCGACAAATCGAGGAAGATTGTTTTGCAGACAACACTGTGCCCAGAGAAATCCATCAATCAGGCACAATCAACCGCTGTCAGCCAAGCAAGACTATCACAAACAAGCCGTGCCACGGCTGCGGAGTCCTCGGAGAAGCAGTGCCGTTGGGGGACGACCTTGCGAAGAACACTGCTTCTCCGAGGATTTCGAAGCAGTGGCACACCCAACACCCATTCGGCCACAGAAGAAGCCGGGCCACCCCGCCTACTCTGCTGCCGCACCGCACGGGGCACCTGATGGATTACTCAAACGATTCGCCTTCGCCGCCATTGCGGGTTCCAATCGCTTTCCAAACGGTTCTCGCCACGTTTTGGGAAACGAACTTGGCACTGCCATCCGCAAACAGCACGTTGGCACCACCACGATGCTGACTGGAAGGACAATTCACCGCGTTGCCGAAGATGATCGGCGCCAAAAAACAACTGTTGGAATTCGGTGGCAGTTCGTGAAAGTAGGCGACGTTCTCGGACGAGTGCCCGTAGTATCCGCGAAAGGTCGAATAGACCGGTGCCTGCGTGGCATCCGTCACTTCGCATTCGGCCATCGCCGCGGCATGGCTCGTGCCGGCTCCCACAGGCATGACGACGGAGACGATCAGGCGACGCGTGTCAGCACGGTTCGGGGGTGGAGGATTGGGCTGATTGATGACGTCCGGAAAATAATCTTGATTGCCGCGCAGCCATTCCGAAAACATCGCCGTATTGGAGGCGCCATCCACCAGATCGCTGAACTTGAGCGGCGCTGCATCGACATTCCAGCAACCATTCATTCCCAGGTGAATCTTCGGATGCAGAGTTCCTGCATTGATCGCGTAATTGAAGCCGCGCGAATTGACAGAATCGCTCGGACACCGCATCACCGGGGCAAAACCCTCGGCGGTGTTCGGGTTTGAGAGATAGGAGCCCAACGTCGCCAACGGTCCCTGGGGGTAGACGGACATCGGAAGCCCGTTGTAAACGTTATGGTACTCGTGAACGGCAATCCCAATTTGGCGCAACCGGGAACTGCAGTCCATTCTCCGCGCCGACTCGCGGGCAGATTGAACGGCAGGAACAATCAAGGCGAGCAGCAGAGCAATGATCGCCGTGGCAATCAGCAGCTCGATCATCGTCCACCCGCGCCGGAACCGCCGTGCCACCACGCGGGCGGCTTCATCAGGCCAGACCGAAAGACCGGGCCGCGATTCCAACCTGCCCCGGGAGACGGTGCGCGACCGTTCTGGCTGCCATGACAATTTCGCGATCATGAAGACGCTCCCTCGAAAACATGATCCCCCCTGACGCCTGTCGCATTCATGCAGGCCGCCAGGGGGGCGTGAAACAATCCGAACTCCCACGAAACTCCGGACACAGAAATCGTCGTGATCCACCGACGATGAGTCATTGGACGGTCAAAGTATCAGTGGTCACATAAATTACGGCACCAGTCATAAAATCCATCACCTCAGTCCGAATGTCAATCATCTGGCCCGTGGTGTACGTACATGTAAATGCGCCGCTGAGTTTATTGGCTCCGGTCCAATTCTCCGTTGCACCAATCGCCAGATTTGCTCCTTTTGGAGTCCCAATAGTCGTAAACGCTCCCATGGTACCGTTAAGCCTATAACTCTGTGAGAATTTGACCATTCGTGGGGCACCAGTGTTATTGGTGTATGTTGCCTCTCCCGTCACGTTGACTGCATTCATAGGAACCGGGTTTATGGGGTTATATGTCCTGTTGCCGATTTGTGCCTCGTAGGAACTGACTCACAGATGCATTGCCATGACTACCGCACCACACACCAACGGATTCTTAAGACGCGTCATCATTTTGCACACTCCCCTGCATTGCCGGTTGGATAATCTCGAAGCGGCACGATATTGCATTCGCACAAGACGGCGGTGAGCATGCGACGTTGCGGCCGTAATTGCAATGCGCAATGCAGCAGCCTGATGAGAGGCTGGGTGTTTCGCCCCCGCCGTTACATCAAAAGACGGGGGCGTCAACGGATGCAAACAAGGCTCCGTCCTTGAGCAGGACAATCCGCAATGTTCCATGGCTCGTTCGCTTCAATTGGACGACGAGCAGATGCTCATCGGCCGGCCAGTCTCCGGAGGAACTGCCCTGTGTGGCCACGATCTGAGGGAGTGATTCCCGCAACTCGACTGGCAGCGATTTGAAATCTCCTTCTGTGAACCCGGCGTCACGCATCCCGCGTGCACTCGCGATCAACAGGAACCTTCCGAACTCACGTCGATGGGTTTCTTCATCCTGTGCAATCAGGCGCTGGCCTTGTTGCGTGTACTGCTGAAGATGGGACTCCCAGGCCTCTTTAGACATCCGCTGCGCGAGTGCAGCTTGTGCCCATTGTGGCGGCGGCGTTCTCTTCGGCCAAAATGATATGGCCACAAACCCAATGACACACAGACAAAGCAGGATTGCCAACTTGGATTTGTGGTTCATGAGATTTTGTCCCGACATGAGATCTTGTCCTGACAAACGACCAGTGTAGTCAACCAGACGGATGGAGTCTCTGCCTGATCCCGGCTTTGTCATTCCGCGCATCGGACTGACTGACGGCTCACTCGAAACAACAGAACCACTCGCGTTCCGCGTTCGATGGCTCTGTACGAGCGGGCGATTGAACTGATTCCGGGTGGGATGGCTGGGATCGGGCGTTTCGACCGTCCCCAGCGGCAGGTGATTGCGAAGACGGGCACGACTCTGCCAGAGTCTCGCCCTCCCGTTTCTGATCCTTCCCATGCCGGCTGGCGTCACTCGCCACCGTTTGAACTGCTGTCGACCTCTTGTTCGGGGTTGAACTATTATCCCGCGCTGCGAGTGGACTCGCATTTGTCTCTCGGTTTGAGGCCTTCTGCAAGGTGGCGCGATCATGGCGGAAAACGCTTCCAAAAGTTCGGAGTCGTCCGGCTCATCCAAGTCTGATCCGTACAAGACTCGGCCGAGTGGGGGTCGCTGGTTGAGGCGGGGTGGGTTGCTGCTGGTGCTGCTGGCGACGGTCGTCTGGTTCGCGCCGGCGATTGTGGCGAAGACTTCGCTGCGGCAGCGGATTCCCAAGTTGATTTTTCCGACTTACCCCGGAACGGTCGAGGTGGGTGAGACGTCGATCGGCTGGTTCTCGCCCGTCGTGGTGAAGGGGTTGCGGGCCGAGGACGAAGAGGGGCATACGCTGCTCGACGCGAAGGAGTTCTCGACGGTGGAGACGCTGTGGACGCTGGCCACGCGGCAGACCAATCTCGGTCGGATGCGGCTGGTCGATCCGGTGGTGACGGTCTCCATTCGCCAGGACGGTTCCAACCTGGAGGACGTTTATGCCAAGTTCATGACCGGCCCGGCGAGTACCGCGCCGATTCCGGCGTATGAACTGGAGATCGTCAACGCCCGGATTGAACTCGCCAACAAGTCGGCCAGTCGCACCTCGACCATTGAACCGGTGTCGCTGCTGATGGCCTCGACGAAAGGGGGCGTGGATGACATTGAGGTGACGATCGGTCACGTGCCTGCTTCATCGTCGACGTCCGGGTCCGCCGAGGATGAGCCATCGACGGCGACTTCGGATTGGCTCGCCGTTCGTTTTGGAAACCAGCCCGATGAGGAAGCGGCGGCGGCGACAACCGACACACAGCATCTGCGACTCAAGGCGCGCGGCTGGAAGCTGGACAAGCTCCTTCCCGCCCTGGCCCGGTTTGAACCGGCCGCCGAACTGGCGGGTGAGTTCGATGCCGATGTGAAGGCTCAGTTGCGGCCGACGAAGGAGTCGTTCGACTGGACGTGGGATGGAACGGTCTCGCTGCGGCAGTTGGCCCTGTCGGGATTGGCTTCGTTGAAGAACGACAAGGTGGCGATCGACACGATCTCAGCGGGAGGCCGCTTTGCCAGTCAGGGAGGGCGGTTGTCGATGGACGACGCGAAGCTGACGACCGATGTCGGCGAACTGACGGCGACGGGGGACATTCCGCTGGCGGGCCTCACGGCGACGCAGGGCCTGAACGCGGTGCAGTCGATCGTCGGTGAGGAGGACTTTCAGCTTGCGGGGCATGTCGATCTGAAGCGGCTCGCCGCGCTGTTGCCGCAGACGCTGCGAGTCCGCGACGAGACCGAGATCACGGCGGGGCGTTTGGAAGTGAAGCTGACCGGCGAGGAAGCCAAAGGGGTGCGAAGCTGGACCGGCGGCGCATCGCTCGCCGGGCTGACGGCGGTGAATCGCGGCGAGACGATCGCGTGGAAGGGACCGTTCATCACCGCGTTCCAGGCGCATCGTCAGGACGGCGCGATCGTCGTCGATCGGCTGACGTGTCAGTCCGACTTCCTGCAGGTTTCGGGAGGGGGCACGCTGACGGACGCGCACTTCACCGCGAGCGGCGATCTGAACAAGCTCGAACAGAATCTGGAACGGTTCATCGACCTCGGACTGGAGAAGATCGCCGGCCGCTTGAAGGTGGATGGCTCGATCAAGCGCGAGGAGAACGACCGGGCGTCTCTCGTCGCGGCCGTGCATCTCGACGAATTCCAGTGGAACGTTTCGGCCGACAACGTTTGGCGTGAGGATCGCCTGGAACTGATCGCGACCGCGGCGGCCCGCACCGACGGCGGGACGAACCTCCAGCGCATCGAGTCGGCCACACTGCGACTGACGAGCGGCGCCGATTCGCTGTCCGCCAAGCTGAATGCGGCGATCGACCTTCCCGCCACGTCGGCCACGTGGCCCGTGACGGCCACGCTGGCAGGGGGCCTGGGAACGTGGCAGAACCGGCTGAAGCCGTTTGTCGTGCTGCAGGGTTGGCAACTTGCCGGTGACACCAGCATCGAGGCCGCTCTCGCCGCCGGCCCCCAACAAATCCAGCTCGAACGCCTGACGGTCAACATTGACCAGTTGCAGGCGCGTGGCCCCGAATGGTTCGTGCAGGAACCGCAATTCAAACTGGAGACCTCGGGCGTCTGGAAGGTCGCCGAAATGGAATGGTCGTCGCCGCAATCGACGCTCACGGCCAGTTCACTCTCGTGCCGCATCGACAATCTGGACGTGGCCCTGACGAAGACCGGGGGCCTCGCGCGGCTGGCGGGTGACGCGGCGTACCGTGCCGATCTCGACAAGCTCTCGCGCTGGAAGAATCAGGCGTTGGAGCGACCGTCGTATCATTTGATCGGCGCGCTCAGCGGTCGTGCGACCGTAACCGAAGACGCGAACCTGATGACGGCCGACATCGACACCAACATCGAAAAGCTCGTCGTGGCGGCTCTGCAAACTCAGGCGGGACAGCAGCCGCGCTGGGAGGCGCTGTGGCGTGAGCCGAAACTGCACCTCACCGGACAGGCGAGCTATGACAGCACGCGGGACGATCTGAAGCTGGGCGCGTCGTCGCTGTCGGCGGAGGGAGTCAATCTGACGGCGAAGGGTTCGATGGAAAAACTCTCGACGGCGCAGCGGGTCGATCTGACGGGCGAACTCGGCTACGACTGGGACGTGCTGGTCCAGCGGTTCGGTGCGGCTCTGGGCAAGGAAATTCAACTGACCGGCAAGGGCCAGCGGCCGTTCGCGTTGAAGGGATCGCTGGCGAGCCTTTCCGCGAGCACGGGCACCACGGCATCGCGGCAGCTTCCGGCGCGACCGGTCTCACTGCCGAATGATCCAAACCATCGGCCGCCGAATTCTCCATCGACCGACTCTGCCGTGGCGGGGCTGTCGGATCTGAGTGGTCAGGCGGGACTCGGCTGGCAGTCGGCGGTCATCTACGGTTTGACAGCCGGGCCGGCCGACGTATCGGCCAAACTCGACAAGGGGGTTTGCCAGTTCGCGCCGCTCGACACGACGATCAATGAAGGACGGCTGCACTTCACGCCGCAGGTTCGGCTCGATCAATCTCCCGCGCTGCTTGTGCTGCCTCAGGAGAAGGTCATCGACCAGGTGCGGCTCTCTCCCGAATTGTGCGGTTCGTGGCTGAAGTTCGTCATGCCGCTGCTGGCCGACGCGGCCGAAGTGGAGGGAAAGTTTTCGCTCGACGTGGCGGGCGGTTCGCTCCCGCTGATGACCCCCGCGACCGGCGAGCTGACCGGCGCGGTCGCCATCCACCAGGCTCAGGTCCGACCGGGACCGTCCTCGATGCAAATCGTCGGTCTGATCGATCAGATTCGCTCGGTGATCCGCCAGCGTCCGGGAGCCGACCCGCAGCGCGAACGGGTCTGGATGGAGATGCCCGAGCAGACCGTTGACTTCAAACTGGCCGAGGGCCGGATGCACCATCGCGCCCTGACGATCCAAATCAAGGACGTCACGCTGCGGACGAGCGGCTCGGTGGGGATGGACGAGACGCTGAACCTGATGGCCGAGTTCAGCATTCCCGACGAGTGGCTCGGCAACACCAAGCTGCTGGCCAGCCTGAAGGGGAAGTCGATTCGCATCCCGATCGGCGGCACGCTCTCGAGACCGCATCCCGATGGCCGCGTCCTCGGCGAACTCACCAAACAACTGGGCGGCTCGGCGCTGGAAGGGTTGTTTGAAAAGCAACTCGACGGCAAGCTCGACGGCCTGTTCAAGAAAAATCTCAACAAGCTGCTGCCCGAGTGATGTCGGCGATGCGACGAGTGATGCTGCGGTGCGAGACGTGGAGTTGCCTCGCCTGCTGCCGGATCGTTCCCCGTGAAACCGAGAAGCCCGCGACCTGATCAGGTGGCGGGCTTCTCAATTGATTGATCGTGTGCCACGGCTGTGTCAGCCGTGCGGAT
>JANODP010000529.1:0-1667 GCA_031412755.1 Schlesneria sp. | reverse complement strand
CAAAGTAGTTCATCCGTTCCCGTGGGGGACACTCGTGAGGGAGGAACATTGGTGTAGGATTTGGTTGTTTTGTGCCGTGAGTGTGTTGGCCGGTCTGGCATTGGTGCTTTGAGCCCGGAAGTAGTTTGGTCGCGATGGCGGGCGGTTCGTCAGTGGTGACGTGGTGTGGTGGCGATTTGCTTCGACGCCGGCCTCGATCCCGTTCAGGAGATTGCACAAGACACACCATCGCCGCTCACGGTTGTTTGAGAGAAGGGAGAAAGCATGTTTCCCAAGCGTGATCCGCGGAAGACTTCGGAGTTGGGGGTGGTGCATCCCGATGCGGCGGGGATTGATGTCCACAGCGAGTTTCATTTCGTGGCCGTTCCGCCCGGGCGTGACGCCGAGCCGGTGCGGCGGTTCGGGGCCTTCACCGAGGACCTCGAGCGGCTGGCCGACTGGTTGCAGACCTGCGGCGTGCGATCGGTGGCGATGGAATCGACCGGCGTCTACTGGATTCCGCTGTTCGAGCTGTTGGAGCGGCGCGGGTTTCAGGTGATCCTGGTCGATCCGCGCCGGCTCAAGTCGGTGCCGGGGCGGAAGTCGGACGTGCAGGACTGCCAGTGGTTGCAGCAGTTGCACACGTTCGGCCTCTTGGCGGCCGCCTTTCGTCCGGACGAGCCGATCTGCGTGTTGCGGGCGTATCTGCGTCAGCGGGCGTTGTTGGTCGAGCAGGGGGCGCAGCACATTCAACACATGCAGAAGTCGCTGACACAGATGAACCTCAAGCTGGACCGGGTGTTGTCGGACATCACGGGAGTGACGGGACTGCTGATCATCGACGCGATCCTGAACGGCGAACGCAACCCTCTGACGTTGGCGCGGCTGCGTGACGAGCGTTGCCACCATGACGAGGCGACGATCGCCAAGGCCCTGGTCGGGACGTGGCGTGTCGAGCACCTCTTCACGCTCAAGCAGGCCCGCGAGTTGTACCGGACGATGCAGCGCCTGATCGCGGAGTGCGACGTGCGAATCGAAGAGCACCTGCAATCGCTCGCCGACCGCCCCGCTCCGACGACCGGTCCCGCCCTGCCTCCCGCGCGGAAGAAGCCGCGTCGCAAAGGCCGCGTCGCGTTCGACGCCCAACCGCTGCTCGAACACAAGGCGGGAGTCGATCTGACGAGGATCGATGGCATCGACACCAACACGGCCCTGACGGTCATCGGCGAGATCGGTCTGGACATGTCCCGCTGGCCCACGGAAAAACACTTCGCCAGTTGGCTGGCCCTCTGCCCCGACAACCGCGAATCGGCGGGCCGCCGCCAAAGCGGCCGAACCCGCCCCAGTTCCAACCGCGCCGCGACGGCCCTGCGCATGGCGGCTCAAGGACTGCACCGCTCCCAAACCGCGCTCGGTGCCTACCTGCGCCGCATGAAGGCCGCGCTCGGAGCCCCCAAAGCCATCACCGCCACGGCCCGCAAACTCGCGCTGATGATCTACCGCGCGCTGAAACACGGCCTGCACTACATCGACCCCGGCCAAGACTGGTACGAACGCGAATACCACGACAAAGTCCTCAAATCCCTGAACCGAAGGGCCCTGAAACTCGGCTACCAGCTCGTCCCCACTCCTCCCACGCCAATCTGATGTTCCTCAGGAGCCTTCATCGCTCCGCGTGAAGAAAGCCG
>JANODP010000528.1:0-26723 GCA_031412755.1 Schlesneria sp. | reverse complement strand
TCGGAGTCGACGTGAATTCAGGGGACTCACGTCCCCCGCTCCGAAAACATGTTCAGGGTGACGTCGTGAGCGGCACATGGGCCGCCAGGTCCGCGATCATCTGTTTCGTCGCCGCTTCGCTCGCCGCCTCCCACTGACGCGGTCCGAACTGCTCGGCGTAGGGATCCGCTCGATACGCGAAGTTGATCCCGCGCGAGTTGTTGATCAGGGCGCCGAGGCCATCACCGGCAAACGCCGCGGCCACATCGGCTGCTGCGCCTCCCTGACTGCCGTAACCGGGGACGAGCAGCGGTGCGTGGGGCATTGCCGCGCGCAGCTCGACCAGTTCCTGCGGGTACGTCGCACCGACCACGGCGCCGACGCAGCCATAGCCGTTCTCGGCGGTCTGCTGCGCCAACTCTTCCACAACCTGAGCGACGTGCCGGTAGATCGCCGTTCCGTCGGAGACGCGGTCCTGGAACGAGGCCGAACCGGGATTGCTCGTCTTCACCAACACATAGATTCCCGCGCCTCGTTCGGCTGCCACCTTCACGAACGGTTCGAGCGTGTCCCGGCCGAGATACGGGTTCACCGTCAGAGCATCCGCGCCCCACGGGGCCGCCTGCGGATCGGCGCCGGCGAGGTAGCCCCTGGCATACGCTTCGGCCGTCGTCCCGATGTCGCCCCGCTTGGCGTCGCAGATCACGATCAGACCCGCCTGCCGCGCGTAGCGGATCACGCGGGCGAGGGCCAGACCACCGTCGGGACCAAGCTCCTCGAAGAACGCCGCCTGAGGCTTCACGGCCGGGACGAGCGGAGCCACCACGTCGATCAGCCTCACGCAGAACTCTTCAAACGCCGCCGCCGCCCGCGCGATGGGATCGTCGTAGAGGTCCCTCGCGTGTGTCAGCACGTCGGGCGGCAGCCAGTCCAGCCGGGGATCGAGTCCCACCAGCGCGGAGGTCCCCTTCGCCCGAACGGCCGCATGCAGGCGAGTGGCAAAGTGTCGTGAGTCCGTCGTCATCGGGATTCTTCCGTCAGGGCGTCGTCGGGATCAAGCTCCTCGTGTGGCAGCGAAGAGTGTGCGGCAAGCATCTCGGACATCTGCGCCAGCATCAGTTCCTGACGGCGTCCGGCTTCGGAGACGAACCAAAAGGAACAGGCGGCCTCCAGCCACAGTCCCGCGATCAGCGCAAGGTAGACCAGGACGGAGCGGCCCCACCACTGCCCCTGACTGAGCAGCCAGACGCCAAACACGGCGAGACCGAAGCCATGCAAGACCTGCTGAGCCCGGAGGGGATAAGCCATCATCACCGGCAACAGCAACCGACCGATCGCGATCATGGTCACGATGAGGGGTACGGTGGTCATCCAGAACGGGGCATCAAACAGCTTGTTGCCCGGCCGCAGGTCGATCGCCACGAAGTTGTATCCGAGGATCAGGGCGAGGACGAAGAACTGAAGTCTCGCCGCCATCGGCAGACTCGACCAGAACCAGTACAGGCGACGCATGAGGCCGGTCTCCAAATTCAACTCGACCTGAGGGGCCGGGGCCGCGCCGACCGGCGGGACAACACCTTTGATGGCGTTGTCCGAAGCGTGACTTTTACGCGAACCGATTCCCACGAACCAGTCGCGCCGTTAGGCGAGCAATTCCTTGATGACGTGAGCTGGCTCGACCCCCGTCAGTTTCTGATCGAGGCCCTGGTACTTGAACGTGAACCGCTCGTGATCGAAGCCGAGCAGATTGAGCACCGTGGCGTGGAAGTCATGCACGTGGCACGGATCCTTGACGATGTTGTAGCTGAAGTCGTCGGTCTCGCCGAAGATCGTGCCTCCCTTGGCTCCTCCACCGGCCATCCACATCGTGAAGCAGCGCGGATGGTGATCGCGGCCGTAGTTCTCCTTCGACAGACCCCCCTGCGAATAGATCGTTCTCCCGAACTCGCCCCCCCAGATGATCAGCGTCTCATCGAACAGGCCGCGTTGTTTGAGGTCTTGAATCAATCCGTAACAGGCCTGGTCCACATCCTTGCACTGGCTCGGAAGACGACCCGCGACATTGGCGTGAGTGTCCCAGTTGTTGATGTAAATCTGGACGAAACGGACGCCCCGCTCGACCATCCGCCGGGCCAGCAGCACATGGTTCGAGAACGTTCCCGGCTTCCTGGCTTCCTCACCGTACAACTCATACGTTGAAGCCGGTTCGCTGGCGATGTCGGTCAGTTCGGGAACGCTCGCCTGCATCCGGAACGCGAGTTCGTACTGTTCGATGCGCGTCCGCGTCTCGGGGTCGCCGAGCTGCGCCAGCGTTTGCTCGTTCAATTGGCGCAGGGCATCCAGCGTCTTGCGGCGGATTTCGGTGGGGACACCCGGCGGGTTGTTGATGTACAGGATCGGGTCTCCCGCGCTGCGGAACGATGTCGCCGAGTGCTCGCCCGGCAGATAACCCGACTGCCAGAGGCGGGCTGAAATCGCCTGAACCTGCTCGGTGTTGGTCGGCTTGGCCACGAGGACCACGAACGTCGGCAGGTCATCGTTCAGCGAGCCGAGCCCATACGACGCCCACGCCCCCAGGCACGGTCGGCCCGTCACCTGGTTGCCCGTCTGCATGAAGGTGATGGCCGGCTCGTGATTGATCGCCTCGGTGTTCATGCTGCGGATGAAGCAGATGTCATCGACGACCTTCGAGGTCCACGGCAGCAACTCTGTGACCCACATCCCGCACTGACCGTGCTGCGCAAACTTGAACTTCGACGGAGCGATCGGAAACCGGGCCTGCCCCGAAGTCATCGTCGTCAGCCGCTGACCCTTCCGAATCGACTCGGGCAGATCCTTGTCGTACCAGTCATTCATGACCGGCTTGTAGTCGTAGAGGTCCATCTGCGGCGGACCACCGACCATGTGGAGGTAAATCACATGCTTGGCCTTCGGCGCATGGTGCGTCATCAGCGGATGAGCGGCTCCGCTTCCCTTGACCGCTTCCGCCCCCAACGCACTTCCACCGGTGCGGCCTCCCAACAAAGACGCCAGCGCCGCCGAGCCGAGCACGTTCGAGCCTTGCGTGCAAAAGTGTCGTCGAGTGATGTTCCGCATGTAATCTTGAAACGGATTCATGATCGTCTCCCTGTAGAGAGTGAGTGGTTCCAATTCATATTCATTCTTCCGCCCGAAACCCCATCCGGTGCTTCGAGACCGGCTGCGTTGGCGGTTCCATCATCTGTCGTAGGACTTCGGCGATCGCCTGAATCTGGTCATCGTGTAGCTTGACCGCCTCAGCCAACTGATTGATTTGCGCCACCAACTCACCCGGTGTGGCCAGCAATCTCCGCAGCCGCACAAACGCCCGCATGATCTCGATGTTGACCTTCACTGCCATCGGGGACCGGAGCACGCTGGACAGCATGGCGATGCCGTGTTCGGTGAAGACTGTTGGCAGGTATCTCCGCCCACCGCCGCCTGATTTTGAGGTCGCAATTTGCGACCTCAAGTTTGCAAACTCTTGCTCCGTAAGCTGAAACGCAAAATCACCTGGGAAGCGATCTGCGTTGCGAGCCACCTGTTCGTTCAGTCGCTTCGTGGGGATTCCATACAGTTCAGCCAAATCCGAATCGAGCATCACCCGCTGCCCGCGCACGATTTGAATCACGCCTTCGATCTGCGTAACCGAAATCGATTTGGTGACCGCTTTCTTCGCCATCACTTCATTCCTGGCTTTGAAACAGCGTTGGCTGGCAACGGTCTGCGAACTTGAGGTCACAGCTTGTGACTTCAAGTTCGCAAACGTTTGATATCACAGATTGTGATATCAAACGCTGCCATACGAACTACTTGTTCAGTACCTCGTCGAGGTTCATCACTTCGTTCGCCAGCATTGTCCAAGCAGCGAGTATCTTCGGGTCAAGAGTTGCGTCGGGTTTGGATTCGCCGGTGGCGATGAGGGCTTTCGCGTCGGCTTCGTGATCGCGGTAATAGGCGAGCAGTTCGTCGAGCGAGTTTTTCACGACGGGCAGTTCGCTCGGGCGGAACGGGCGGGCGAGGAGTCGCTTGGCGAGCTGATCGAGTTGCTGTTCGGTTGTCCCTCCCGACTTGAGGACCGTCTGGGCGAGATGCCGTGCCGCTTCGATGAACTGGACGTCGTTGAGCGTGACCAGCGCTTGCAGCGGCGTGTTGGTCCGCTCGCGGCGGACGGTGCATTGCTCGCGTGCGGTGGCGTTGAAGATTTCCATCGAGGCGGGCGGAGCGGAACGCTTGATGAACGTGTAGAGGCTGCGACGGTACAGGTTCTCGCCGGTGTCCCGTTTGTAGTCGCGGGTGTTGCTGCCGATCATCGCGACCGCTTCCCAGACGCCCTCCGGTTGGTACGGCTTCACGCTGGGGCCGCCCAGTTTGGGGACGAGCAGGCCGCTCGCAGCCAGTGCGTAGTCGCGGATCATTTCGGCGTCCATGCGGAAGCGCGGGCCACGCGACTGCAGTTTGTTCTGCGGATCGCGCTCGAGCTTCTCCTTCGTCGTGACGGCCGCTTGCCGGTACGTCGCCGACGTGACGAGCAACTTGTAAAAGCGTTTGATGTCCCACGGATGTTGCGGGTTCTTGGCGTGATCGAAATCGGAAGGAAGATTCGGAGTTCCTTCACGGAATTCGTTGGCCAGCCAGTCGAGCAGTTCCTGGTTTGAGGGAAGCTCGCCGCTAATACCAAAATCTTCCGACGTGCGGACGATGCCGCGGCCGAACAGTTCCTGCCAGAAGCGGTTCACCGTCACGCGCGCGGTGAGCGGATGTTCGGGACGCAGCAGCCAACTCGCGAGGCCCAGCCGATTGCGCGGCTGGTCATCGGACCATGCGGGCAGCACGGCCGGTGTGGACGGTTTCACCTGATCGCGTCGCTTGTCGTATTCGCCCCGGTACAGGACGAAGGCCATCGCTCCCTCGCCCTTCTCCTGCATGACGTGCGCGATCGTGCCGCGCCCGCGCAGCGTGGCCTCTTCCGCCTGCAGGACGTTTGCTTTCGCCTGCAACTCCTGATGCTTGGGGTCGAGTGCCGTCAGCCACCAATCAAACAGTTCGTTCTTTTCGGCATCGCTCCGTTTGTCGGCGGGCTTCAGGGCGAGCGACGCCGCACGGGTGGAGCGGGCGAGCCGCTGAATCTCACTCGGGTCGAGAGCCTTCTCGTAGACGCGCAGGTCTTGCAGCGCGAAGTCGTTCACGCGCGAGCCCGTGTGCCGCTGAGCCAGCTTGAACGGCACCTTCGTCTTCGTCGTCCCCTTCAAGGCGTTGGCTTGGATCGTCGTCGGCTGGGGCGCTCCGTCGTAATAGATTTTCAATCCCTCGGCCTTCCCCGAACCGTCATACGTGACGAGGACGTGGTGCCACTCGTTCACTTTGACTTCCGTGGTGGCGACGGTCTTCGCGGCGTCATCCTGCCACTTGTTGATAACGTGGATGCCGATGCGGCCCCCTTCGAGCCAGATGTCCCAGCCACGATAGTTGTCCGTGTCGTCCATGCGGGCGACGAGCGACCCGGTCACGTTCCGCTTCTGAATTCGAACCCACAGGCCGCACGAGAAGGCCTGTTTGGTGTCGAAGTCCCCGACCTCGGGCCATTCGAGCTGCGTGTCGGGTTGAATTTTGAGGGCCTTCGCGCCGACATGGCCTTCGATCCAATTGGCCTTCGGCGCGGCGATCGACTTTGTCTGACCGGCCACCGTGATCGACAGTTCCTCACCCTTGCCCTCGTCGAATGGCGCGTGGAGTGTCAACTTGTCCGACGGGGTGGAGGCTGCGAATTGCTCCGGCGTCGCCGCGGCCAGCCACGTGTCAAAGTCGGGTCGAGCCGCCTGCTTGCGGGCGTCGAGTTGTTGTTTCGCGTCAGCCAGGTCTTTCGAGATGGCCTCCCAACGCGGACGGTCTTCCGGCATGGGGACGACGATCACCGGCGGCGTGTCCTTGACGTTGCCGTCCATCGCCGCCTGAGTCGTGTTGTTGAAGAACGCCGCCAGTTCGTAGAACTCCTTCTGGCTGAGCGGGTCGAACTTGTGGTCGTGACAGACCGCGCAGCCCGCCGTCATGCCGAGCCACACCTGCGACGTGGTCTCCGTCCGGTCGCGGTTGTAGAGGACGAGATACTCCTCGGCGATCGCTCCCCCTTCGCTCGACGTGATGTTGCAACGGTTGAAGCCCGACGCGACCTGCTGGTCCAGCGTCCGGTTGGGCAACAGGTCGCCGGCAAGCTGCTCGACGGTGAACCGGTCGAACGGCATGTTCTTGTTGAAGGCGTCGATCACCCAGGCGCGGTAGGCCCAGTTTTCGCGGTAGTTGTCGAAGTGAATGCCGTGCGTGTCGGCGAAGCGTGCGGCGTCGAGCCAGTACCGCCCGCGATGCTCGCCCCAGTGCTTTGATTCGAGCAGCGTGTCGACGAGCTTTTCGTAGGCGTTCGGAGACGGATCGGCCACGAAGTCATCGACCAGCTTCGGCGCGGGGGGCAGGCCGGTGATGTCGAGACTCACCCGCCGGGCCAGCGTCTGCCGATCGGCTTCCGGCGCGGGGCTCAATCCCGCGGCTTCGAGTTTCGCCAGCACAAATCGGTCGATCGGGTTCTTGACCCAGGCCTCGTTTTTCACCGCCGGTGGAGCAGGGCGGGTCGGCGCCATGAATGACCAGTGCGGCTGATACTCGGCCCCGCCGGCAATCCATTTTCGCAGCGTCTCCTGCTGCGCCGCAGTCAGCGTTTTCTTGGTCGCCGGTGGCGGCATGACCTCATCCGGGTCGGTCGAGAGGATGCGACGCAGCAGCTCGCTCTCGTCGATCTTGCCGGGCACGATGGCCTTCTTCTCGACCGCCGCCTCGCGCTTGTCGAGCCGCAACTCACCCTTGCGGGCCGCACTGTCGGGGCCGTGACAGGCGAAGCAATTCTCGGCCAGGATCGGCCGGATGTCGCGGTTGTATTCCAGCGGCGCATCGGCAGCACCAACCGGAACGCTGGCCGCGAGCAGGAACAGGCTCGCGGAAAAACAGAGTCGTGCGAATGGCATCGCAGAAGATCCTTACTTATTGGGAACGGGTGACGGTGAGATTCCTCACCGCGGTGTGCAGAGATTGGGCGATCAACTTCGTCGCCGCGCGGGCGGCTTTCCAGGGCGGGAAGATACGGGCCGGATCGACACGCCAATGGTAAGGTGCCCGCGCGGGTGAGACAACCGGCGAGATGGCTGTGAATGGTCTCGGGTTGCGATCAATCGTTTCTGCGCCACCCCACTGACGCACAATCACGGGACAACCTGCAACCGAGACTCCACGAGCGACAAGTACGGCGCCTCACTCGGGTGAGTGTTGAAGACAATGCGAAGCATCTGATTGTTCGCAAAACTTTTTTGACAATCGAACCGGGGCGCCTTATTGTGCCACCTACATTTCTCAAGCTGTGCGATTCGATCCTGTTTCTTCAGGCATATTCATCCGCTTGAAAGGGAGTATGTGATGTCACGACGCGCATTCACGATCATCGAACTCCTGGTCAGTATCGCGGTGATCGGATTGTTGATGGCCTTGTTGCTGCCTGCGGTGCAGTCCCTCCGTGAGAGTTCCCGGCGCGCTCAATGTCAGAACAATCTCCACCAGATCGGGCTGGCGATTCTGGAGTACGAGTCGGACCACGGGGTACTCCCCAATGGAAGCACCCTGAGGTACACCCTGCTTCCGTACCTGGGACTCGCGCCGATTCATTCGCAGTACGACCCGCTGACCCCACCAACGCCGACGGATCCGGACGCCGCATGGGCTCGCGTTCGAGTGAATCTGATTCCGATGTACGTTTGTCCGAGTGATCATGTCTCCGCGTCGCGTGCTCCCTGGGCCACAGCCAGCAGCTACCCGTCGTGCTATGGCTCCGGATTGTTGGTCAACGGATTTGATGGCGCGTTTGGTCTCTGGGGCTACACATTCTGGTCGTACACTTCCAATCCCGTTCGCATCTCCGACATCACCGATGGGACATCGAACGTGGCCGGCGTCAGTGAGTGGCTCTACAGCGACATTCGACCGAAACGGCTGCGCGAGCGCTGGAGATTGCCGAGGATGTACGGAACGACGGAAGTCGACGCATTCCGTGACGCCTGCGAGACGTTACCGTCCGATCCAGACGCGTTCGGTTACCAAACCGGCACAGTACGGGGATTTCCGTGGTATCTGGGTTCGTTGGGGGTCGGCCAATACAACCACATGTTGCCGCCGAACCGCCCCAGTTGTACCGGCGATGGGGTTGTCCCCACCGGGATTAATACCGCCGGAAGTCAGCACCCCGGCGGTGTGAATCTGCTGTTTGTAGACGGCCATGTCGCGTTCCAGTCGGAAAACATCGACCGCCGAGTCTGGCAGCATCTCGGCTCTCGCAACGATGGCGCTGTCGTTTCCTCTCATTGAAAGGGACTTGTCAGATGAAGAAGACTTTTGGACATCGCGTGATTGTCATTGGGCTGATCGTGTCCCTGGTTGCCAGTCCGGCCTGGGCGGGAATTTCAGCGACGATCAGTGTTCCCGCGTCGGGTTCATCGCGTTCAAAAATCGCGACCGTCCCCGGTGGCGGAACGATCACGCTCACGAATGGTGACCACATTGACAATTGGACGTGGATGTTTGGGTTCGGGACGAAGTCGCCTGCCGGAGCGTGGAATCCGGAATTGGAACAAGACATCAGCACGCAGACAGCAACGAATTGGGCTCACACGTTGAATGCCCCACCGTGGAACGTCTCCCCGACCATGCAACCCCCGAATCCTCCTATGCCCATGCCCGATCACTTTGCCAGGGTCACATTCATCTACATTGCCGACCCCAATGTCAAAAACATTTTTGAAACGAACATGCACACGGTGACGAACTAGTCGCACAGGGCGGATTTGATTTTGGGACGCGATCGGCAACCTGCGAATCGGCAACTGTGTGTCGTTGTCGGTTCGCCATTTTTCGGAGAGGTGCTCTCATGCGAGAAGCTTACGAGTCCCGTCGTCCAGGCGAATGCGTAACGTGGTGTCTGCTCGTCTCGCTCGGCGTCGCCATGACCGGGTGTGGCGGTCGTGATGTCACGGGGCCGGTCCCCGCGGCGAAGTTGTCCACGGACAAGGTCTCTTACGAACGCAAGCCCTCACCGGGACTCCAGCGGCTGGATGCCGGCGAACTGGTGGTGACCGAAAAGTTGGAGCCGGCCGTGTTGGTGCTCCCGCCCGCGATGGACAAGAACACCGAGGTCATTGCCAAAGGGACGCTGCGCTGGCCCAAAGCCGCCGGCAAGGTCACGCTCCTGCGGCTCGAATTCTACGAGCCGCGACAATTTGGCGAAGTGACGCTCAACGAAGGCTTGGCGTTCGTGAAGGAAAAGGACGGGCTCTATGAATTTGAAACCGACCGGATGAAGACGCCGATCGAGTTTGTGGGGAAATGCAAGGTGCGCTTATGGGCCTACGCGACCCCGAATGACCATGACCCTTCCTCGGGCGTCGCCCCCACGCAATCGTCGGTCGTCGTCGGCCAGACCGAGATGGAGATTCGCTGAACGGGCCCTTGCCACCCCACTTCGAGTGGCGGAACGCGTCCCTCTCAATGTCCCACCGGGGTTGACGACGCGCCGGATTCCCAAACCTCGCGATGAAGCGCGGCCGTTATGTTCGACCATGCGTTCGATGTTGAACTCCCGTTCGACGATTTTGCGGTCGGCGTGGCCGATGGTGCGGGCTCGGGCCGGGTTGCCGAGCAGTCATGTGGAATGACCGAGAAAGCAACCACGCGGAGAGCTTGTGATTTTTTCGCCACCGACCTTGCGTCGGTGGTTCAACGGCTTTTGCGCTACTCGTTTCCCGAGAGTTTCGAGTAGTGCAGAAGCCGCTAAACCCCCGGGACAAGCCCGGGGGCGAAAAAGTCACACGCTCGGAGCCTTGTCGTCAAGCACGCACCGCGTGTGATCTGCCCCGGCGACGGGCCGCTGCCACGGCCTCGCGGAGGAAGCCGGTTTCTGGTCCGAGTGCGATTGTCTGAGCCCGTGGAAATTGGCAACATACCACCCGGCAAACAGACCGCGTCGCACCAGTGAGCCTTCCAGTCTTACCTGGCCTTTCGCAAACCCGCCGACGCAGACAGACACAAACACCACTCCAGACATCCAACGAGGTTGGCCATGCCCATCGCTGTCGAATGCCCGAGTTGCGGAAAGCGGTACAAGTTTCGAGACGACCTGGCCGGTGACACCGTGCCCTGCAAGGACTGCGGTGAGGACATCGACGTTCCGGGCGGACGCCGCAGCAGTGGTTCGCGCGGTCGCCGGAAGGGGAAGTCGGGAGGTGGCAATGCGGGTTTGATGATTGGCGGTGCTGCCGGTGGAGTCGTAGTGCTGGCGATCATCGGCTTCCTGGTCATGGGGCGAGGTGGCGGTGGCGGCGCCCTTCCCGTACCTCCGGGAACCGCACCAGGGCAGGGGACCTTCGCTCCGGGTGGCACCTCTCCCAGCGTGGCCGCCAATCCCAATGCGGCTCCCGGAACGGGCAACACGAATCCCAAGTCGGGTTCGCGCTTCGATCAGCCGGTTGTGACTGCGGTGCCGGCGGGTGGCGCGCCGAAGGCTCCCTCATTGACGGGGCCGAAGAATCCCAACCTCGGTGTCGGATTGGGCAACTTCGTCGGCGTGACGAAGCACTGGCGCAATTCGATTCACGGCCAGCGCGATGCCAACCTCGAGTTCAAGACGCTGCAAGAGCCGCCCGATCAGTTGCCACCCGATTTCTGGTCGGTCGAAGTCGATCCACCCGCCGCGCCGATTGTGTTTGAGCCGAAGAAGAAGACCGTGAAAGTGAAGGTCCCCAACGGCGCGAACAGCCGACGGTCCACCACCGAAGACATCATCTACCCCGTGGTCCCCAGCCAGTTCGTGGCCGTGGGAACAAACGCGCAGAAGAAGGACAACCGCGAGATCTGGAATCTCGGCACCGGCGAAAAGGCCGGGACGATTACCGGATTGGGAGTCGAAACCTATCACGGAGCCCTCAGTCCCGATGGACGCTACTACGCCGCCCAGGCCGGCTTCATCAGCAAGTCGCTCGGCGTCTATGACGTCGAAGAGAAGAAGCCGCTCGGTGACATCGACATGACTGGCATGCGCGGCGGCCTCACCACCATCGCCATTCCCAAACCGAACCTGCTGGTGGCGATTGGTTGGGATGCTCACATTTGGGAGCTTCCCTCCGGCCAGCCACTCCACAAGATCGAGCTGGGGTGGCAGGGTTGGAATCGCACGCTCCCCATTTTCAGTCCGGGTGGCCGTTACATGGCCCAGACGCGGCGCGAACACAGCAGCGAAGAAATCTGGGTTCACGAACTCGACACGGCCCAGGTGGTCGGCAAGCTGTCGATGCCGTCGTACGACATCGGTTGGGGACTGACGATCGACGGCATGGCCTTCTCGACCGACGGCAAGGAACTGGCCGCGACGGTGAACGGTTGGAGCTGCTCGAAGGTGCTGATCTGGAATGTGGCGGACGGCTCCCTGGTGGACCACATGACGTTCCCGAAGAAACTGAAGGAGGTCGTCTCCAATGCGCAGCGCGAGGCGACTCCACTGACGTGGTTCCCCGGCAACAAGCGGCTGCTGGCGTTCGAACACGCCATCGTCGATCGCGACATGGGAACGGTGATCTGGCAGATTCCCAAGAGCAGTGTGGAGTTCACCGGCAAGCGCTGGGCACTCGACAATTCCCACGTGACGGTGATCGACGTGAATGGCAACTCCGGTTTTGTCCTCGTCTACGATCTGCCGGAAGAGAAGATCAAGGCGTCGGCCGAGCGTCTGGCCAAGACGGCCACCTCGAAGAAGGAAGACTATCCGCAGGTGCTGGGCGAGCAGGCCACGCCCGTTGTCGCCGACTTTTCGGGGTTGAAGTTCATCATTCCCAAGGAGGTGCCGTGGGGAGTGACCCCCGATCCGGCACCGGCGTCCAAGACTTCGACCCGCCCGATTCAACTCGCGACGGGTGGCGGAGGTACCGTGCGGGAAGTGGCCGTGTCGCGAGGCGACTCACCCCGCGCGGTCTCCCTGAGATCGAATGCCCGCGATCCGTTTGGGCGCGTGGCGAACGGAAACGTTACTCCGACACAATTGACTCAGCATCGCTGGCACAGCGTCAAGGACAAGGTCGATGACGAGAACAGCTTCACGACGCAAGGCTCCGGCAAGGAGCGCGCCTGGGTTGATGTTTACGATCTCACCTCGGGCAAGAAGACCCTCGAAGTCAAAATGAAGCAGGACGGCGACCTGATGGGACTCAGTCCCGACGGCAGCCGCTTCCTGTGCTGGGCCGCCACGAAATCGGGACGGCTCGATTTGTATTCGGCCGATGACGGCAAGCCGCTGGTCGGCTGGAACCCGTACTCGACCGAAGGGGCCGGCGATGCGCAAACACTGGTCTCCGCGACATTGATCGACGCGACGCGAGCCCTGACGCTGAGTGCCGCCGGGCGACTCATCCTCTGGCAGTTGCCCGAGGCCAAAGCGATTCTGGCCATCGACAACGCTTCGCAACCGGCTGTTTCACCCACGGGCAAGTATCTCAGTTACTCGGATGGCCTGGCGTACTACTTTGTCGAGTTGGCTTCGGGTGAGTTGCGCGGTCGCATCGCCGACGTGGGTGAAGTGAACGCCGCCGCCTATCACCCCAACGGTGAAAAGCTCGCGCTGCTGTCGTCGCACAAGGGGGCGTACTACCTGTTCGATGTGGACCTCAAAACGGGGAATACGTCGGCCCCGTTCCCCGTTCCCGTGCTGAGCGGCTTCCTGCATTGGTGCGGCGATCGCTACGTGCTGCTCGACAACCAAAGGCTCGTCGATCTCCAACAGCGTGTCGTCGCGTGGACCTACGAATTGCCGACGGGCGATCATCTGCCGACCAGTCCCGATGGCCGGCACTGGTTCCTGGCCGATCAGGGGGGCAAGCCAACCCTGACGGCGGCCAAGCTTCCCGGTGCGTCGGCCGAGGCGGAGTTGGCTGGTGCCGCGCTGCAACCCGAATTCGTGTTGCAGCCGGGCGGCAAGTGCAGCCTGAACATTCAACTCGGAAACCTGGGCGACCCAGCCTTTGCCGCGGACATCGAGAAGCTGCTACGAGAACAACTGGCCAAGCACAAGATCGGTGTCGAACCGGGTCAGGCCGTGACGTTGACGTTGACCGCCACCGAAGCTCAGGGGGAGACCACCAAGCGGACCTACTCGGCCTTCGGACAGCTTGGCTCGGAAGAAATCTCGTTCACCCTGAAGACGATGACCTGTCGAGCGGGCTTTGATGCAGCGGGTGGTTCGGGTTGGGACAACGCGGCCACGTTCTCCAATGAAACGTTCTTCCTGCGCCGCGAGAAGGGCCAGACGATCGACCAGGCGATTCAGGCGAACTACCTCAACACGGTGAAGAGCTACTTCCGCTCGATCGTGCTGCCGCCGTACGTCTTCACTCCGAAGTCGGCCTATGGCGTCGGCAAGACTCCGCTCGGAGCGGGGCCGTCGAGTTAAACGAGCGGCCAGAAATCATTTTCCCGCCACTGGGCTTGCCCCGGTGGCTCGACGGCGTTTGCACTATTTGATCTATTTGATAACGAGTAGTGCAAAAGTTGTTAACGAGTAGGGCAAAAGCCGATGAACCACCGAGGTGAACTCGGTGGCGGAGTACTTCAAAAGTCCCCGCGATACATTTCATTTGTTCAGGGCCAGGGCATCATGAGCATCGAAGTCACCTGTGACGATTGCGGTCGGGATTTCCGAGTCAACGAAGCTTCGGCGGGCAGAAAAGTCCGGTGCAAGTGCGGCGCGTCGGTCCGCGTGCCGGACGAGGACGACTACGACGAAGTCGCCCCGGTCCGACGATCGGGTTCCACTCGGAAGAAGAAGTCGAACGGCGACGGCTCGATGATCGGGATCATGATCGGCGGCGGCGTCGGAGTGGTGGCCATGGTCGTCATCGGCGTGCTGCTGTTCCGTCCCGGCGGCAACAAGCAACTTCCCGCGCCGCCGGACCAACTGCATGTCGTTCCCTCGACGCCAAACACGGCGGCCACGACTCCCGCTACGATCCCGCCGCCAGCGGGGACGACACCCACGAAGCCTCCCGGCACGACCACGACCGTTCCGACCACTCCGACGACACCCACCGTACCCGTCAAGCCGACCGTTCCGGCAGCAGCACCCGCTGCAGTCGTCGAGACACGCTCGCAGCCGATCGAAGCCAAGTACCAGGTCACTCACAAGGGAAACGGCGCCAAGGTTGTTCTGGCCCCCGGAGGAAAGTTCGTCGCGCTGGATCGGGCCATCCACGATCTGACGACCGGCGATGAAGTGTGGTCCGCACCGGCCGCGTTCGGCGGCGGAGGCAAGAACGATATTCTGGCCCTCAGTCCCGATGGAGCCATCTTCGCCGAGGGGGATGACGACGGCCACTTGCTGACGCTGTACACCAGGGAGAAAGTCGCCGACGAAACCAAGCACGAACTTCCCGTGGCGAACGGAGCCAACAAGCTGACGTTCCTGCAGTTCGCCGACAACAAGCGAGTCGTGGCCGCCTTCACCGTCAGCGGCACCACGCGCGTCGCCGTCTACGACTCCGAGAAACCCAAGAAGCCGCTCAAGGATTTTACGACGGAAGGTTTCTCCCAGCGGTCCGGCGCGATCAGTTCCGACGGCAAGTTTCTGGCCGTCGCCTCGGTGCAGTCCCTCAAGGTGTACGACCTGGCGAAGGGAAGCAGCGTGGCGACGATGGCTGCTCCGGCGAATGGCGCGCTGGCCTTCAACGGTTGCACGGGTCTGGCCTTCTCGCCCGACAATGAGGAACTGGCGGCGGTCCTCGGCACGGGTGTCCTCGTCTGGTCCAACCGGGGCAAGCTGCTCGAAGAGTGGGGCGACGTCGTGGCTTCCAATCCCTTCTATAAGCACAACGGCCTGTTTTATCTCCCCGATAAATCCGGGTTCCTCGTGAACGGTCTGGCGGTGTTCGACCGCGCCAGCAAGATGGTCGTCTGGCAACTGCAACCGGCCCACTTCTATGACCACCCGGCCGCGGTGTTTGATGCCGACCACGTCATCGTCTCGGGGGGCGGCAACAACAACGGACAAGTCGCCGCCATCAAGATCCCGCGCGACGAACTCGCCAAGGCGACCAAGGCGATCGCGGACAAGGTCGATGCCGTCGTCTCCCCCACCCAGCCCATCAGCATCGCCTATGAAGTCGGCGAGCCGCGGTTCTCCTCGCGCCAGGAGGTGACCAACCAACTGCATGCCGCCCTGACGGCCCGGCTGTCGAAGTCCGGAATCGTCGTGGCCGACAACCAGCCGATCACGCTGAAGGTCATCTATACCGAAGTGGCCGGTGAGACGTCCGAGTACTTTGAGGGTCGCGGCTTCGGTCCACCTCTCCCGTTTGGTGGTAATAGATCCGGCAAGCCGGGGACGAAGGTGGTGGAGACAAAGCACACGTTCAGCGCCGTCCTCGTGCGCAAGGATGACCCGCGCCTCTGGTGGGCCGTCAATTTCGTGCAGGACGCGCCGCAAAGCCTCAAGGGGGACGCGACCGAAGTCAACGTCCGCAACGGCTCGTTCGAGCACGTCAAACAACGCATCGGCGGCTTCGATATTCCGCGCTTCATCCCGGTCGATTCCAAGATCCCGTCCCTGCCACTCAAGTCGGATCTGGGCAGCCTTTAGTCCGGATGATTCGCGGTCACACGCGAACCCGCAGCGTAAGTTTTGAAACTGCGCTGTTTTGGATTTCCGCCCCAACGGGGCAGTTCTATGTCAGCCCGGGGCAAGCGATCAACGGGAGCGCCGCCCCGGGTTCCGAAAGTCACAGAATTCGAAGCCCTGAAGGGGCGGCACTTCAAGACCGGTGAGCGGTGCGTGTCACCAACCGATCCCCCCAATAAAACCTGCTCCGAAGTGACTCGAAGCAGAGTGATGCGGATCTCCACTGCCGATCAGCAGTGTCGACTGCATCCGTGTCATCGAGATTTGGTGACGACCGTCGCGCCGGGCATGACTGGGAGAAACGGTGGTTTGGGAGCCGTGTGAAACGTCTTCGGCGAGGCTTGTTTTGGCGTTGCTGTGCCTGACTGTTCAGCGTTCAATGCGGGCGCTGCGCTGCCAGAACGAATCCTCGATTGCTCCCGCATCAACAGTTCCCTGACAACGAGCCGACGAAACTGGCGGGCATCCTCCTCCGTCCAGCCGGGCTCGCGCGTGAGAATGGACTGCGCGAGGTGTGTGAATGGACTGTCGTAAAGATAACGCTGCACAAAGTCTTCGACAGCGGTCGCCACTTCCGGCTTGATTCTGGTGTCAAAGTTCATGGTGTTTCTCCTGCCTGTGGCGCAGGCGGAATGAACATGCATCACATTCGATCGCGGAGCAGAGGAAGAGGGTCATGGGAAAAATGTGCCGCCCCTCTTCCTTTTGGCACTCCTTACAATCGGGAAACGCTCTCCCGGTGAACTTCACAACCGAGAAATGCTCGTCCAGTGAACTTCGTGACGGATTGCACCGCTCAGGGCTGGATCTCGTCCTCTCGACCGATTCCTTCGCCACCCGCTGATCCCCGTGCAAGCGAGAGATCGAGATCAACCTCATCAGTCTCCTGATTAGCCCCAGTCACGAGACCGGCGCTCGCGTGCGAGCCCCGTCCGCGCGGGATAGCATCCGCACGTTCGGTTCTGTCAGGCCTCCGGCGTTTGGAAATACGGTCATGAACTCGCCCCGCCCGAAACTTCGCCGCGATACGCGAGTCTTTATCAGCGCGGTCACGCGCGAGCTCGGTTCCGTCCGCAAGCTCGTCAAGAAGGGGCTGGAGGACAACGACTATCACGCGGTCGAGCAGGACAACTTCCCGACCGACTATCGCCAACTCGTCGACAAGCTGCGCGAGCGGATTGCGTCGTGCGACGCGGTGGTCCACATCGCCGGCCGCTGCTTCGGGGCCGAGCCGTCGCAGCGTCCGGACGGCGTGCCGCGCCGCAGTTACACGCAGTTCGAATACGACCTCGCCGTCGAACTGGGCAAGCCGGTGTATGTCTTCCTCACCGGCGACGGCTTCCCCGCCGACCCGCACGAGCCCGAGGACGCGGACCGAATGCGGCTGCAAGACGCCCATCGCCAGCGTCTGACCGGCACGGGCCAGGACTACAGCCGCCCGTCCACACGCGAGGAACTCGACCAGAAAATCCGCACCCTGCCTCTCAAGGTCGAGGCCTTGCAGGAGGAACTGACGACGGTCGCCACCCACGTCACCGCCACCGGCCGCAGTATGAACCAAACCATCGCCATCAGCGTGGCGCTCGTCATCGTGCTCGTCGGTGGCATTGGCCTCTTCGTGGCTCGTCAGGCTCGTCAACAACAGGAGGACGTCAAGGCAATCCCGGAGAATGTTGCGAAGAAGACTGCCGAACAGGTCGAACAAGCTCAAAAGAAAACAGTTGCTGAACTACAAAAGTTGTTTGAAAATCCCGATGTGTTGACGGGTACTCTGAAGACCCATATCCGCAAACGTGCTGAGGAAGAGATTAGCAAAGCTCGTAAGGACAAAGCGGATTGGCGGAAGATCGGTGAAATCGAGAAGTTGCGTGACCAAGCCTTGGATCGAGTCGAAGATCTGGTGAATACGATTCGCGAGGGTCTTACAGGCGACCCCGATCCCGTCTTTGTCGAAGCCGCCAGACTTCTTGGTGAGAAGGGTGTGCAGGAAGCGATCGACTATCTGGAATCCAAGCAGTCAGAGACTCTTGACCAAGTCGATCGCCTCATTGATCGGCAGAAGGAAGACGAAGAGAAAAAACGAGAACTTCTGAAGCGATTGCATCTGGAAGCCAATCTGCGTGAAACGAACTTGCAATGGGAAAAAGCTCTGAAACTGTACGAGATCGTTGCAGTCAAGGCTCCAAACTGGTTTGAAGCCCGGAACAGCCTCGGCAAACTGCATCTCACCCTCGCCCGCTTCATCGAAGCTGAGCCACACCTGCTCGCCGCTGTCGACTTGGCTGTCAATTCAGATGAGAAAGCCACTGCTCTAAACAACCTCGCGCAGTTGTTCCAGGCCACGAACAGATTGGTTGATGCTGAGCCGCTGATGCGTCGCACGCTGGCGATCGACGAGCAGTCCTACCCTGATGAGCATCCACATGTCGCCATCCGCCTCAACAATCTGGCGATGTTGCTCTATGCCACGAACCGTTTGGCGGAGGCCGAACCGTTGATGCGCCGCGCGTTGTCGATCAACGAGAAGTTCGATGGAGTTGACCACCCAAGCGTCGCGGCAACTCTCGATAACTTGGCGCAGTTGCTCCAGCGCACGAACCATCTTGAAGAAGCGGAATCCATGATGCGGCGAGCGTTGGTGATTGACGAAAAAGTCTACGGAGCTTTGCATCCCAATGTGGCTATTCGTCTCAGCAACGTGGCGATGCTACTGAAGGTGACGAATCGTCTGGCGATCGCTGAACTGCTGATGCGCCGTGCGTTGGTAATCGACGAGCAGTCCTACGGCGAGGTGCATCCCAACGTCGCTACCCGACTGAACAACTTGGGACAGTTGATGGATACGACGAATCGCCGCACGGAGGCCGAGCCTCTGATGCGCCGTGCGCTGGCCATCGACGAGTCTTTCTACGGAACCAAGCACTCCATCGTCGCCATCCGCCTCAACAATCTGGCTACGTTGCTGCAGAATACAAACCGATTGGCGGCGGCCGAATTACTGATGCGCCGCGCGTTGGCGATCGACGAGCAGTCTTACGGGGCTCAGCATCCGAGTGTTGCCCGCGACCTCAACAATCTGGCGGTGTTGTTGAAGGTCACGAATCGTTTGGCAGCGGCCGAGCCGCTAATGCGTCGCGCGCTTCAGATCGACGAACAGTCCTACGGGCCCGAGCATCCTGACGTGGCCCTTGACCTCAACAATCTTGGAGGATTGCTGAAAGACACGAATCGCTTGAAAGAGGCCGAGCCGTTTTATCGACGCTCGCTCGCCATTGACGAACTCTCATTGACACCCGAGCACCCCAAAGTCGCTGTCCGGCTCAACAACCTTGCGCGACTGCTCCAAGCCACGAATCGTCGGATAGAGGCTGAAGCGCTGATGGCCCGTGCACTTTCAATCCTTTCGATTCGACTGGTGAAAGACCATCCAAACACCATTGCTGTCCAAAATAACTACCGCAAGTTACTCGCTGAGATGACCCTGCCACCGGGCGAGGTTGATCAACGCGTGAATGCCGCAATGGCGACCATGGGACCACTGAAGCCGATCATGCCCGAGGTCGAGCGGGTGCTTGGTCCTGCCACGCCCGTGTCGGACATTCTGGTGGCACTGGATCGCCAATACAAAGTGGACGGCAAGCCCGCCGTCTATTTCCTGTCACTCGATCAACCGATTGCGCCGCATATCGACGAACTGCTCAAGCCCAGCCCCGATTCTCTGAGTACGGCGGGCGTCATCGATTTTCGCAGTGGTGCTCATGCCGACGCCATTTTGCTCTACGAAGAATCACTCAAGTTGCAGGCTGACGACCCGGACAAAGTGGCAACCACGTTCAACACACGCATGAACCGCGCGGCCGCACTGCGAGAATTGGGCGATGTCGAACAGGCTCGTGACGAGCTGCGGCTGCTATCGGGGCTGAAAGAAGGGGACACGATACCAGCACTCACCAAAGGGCGAGCCCGCTACCACCTGGCCCTGTGCGAATGGCGGCTGGGAGACCGTGACGCCGCACAGCGCGAGGCAGAAGAATCTCTGAAGGCGTATGGAGACGACGACGCAGCCGTGCCTCAGAAGAAACAGACCGAGCAACTGCTCGCGGATTTGAAGGACAACAAGCCACTCCCTCCGCTCGCGAAGGTCGATCCGGTTGCGGCCTTGGAGCAGGCGCGAGGCCGCTTCCGGGCCAGAGCGGACTTGGCCGCGCTCCCCTTGAATCAGTCGGCCCTTCCCCTGCTCGACCAAATGCTCGGCCCGGCGAAATCTACGAAGGAGGTCTTCGAGACACTCGACCGCCAGTACCGCGAGCAAAACAAACCCGAGATCTGGTTCCTCCCCCTGAACAAACCGATCGCCCCGCACCTCGACGAACTGCTCGGGCCGGTGTCGAAGACAGAAAAAGAGGAATGATCGAAACGCAGAGGACGCGGAGAGCGCAGAGAGAAGACGGGAGAATGCCAACTCTGGCCTTTCCTCTGCGTCCTCCGCGCTCTCTGCGTTTCAAAAGCAATTCGGCGGGGTGGCCGGGTCAGAGCAGGGCGATCGTCCGGAATTGGTCGCTGTGGTGCTTCCTGTAGGTCGGGTTCTCCTATTCAGCCGCTGGGAAGGATTCCTGTGAGGTTTTTCCGTCCCGAAAACCACGGACGAGGATTCGGGAGAAGTTTTTTGGTCCCGAAAATGACGCCCGAGGATTCGGGACCCGCTCAGCGAAACCAAGCAGATCGTCGTCCCGTGACGCGACCGCGTTTGTTCTGCCTGTTGAGCATGTCACTGGCAGTCACTCTGGACCGCCAGTGTTTTTTGAAGAGCACTGGTGAGTGAAGTCCCTCGCCAGTGGCAGCCGAGCGTCCAACGGTTCTATCGGTTTCTGTTCCACGTCAGCGCCAGTGGGGCGGCGGCGAGTGGGGCCACTGCGGCGGCCATCAGGCCGATGACGAACAGATAGACCGGAAACTGCTCGACCGGATGCCGCACCCATTCGAGCATCACGACCATGCTGAGTACCGCCCACAAGCTAGCAGCGACGCAGGCTGCCGGCCGGCCGATCAGCGAACGACGCAGCGCCTTGGCGTACGCCCAGACCGTTCCCAGCACGAAAGCGATTCCGCCGACAGCCATCACTCCATAAAACAGTTGCGACTGGGCCGCGGGAGACAGCGCGAATTTCGAGAACAAGACGAACACGATGACGAATCCAAACAGGCCAAAATAGATTTTCCAGAGCCACGTCATTCGTCCCGCCAGACTCGCCGACGCCACCAGGGCCAAGACCGTCCAACTCCCCAGCAACGTTGCCGGGACATACCACCACTGTACGCCGCTCGGAAAAAATGGCTGTGGCATACTCTGGGTTGCCAGCAGGATTCCGGACAGGATCAGAAACGCCACTCCCCAAATCAGCCAGGCGATGAGAACACTCCCTGCCGCCACCTTGAGGATCGTGCGCGACAAGTCCACGCTGGTCATGGGACGAGTTCCGAGAAAAGATCCCATCTCCAGGTTCGAGTCACTCGGTCCCGTGTTGCCCATGATCAGTCCGCTGATCAGCCCCAGGATGCTCAACACCCCTCCTGAGACCACGAGCATTTCCACCACATCCTTGGGATTGCGGACGAAGAGCAGCCAGACACACAGCATCAGGATCAGGCAAAAGAGGGTTGAGCCCGGCATGGCCCAACCCTTCTTCCGCCACTCAAACCAGAATTGAGCTTGTGCCGGTGAGAGGAAGGGCGGCCCCACCTCCATTTCCTGATCGAACGCGCGACCCAACCAGGCCACGATTCCCAGTGAACCGAGCTGCTCGCCACAACGGCTTCTGCCAACGCCGATGATTGCGACCCAATAGGACAGCCCAACCACGGCCAGCAGAGTCGCGACTTCTGAGGGCGTGATTGCCGACCACACATGAGTTGGTTGAGAAAACATCGGCCCATATCGCGACTTGAACCACAGCCCAAGCACCGCGCCAACGAGGCCAATGGACCAGGGAAGCCAGGCTGCCTTGTCGGTCAACCAGCAAACGGCCAGGATCGCGACCAAAGCGGCAGCCGAAAACAGGGCCGGTCCCCACAGAGGCCACTCCTGATCAAAGAGGAGATTGAGCACGGTCGTACTCACAACCACCTCCAGTGCGATGAGCGCCATTGCCAGCAGCATGTGCCAGGCGACGATGGCCTCGGTCCGGATCGGATACGCGTACAACCGTGACGGAGCACCCTGCGCCGAAAAAATGGCGGCCCCAAACGCGAACATGTTGATCTGCACCAGCGTGACTTGCATCACGATCAGGCTGGGGTCCGCGGGTTCGACTCCCCCTTCATGCCGCAGCGCTGCCAACAGCATCATGGGAAGCGCATTCGCCCCCAGGGCGCCGAGCAACAAACCCCACCGTCCCCGTTGAAACGTCTCCCAAGTCATCGCCAACGGAATGGATCGCATGTTGATGTCTCCTCTCTCGTGAACCGGGCTGCTGACTGGCGCATCAATAAGTCCTCCCGTGGCGGATGCTGCCAGCATCCGAACCGACGCTGGCAGCGTCGGCCACGACAGTGATCCCACCATCAAGGTTTCACCCCTGAATCCGCGACACGAAAATCTCGTCGAGTGACAACGCCGCGTCATCCACGACGGTGGCACCGATCGCCTCGGCCGCGCGCCGCAACTGATCGCTCTCTCCGCTGCACGTGTAGGTCCACTCGGCTCCCCGTCCCTCGAACGACAGCGTTCCGACCAATGATGGTGGTTGGTCGTGCGACTGTCCGAACCGCAGCGTCAGCCGGCGATGTCCGGCTTTGATCTCGTCCATCGGCGCGGTGAGCATGATCCGCCCCTGGTGAATGATCGCGACCCGGTCGGCGACACGTTCGACCTCGTCGAGCAGATGCGACGAGAACAACACGGTCCGTCCTTCGTCGGCGATCGTGCGGATGATGGCTCCCAGAATGTCGCGACGCACCACGGGATCGAGTCCCGACGAGGGCTCATCCAACACGAGCAGTTCGGGCCGATGAGCCAGCGCCACGAGCAGTCCCGCTCGCGCCCGCTGGCCGCGCGACAGAGTCTTGATCCGCGCCTTGGCATCCAGATCGAACGCCTCGCGCAGTTCTTCGGCGTAGGCTTCGTCCCAGTTGGGGAAGAACGCCTGCGTGTAGCGCATCAGTTCGCCGACCCGCATCCAGTCGGGAAGGTCGCGATCCTCGGACAAGTAGCCGATCCGGCCGAGCGTGCCGACCGGGTTCTCGACCGGATCGAGGCCGAACACCTGCACCGTCCCTTGCTGAGCCTTCAGCAGCCCGAGAATGTGCTTGATGAGCGTCGTCTTGCCGGCTCCGTTGCCGCCGATCAAGCCGAAGACGCCGCCGCGCGGGACGGTGAGCGAAATGTCATCGAGTGCCAGCTTGGCACCGAATTGCCGGGTGACCCGTCGAATGTCGACAATCGGCGGGGCGGAGGATGGAAATGGATCGTGCATGAAATCACTCCTCTTTACGGGACGCGAGCATCACCGCGTGACGCTGTTGAAGGAATTTGAAGACGTCTTCGATGCTGACGTCCATGTGCTGCGCCTCGGCCAGCAGGGCGTCGATCCGTTCCGTCAGAATCTTGACCCGCTCGCGCCGGGCGAGCGGCGAGCCCTGGTCGGAGACGTAGGTTCCGGCGGTCCGCCGTTTCTCGACGATGCCCGCCGTTTCGAGATCCCGATAGGCTCGCGCCACCGTGTTCGGGTTGATCAGAAGCTGTTCGGCCAGTCCGCGAATCGGCGGCAGTTCCTCGCCCGACGCGAGTCGTCCGGAGGCGACCAGAAACTTGACCTGGTTGACGATCTGCAGATAGATCGGCACGCCGTCGCTGGTGGAAATGTGAATTTGCACGGGACTGTTCCGCAGCAGTGAGGTCCGACTGGAGCCGAGACACTTGTATTAGTTCAATAATACAATCGAGGGCGGAAGTGTCAAGCGTAAAGTTTCAGAAAAATGGCAGGTGACAAACCCGCGTTGGCCGATCACTCGCGGCGTACTGCCGAGTCGCGGGAACTTATTCCAGGAACTGGCGTCTGATGAGCCGAACGTGGCGGGCCGGACGGAGGCTTACCCTACGAAAGTTGCCAGCCGCAAACGGCTCACTGATGACCGCGACCATTGCACGCCAATCCTTCGAGTTGCTGAAGTCTCATTTCGGGAGCAGGTCCATGAAACGTACGATTGTTGTTGTCGTCGCCTTGTTGCTGGTTTTGTTCGCGTCGTGGGAGGCCACGGCCTTGGTCATTCCCTCAGACGAAGGGAAGTGGCCGACGAGTTGGCCCAAGGAATTGGAGTCGTTGCGGAAGCAGGCCAAGACGCTCGACGTCGCCACAGGGACGCAGGAGCACATCTATACGATCCCGTTCGAGACGCGCGAGGAGTTCGAAAAGTTCTGGCCGGTTCTGGTGAAGCTGCGGACGCCCGGTTCGCCGCTCACGCTTTCCAAAGTGGGCGACTCCGACAACGGTTGGGGAAAGTTTCTGTCGAATGCGAAGCCGTGTGTCCGGATCAAGGGACCGACGGGGGGTTACGCCGGTGGGACCGCCAAGGTCGGAGGCCGGATTGACCTCAAGGAACTCGAAGCGGGAACGATGTTGTTTGCCGGGACTCCCTGGCCCAAGGAGTTGGTCGGCCCCCAGGGTGAACTGCCGGAATATGTGACGGCCGTACCGATCGCTGGCGGAAAGCTCACGTGGAAGCCGATCGATCAGGTTCCCGAACGGGAACTGGGCTTCCACAACCGCGCCCGCGTGGACATCGAGATTGTCATCGACGGCACGATCATCGACCTCAATCGCATTCGACTGCCGCAGGATGCCCGCCTCGTCGATCGGCGATTCCCGGAGGCCGTCACCCCGGACGCTCCGAAACCGTGAGCCGCTTCACAGCGGACGGTGAACGGCTTGCAGTAGCCAAATGACTCTCACGCATGCCACTGGCGGTCGCTTCGGACCGCCAGTGTTTTTTTAGGGTGGGTTGGCGCCAGCGGCGCGAGCCGGTCTCACCCCGCAAATCTTCACGGGAAGGGAGCACCGTTTCTGATCGGCCCACTGTGTCGTTGGTTCATGGATGGCCGACTCGGTAACGTGTGCCAATCCGAGCAGGACTCGCCGCCGCGTCGGCCCGCGCGATTTTGGCAGATGTGCCTTTGACCACCCTGGCAATCATCCATGAAACCGACCCGATCCACCTCCTGGTTTTCTCGCCTCGCGAAAGGGGCTGCCCGGGCGACGGGGCATCCGGCGGGATTTGGTCTCGCCGTGCTGATCATCCTCATCTGGGCGATGACCGGGCCGATGTTTGGATTTAGTGATACGTGGCAACTGGTCATCAACACCGGCACGACGATCATCACCTTTCTGATGGTGTTTCTGATTCAGAGCACCCAGAATCGCGACGCGGAAGCGATGCAGGTGAAGTTGGACGAACTGATCCGCGTCACGAAGGGCGCGCACAACGCGCTGTTGGATTTGGAAGAATTGGACGAGGCGGAACTGGATCACATTCGAGCCAACTATGCGAAGCTGGCGGAACGGTCGCGGGAAGACCTGCAGCAGGGGATGTGCGACACGGGAGCCCCCGAGGTGGAGAGTTGAGCACGCTGCCTCCCCCGTCGGCGAATGCGTTCGATGCGCTGGTGATTGGGGGTGGGCCGGGGGGAGCGACGGCGGCGCTGCTGCTGGCGGAGGCCGGGTGGTCGGTGGTGCTCGTGGAACGGAAGGTCTTCCCGCGGCGGAAGGTTTGTGGCGAGTATCTGTCGGCGACGAACTGGCCGTTACTCGAAAGGCTGGGGTTGGCGGAGGCCTTTGCCGAGATGGCCGGGCCTCCCGTAACGCGGACCGCGATTTTTGTCGGCGGGACCAGCGTGCAGGCCGACTTGCCGAGGCCGCTCTCCTGTGACGGTTCGTCGAAGGAGGGGCCGTGGGGGCGGGCGTTGTCGCGCGAGCATCTCGACTCGCTGCTGCTGGCCCGTGCGGCGAGTCGGGGTGTCGAGGTGCGGCAACCGTGGCGCTGCGCGGAGCTGACTCGCGATGGCGACGGATACGTCTGTCGCATCGCGTCGCAGGAGACGCGGCAGTCGTCCGAGTTGCGGGCCGGTCTGGTGATTGCCGCTCACGGTTCGTGGGAGCTCGGTCCGCTGGTGACGCAACCGCAGCAGGTCGCTTCGCATCCGCATGACCTGCTGGCGTTCAAGGCTCACTTTCGCGAAGCGGCGTTGCCGCCGGGACTGATGCCGCTGTTGAGTTTCGCCGACGGATATGGCGGCCTGGTGAATTGCGATCACGGCCGGACGAGCCTGTCGTGCTGCGTGCGGCGCAGTCGGCTGGAACGAGTGCCTCGCGCCGATGGGGAGACGGCCGGCGAGGCGGTGCTGCAACATATTCTCGACTCGTGCCCGGTGCTGCGTCCGGTGCTCGAGCCGGCGATTTGCGATGAACCGTGGTTGTCGGCCGGCCCCATTCGACCCGGCCTCCGCCCGTGTTATCGAGACGGCCTGTTCGTCGTGGGGAATGCGGCGGGGGAGGCTCACCCGGTCGTGGCCGAAGGGATCAGTATGGCGCTGCAATCGGCGTGGCTGCTGACCCGACGCCTCATCGCCGCACGCACACAACTGCACGAACGCCGGATCGCCGAGGAAGTCGGCCGACTGTATCAAGCCGAATGGCGGCGCTGTTTCGCTCCCCGCATCCGAGCCGCCGCCGCAGTGGCTCACTGGGCGATGCGACCCGGTTTGGTGGCCGCGACCGTTCCGTTCCTGCGTCGCTGGCCGAGCCTGCTGACCTGGGGAGCCCACCTGAGCGGCAAGGCCCGGCTCGTGATCGACGACGCGGCGCCGGTGTCGTGAGTTTTGGTAGGGCGCGTTTCAGAACTTCCTCCTTCGGAGCGGGGGGCGTGAGTACCCAGAAAAAGGGGGCAACAGCGAAACACGCGACATAAAGGGACGCACGTCCCCCCCACCCAA
>JANODP010000527.1:0-3178 GCA_031412755.1 Schlesneria sp. | reverse complement strand
GAGGCCCACCGCCACTGACAACGAACAATCCGGTGGGCCTCGAAGACTCGACCCACCCTCCTTTGGATAGCGACGAGACACCGAATGCTCTGGGAAGTGGAAATCCGACCGGCGGCGAACGAAATCGACCGCGATGCGGCGCGTGTTGTGACTGAGGCACAGGCACTCGGAGCATCGACCGTGAAGCAGGCTCGCAGCGCGAGATCGTTCCTGTTGCAAGCCGCGTCGCTCAGTGAGGCTGATGTTCTTCGGGCCGCCCGCACGCTGCTGGTCGATCCGGTGGCGGAAGTGAGTCGAGTGACGAGAGTCGAGAGACGAGAGCCAGAGAAATCGGCTGGCTCCTCTTCTGGCTCTCGTCTCTCGTCTCTCGACCCTCGGCTCCTCAACGTCCTCTTCAAACCGGGCGTCACCGACAACGTGGGGATGAGCACCCAGAAGGCGCTCGTCGATCTCGGCTTCAATGTCGAGGCGGTGGCGACCGGGCGAAAGTACTGGTTCGACGCCACGGCATCGTCCGCCGATCTCGACCGTGTCGCGAAGCGTGTCCTCGCCAACGACGCCATCGAACGAGTGATCGCCGGGCCGCTCCACATGGACACAATCGGAGCGGGCAGCGAGTACGAGTTCCAACTGCGCACGGTCGCCATCCGCGCGATGAGCGATGACGCCTTGATGCACCTCAGCAAGCACGGCCAGCTTTATCTGAGCCTCGCCGAGATGCAGACGATCCAACGGCACTGGGTCGAGCAGCAGCGCGATCCGACCGACATCGAACTCGAAACGGTGGCTCAAACGTGGAGCGAGCACTGCTCACACAAGACGCTCAAGGGCCGCATCCGCTACCGCGACGAGCACGGTGAGCGGGTCTTCGAGAACATGCTTAAAGAGACCGTCTTCGGGGCGACGGTCGAAATCCGCAAACGGCTCGGCCAGGACGACTGGTGCGTCAGCGTCTTTCAGGACAACGCGGGTGTCGTGAAGTTCGACGACCAGCAGCACGTCTGCTTCAAGGTCGAGACGCACAACCACCCGTCGGCCATCGAACCGTACGGCGGTGCCAACACGGGGATCGGCGGCGTGATCCGCGATCCGCTCGGCACGGGACTCGGAGCAAAGCCGATCCTCAACACGGATGTCTTCTGTTTCGCTCCGCCCGACACGCCGGTCGATTCGCTGCCGCCGGGGACGCTGCACCCGAAGGCCGTGATGAAGGGAGTCGTCTCGGGCGTGCGAGACTATGGCAACCGCATGGGCATCCCCACGGTGAACGGGGCGGTCTTCTTCGACGAGCGCTACCTCGGCAACCCGCTGGTCTATTGCGGCACGGCGGCCATGATTCCGGTCGGCAAGGTCGAGAAGCAGGTCCATCCCGGCGACTTCATCGTCGCGGTGGGAGGCCGCACGGGACGCGACGGCATTCACGGCGCGACGTTCTCCTCCGCCGAGCTGACTCACGAAAGCGAAACGATCTCGGGCGGAGCCGTTCAGATCGGCAACGCCGTCACCGAAAAGATGGTGGCCGACGTGGTCCTGCAAGCCCGCGATCTCGGCCTGTACAACGCGATCACCGATTGCGGAGCGGGCGGCTTCAGTTCAGCCGTCGGTGAAATGGGCGAACACTCCGGCGCAGTCGTCTGGCTGGAGAAGTGCCCGCTGAAATATGCGGGGCTCTCGTACACCGAGATCTGGATCAGCGAAGCTCAGGAACGGATGGTCCTCGCCGTCCCACCCGACAAGTGGGACGAGTTTTTTGCTTTGTGCGCGGCTGAAGGTGTCGAAGCCTCCGCCATCGGCCAGTTCGGGAATGAGTCGAGAGACGAGAGACGAGAGACAAGAGCCAGAGAAAATCCTCCGGGATCGGCCCCAACGGGTCCGATGCTTCGGCTCACGTACCACGGCCAGACAGTCGGCGAGGTGGCGATGAGCTTCCTTCACGACGGCCGCCCCCCAGTCGTGCGCGATGCGGTTTATCAGCCTCCGACTGATCGTTCTCTTTCTGGCTCTCGACACTCGACTCTCGACTCTTCGCTCTTCGCCATCCTCGGCTCGCTGAATGTCTGCTCGAAGGAGTGGATCATCCGGCAGTACGACCACGAGGTGCAGGCGGGCAGCGTGGTGAAGCCGCTCGTCGGTGTGGCGTGCGACGGGCCGTCGGATGCCGCCGTCGTGCGACCCGACCTGACATCGCAGCGCGGCGTCGTCGTCTCGAACGGGATGAACCCGCACTACGGCGACTTCGATCCGTACTGGATGGCCGCCGCCGCGATTGACGAAGCGGTGCGAAACTGCGTCGCGGTCGGAGCCGATCCGAGCCGCATCGCGATCCTCGACAATTTTTGTTGGGGAAACACCGAGCGACCCGAAACGCTGGGGTCACTCGTACGCGCGGCCCTCGGCTGCAAGGACACGGCGATCGCGTTCGGCACGCCATTCATCAGCGGCAAGGACAGCCTGAACAATGAGTTCTCCTACATCGATCCGGCGACTGGCGAGAGACGCACGGTGGCGATTCCCTCGTCGCTCCTCATCAGCGCGATCGGTCAAGTCGCCGACGTGCGACAGTGCGTGACGATGGACCTCAAGCAGGCCGGCAACCTGCTGTACCTCGTCGGTGTGACGCGTGACGAGATGGGTGGCAGCCATTACGCGCTGGTCAACAATCTCAGCGGGGGCACGGTCCCGCACGTTGATCTCGAACAGGCCCCGAAGATCTTCGCCGCCGTGCATCGAGCGATTGCGAGCAGCCTCGTCCGCAGTTGCCACGACCTCAGCGAAGGAGGCCTCGCTGCCGCCGCCGCCGAGATGGCCTTCGCCGGCGGACTCGGAATCGAGTTGGACATCGCTTCCGTAGCTGAGACGTCCCGCCTCAGCGATCCCGCCATGTTGCTCTTCTCGGAAAGTGCGACCCGGTTCCTGATCGAAGTCGAGCCAGCGAAGGCTGCGCAATTCGAGGCGACGTTCGCCGGGTTGCCACTCGCACGCGTCGGCCAGGTGACGTCGAGCGGTCGCGTTCGGATCACGGCTTCCGGCGCGGAGCCGGTGATCGACGCCAGCCTCGTCGAACTCAAAGCCGCGTGGCTCAAGCCGCTGGCTTGGGAGTAACTCGTGGGGGGGGGGTTTTTTAAATGCCCGCCCCCGCGGCCACCCGCCCCCCGGCGGGGAAAAAACAGCCCCCCCC
>JANODP010000526.1:0-1909 GCA_031412755.1 Schlesneria sp. | reverse complement strand
ATTCACGCCTCGGGTAACGTCGTCGACAGAGCGTGGCATTGAAGCCTGACGCGCAAGCGAAGGGCTGTGACAGCAGAACCATGGCTTTCGCGTCAGGCTTCAATGCGACGGTGAATAGTCCGGACTAAACGTCTGCCGACTTGAATGCCGGGTCAGCCGTCCGATGCGCGATGGAGGGGGCTGATGGGAGTTGATGAGACGGATGACTCTCTCGTGACTCGCCAGTCCCATTCATCGCCTTGGTCCCAGACGTCCCCTCAAATCAAAGTTGACGGCACCGTCGTCGTCCCGGTCGGCATGATCGGCCGAAGACCGGCCGCAAACCCCTCTTGACGCAGTTTCTGCCGGTTTCTACAACCCCGCGCGTCTAACGTGGGCGGAGGCCCGTTGGGGCTTGACCGCGGTTCGGTCTGTCACCCGGTTCGGAGAAAAGTCATGAGTGCAGGGACGCACGACACGGCGGCGAACGCCAACAACAAGCCAAGACGAAAACTGATCTGGATCTTCGGTGGAGCGGCGGCGGCCGTGATCGCTGCGGGTCTGCTGATGCAACACTTCCGCGCCTCGTCGGGACAGGCCGCGTCCGACGCGCCGGCGGCCGGGAAGGCGCGCGTCGGTGGAGCGCGGACCCCCGATACCCTGGCGCGCGTCGGCAAGGAAACCATCTCCAAAGAAGCCGTTGCCGAAGAGTGCATCGCGCGGTACGGCAAGGAAGTTCTCGACGATCTCATTCACCGCCTCGTGATTCAGCAGGCGTGCGAAGCCCAGCAGATCACGGTCACCGACCAGGAAGTCTCCGCCGAAATCGAGAAGATCGCCAAGCGGTTCAACCTGGAGGTCAACCAATGGATGCAGATGCTGCAGGCCGAGCGAAACATCACGCCGATGCAGTACCGATCGAGCGTGATCTGGCCGATGGTGGCCCTCAGGAAGCTGGCGGGTGAGCAGGTCGATCTGAGTGAAGACGACGTCAAGAAGGCCTTCATCCGCGAATACGGTCCCCGCGTGAAGGCCCGCGTCATCATGCTCGACAGCTCGCGACGAGCCAAAGACGTGTGGGAAGAAGCCAATCGCAACCCGGACGATTTCGAGAAGCTCGCCCAGAAGTACTCCATCGATCCGAACAGCCGCGCGTTGGGAGGACAGGTTCCGCCCATCCCGCGTTACACCGGGAACAAGACTTTGGAAGATGCCGCCTTCAAGTTGAAGGACGGTGAATTGTCTGGTGTCATCGAAGTCGGAACCGGTCGCTGGGTGGTCATGAAGTGCGAAGGCCGCACGGAACCAGTCGTCACCGACATCGAGGAAGTCCGCAATTCGCTCGTCGATCAACTGACCGAGGCCAAGACGCAACAGGCCATCGGCAAGGTCTTCGAGAAGATCAAGGAACAGACGCGCGTCGACAACTACCTGACGCAGACCTCGACCGGACCCGGCCCGGGAGCCGGCCCGACAAGTGGTGCGGCGGGTGGTGCGATTCAACCGGTGAGCGCCACGGGCGCCCGTCAGCCGGCGGCCTCACCCAACCGACCCGCGACCACGACGAGCAACGCTCCTGCGAAAGCCACTCGTTAAATTGTCATCGGTCATCCGACCGGCCCCAACCCACGTGCCTGAACCTCACGGCGCGTCGCTCCCGAACCGGCGACGCGCCGTGTTTTGTTTTCGGCCATGCCAGGGCGATGGGCAGTGAGCAGAGCTCTTCAATGAGCAGAACTCTTCAGCCCGGAGGGCGACAGAGAGTAGCCCACGGCGCAAGCCGTGGGGATCAATTTCTTCGGAGCGGGGGGCGGGTGTACCCCGGAAGTGGGCGGCGCAACGCAAAACCCGAAATAAAGGGTCTCAAAGGCCCCCCCCCCAAAAATAATTTAACCACCCCGTTAGGCGGGGGGTAAACAAAGTGACCCGC
>JANODP010000525.1:0-7955 GCA_031412755.1 Schlesneria sp. | reverse complement strand
TTTTCGCCACCGACCTTGCGTCGGTGGTTCAACGGCTTCTGCGCTACTCAATTCTTCGAGAGTTTCGAGTAGGGCAGAAGCCGCTAAACCCCCGGGACACAAGCCCGGGGGCGAAAAAATCACAGCCTCTTCGGGTTAGTGTGCGGCAGCCTGATTCCTCCACTCCGATGGAAACCAGAGTGCCGACGAGATCGCCTGACGAATCCACCACCCGCGGCGATTTGATTGACTTGGACAACGCTTGCTGAGCACAAGGAGACGATCATGCCACAAGGCGACAAGACGAAATACACTGACAAACAAAAACGAATGGCCGAGCACATCGAAGACGGTTACAAAGCGAAAGGTGTGTCGGAAGATGTCGCCGAAGCACGCGCTTGGGCGACAGTCAACGCCACCGACGGGGGCGGCAAAAAACCTGGCGGTTCAGGTCGTGGCAAGGCCCGGAATCTCGCTCCCGCAAAGAAGGGTGGCAAGAAGGGCGGCGCCGCGGCTCACGCCAAGCAGGCGACCGTCAAGAAGACGGCCAAGTCTTACAAGAAGACCGCCAAATCCAAAAAAGCTGCGTCGCGTCGCGTCGCAAAAGCAGTTGAGTAGTGATCTGTGAACCACCAGGGGCCGAGAAATGCAGGACACTGCCGAAGCGACACGAAATCTGGTGCTCTACTTTGCCATGCCGTTGTGGATGCTCATGGGCTTCGGGGACTACCTTTGTCATCGCGCGACTCAGATCGAGCGGACCAGCGGACTGAAGGAATCACTGCTGCATGCGCTGATGCTCACCGAGATGAGTGTTCCCGTCGTGCTCTGTCTGTTTTTTGAAGTCACGCCGCTGATCATCGTGCTCATGATCGTGGCGTTCCTCATTCATGAGGTGACGGCGCTGTGGGACATCGCCTACGCTCAGGATAAGCGGACCATCTGGCTGATCGAGACGCACATTCACAGCTATCTGGGTGTGTTGCCATTCATGATGGGTTCTTTTGTCATCTGCCTCAATTGGAAGCATTTTCTCGCCTTGTTCGGCGCTGGTTCGGAACCGGCCCGGTTCGAGTTCATCTGGAAGCAGCCTCAGATTTCGATCTGGTATCACATTGTGATGAACACCATGCTCACGTTGCTGCTCGTGATTCCTTATGCCGAGGAGGCGTGGCGGTGTTACCGCGCCCGCCTCTTGCCGCGACTTCATCCTGTGATCCCGCAGCCAGCCAACACCTGAGACGGTGTTGGAAAAGTTGCGACACAACTCGGTGGAGAAATGCGTCTGAGTGACGGACGAGGCCCGCAGGTTCCATTCAGTTCCGTAACATTCCCGGCTTGGCTCGCTCCTCTTGAGCGGCAACCGCCCACCGGTCCGACTGCAGCACCGATTGCAGCACGCTGAATTCAACGGGTTTGACCAGATGCAGGTCGAACCCCGCCCGCCTGGAACGCTCTTCATCCTGTGCTTGACCGTAGCCGCTGATCGCAACCAGGAATGCGCTCCGCGTGGCCTCAGACTCCCGCAGTCGCTCGGCAACACCGTAGCCATCCAACCCCGGCAAACCGATGTCGAGCAACACGATGGCCGGCTTGAACGCGTTGGCAACCGTCACGCCGGACGGGCCGTCGTAGGCGACCTGGACCTGATGACTGGCGAGGCGGAAAAGCATGGCGAGCGTGTCTGCTGCATCGGCATTGTCATCGACAATCAAGATCTTCGGCCGTTGGGAGTCGTCAGACTCGACGACCAATTCCAAAGCGGGCGCGGACAATCCGTCCTCGGGAGAGCAAGTCGGCAGGGTGAGAGTGAAGACCGAACCTTGGCCCGGCCCTTCGCTCTCGGCTGTGACCGTGCCGCCATGCATCTCCACCAACCTGTGGACCAGGGTCAAGCCAATCCCCAGTCCACCCGAAGACCGGTCGAGCGTTCGTTCAACTTGAGTAAACAGGTCGAACACAGACCGCAACATCTCGGCAGGGATGCCAATCCCGGTGTCACGGACGGAAATGGTGACCTGAGATTCCTCGTCACTCACGGTGAGCTGAATTTGCCCATCGTCCTCGGTGTACTTGGCGGCGTTATTCAGAAGATTCGTGATCACCTGCGTAATGCGGGCCTGATCCCCTTCCACCCAAATGGAATGTGCGGGAACCACCACCGACAAGGTGTGATTTCGTTCGTCCATCAGCGGCTGACTCGTCTCGACAGCATGGTTCACGGCCAGCGTGACATCCATGATCTGTCGTTGCAGGCGAATCTTACCGCTCGTAATCCGGGAGACATCGAGCAGGTCATCGACCAACCGGACCATCTGTGCGACCTGGCGGTCAATCACCTCGCTGGACCATTGCAATGCCGCGTCGTCAGTCGCGTGCATCCGCAGCAACTGGACTGCATTGCGGACGGGTGCCAACGGATTGCGGAGTTCGTGCGCCAGCATCGACAGAAAATCGACCTTCTGCCGATCCGCTTTCAGCAATTCCTCGTGCAAAATCGCGTTGTCGAGTGCCGTCGCGGCGCGGGAAGCCAGCGCGGTGGCCATCGTGATGTCCGAACCGGACAGGAGCGCCCCCCCTTCGTTCCGACCGATGGTCAACACGGCGACGATGCGATTGCGGGCTTCCAGGGGAATCGCCACGCAAGACAGACCTTCGGAATCGGCTGGCCGGGAGCCTCTGCCCTCAACCCGGCAACCGCTCTGCAGCGCTCGGCGCGTCACATCCTGAAGGGCTTTCGGCAACGTGTCGAGAGCAGCCAGTTCCTCGATCAATGGTTCACGATTCGGCCCCAATCGCGCGAAGAGATGCCTTCCGGCCATGATGAGGTCCGGCGCAAAACTCAACAGGCTCGCATCCGCCAGAAAGGGAACCGGCAACTGAACGAGATCGCGCGCCGTCGCATGGAAATCGAGAGATCGCCCCAGGATGGCGCTGGCGTCTGACAGGAACGTCAACCGCCGGTTGGCATCCTGAGCCGCGGCATGACGCGCCCGCTCCTCGGCTTGCTGCGCGACCTGCTGCCGCATCTTGAACAACTCGACAAACACCCGAACCTTGGCCCGCAGAACCTCCGGGACGATGGGAGTCGGCAGATAGTCGACGGCTCCGGAAGCGTACCCTTCCGCCGTGCGGACTTCATCGGTGAATGCCGTCAGGAAGATGATCGGCGTCGTGCTCGACCGGCGATGCCCCCGGATCAACCGGGCCGTTTCAAACCCGTCCATGTCCGGCATGTTGACGTCGAGCAGAATCACCGCGAACTGATTCTGGAGCACCTGCCTGAGAGCCTGCGCTCCAGAAGAGACCAGGACGAGGTTCTCACCGAGGGTCGATAAAACCGTTTCGTAGACGAGCAGCTTTTCGGGCAGATCGTCCACCACCAGTATGTTCGCCGGATCGGCGTTGGACGTCATGTCAGTCGTTCCGATCCACACGCTGAGGGGAAACCAAGCCTGCCAGACTCACGCTACGGGCCAGCGTAATTGTCACGGTGATTGCGAACAAGCATTTCAAGCAGAGATTCATCGCCGGATCCGAAATCTCGCCGTCGCAATCTGCCCGTAGCTGAGTTCGCAAGGACTCAGCTCAACTCATCATCGCGAACTGAGTTCTTGCGAACTCAGCGACGGGCAGGCTGCTAACGATGCAGCCAGGCCCGCAGGGCCGCCAGCATTTGAGTCACGTCCACGGGTTTGGACAGATAGTCCCACGCACCGGCTTCGATGCATTTTTCGCGATCCCCTTTCATGGCTTTGGCCGTCACGGCGATGATGGGCAGATTTTTGAGCCGCGGGATCTTGCGGATCTCGCGCATGGTTTCCATCCCATCCATTTCGGGCATCATGATGTCCATCAGGACGATGTCCATGTCGTCCTGAGCCTGCAACAGCGAGATGGCATCGCGGCCGTTGTCGGCGGACGAGACGACCATGTCGTGTTCTTCGAGCACCGTGGACAGCGCGAAGATGTTGCGCATGTCATCGTCGACGATCAGCACCCGCTTCCCCTGGAGACCCCGATCCGAACAATGCAGATCGCGCAGAATCTGTTGCTGTTCGTTCGGCAGCCGGCTGACATTGTCGTGCAGGAAGAATGTCATCAGATCTCGGAGCCGGTCGGAACTTTGCGTCTGACGGATCGTACAGTGAGCCAATCCCGACAGGCTCAATTCAATTTGCCGTGCCTCATCGGAATACAAGATCACCGGCAGGAGTTTGCTCAAGCCATCACTCGGCTCGTCATCGCGGCGAAGCTTCTTCCACAACTCGGGCGAAGAGGTGGTGGCAACGAGGCAATCGATGTTCTGCTCCTGCAGCAATGACGCGACCGCTGCCGGTTCGGAGGCGATCTGAATGTGGATGTGCTCGGACGTCAGCTTTTTAACCAGAGCCTCGCGCCGTTCGGCATCCGGCGCGAACAGCAGCAGCGTCCGGGTCTTTCGATTGATGTAATCGCTGACTGTCGAGAGCAGCCGGTCAAGCACGTGACGGCTTTGGAGCGGTTTGGCGAGGAACAAGAATGCTCCCGATGCGAGCGCCCGGTTCCGCGATTCGTCTGTGGATACAACGCACACGGGAATATGCCGCGTGGAGAGATCGTTCTTCAACCGGTCGAGCACGCGCCAGCCATCAATATCTGGAAGATTAATGTCCAGCGTGATGGCGTGCGGCTTGTACTCGCGCGTCAATGTCAGTGCGGCAGCCCCCATCGACGTGACCAATCCTTTGAAGCCCATTTCGCGGGCCGTCTCCAGCAGGAACCGCGAGAACGCCTGATCATTTTCCACAATCAACAGCACACGATCGCCGGATCGGATGTCGTTGCGGTCGTCGCCGACTTCGTTGGGGACTTCTGCAATCTGGTGTTCCTCCGGCCAACTCTCGGGGCGGTCGCCCGTCACGGCGCCGTCGGTTCCCAGCGGCTTGTCGATTCCGGTTTTGATGGTGAAGTCTGGGAGAATGGCGGGGCGATGCGCAGGCGCCTCGGTGTTGGCATCGATCGTTCCCAGCCGCCGTTGCGGACGTGCCACGGAGTAATTCGTCGGCAGATACAGCGTGAACGTGCTCCCCTGTCCGGGAATCGATGCCAGTTGAATCTCGCCTCCGAGCAGACGCGACAGTTCACGACTGATGGCGAGGCCGAGACCGGTTCCGCCGTACTTGCGACTGGTGGAACCGTCCGCCTGCTGGAAGGCTTCAAAAATGATCTGCTGTTTGTCGACCGGGATGCCGATGCCGGAATCGGTGACCGAGAATGCCACCACTTCCGCCGCCCGGTTGAGGCTGTCATTCCCCATGTTCCAACCGGTTTCGACGAGATCGACTGACAGCGTCACATGTCCGTGCTGCGTGAACTTGAACGCGTTCGACAACAGGTTCTTGATGATCTGCTGCAACCGCTTGGCATCGGTATAGAGGGTTGGTGGCAGCGCGGTGTCAAATCGGATGTGGAAGCCCACGGTCTTGTTTTCGGCCACGTGCCGGAACGTCCGTTCCACGTACCCGTGCAGGTCATCGAGACGCAGTTCGCCGGCATCCACGACGACGGTTCCCGATTCGATCTTCGACAGGTCGAGGATGTCGTTGATCAGCATCAGCAGTTCGTTGCCCGACGAATGAATCGTTTTGGCGAACTCTGTCTGCCGGTTGGTCAGATTGCCTTCCGGGTTGTTGCTGAGCTGATCGGAGAGAATCAACAGGCTATTCAGCGGAGTCCGCAACTCGTGCGACATGTTCGCCAGGAATTCGGACTTGTACTTCGAGGTCAAGGCGAGCTGCTTGGCCTTGTCTTCGAGTTCCTGCCGCGCCTGCTCGACTTCGCTGTTCTTGCGTTCGACTTCCTCGTTCTGCTGAGCGAGCAGGCGCGCCTTTTCCTGCAACTCCTGATTGGTTTGTTGCAACTGTTCCTGCCGGGACTGCAACTGCTGCGCGAGCGATTGCGACTGTTGCAGCAGCCCTTCCGTCCGCATGTTGGCTTCGATGGTGTTGAGCACGATGCCGATCGATTCGGTGAGTTGCTCCAGCAACGCATGGTGGGTGGGATTGAAGCCCTCGAACGACGCCAGTTCCAGCACGCCCTTCACCTGGTTTTCAAAGATCAGCGGCAGCACCATCACGCTGCGAGGCGGTGCCTCGCCCAGTCCCGATGACACGCGCAGGTAAGTTTCCGGCGGATTGTCGAGGATGATCTTGCGGCGCTCGAGCGCGCACTGACCGAGAATCCCCTGACCGAGCGCCACACGTTTGCCGAGCGTCTCCTGCCCGTCGGAGGCATAACTGCCGAGCAGCGTTAACCAGGATTCCGCCTCCTCGTTCTGGTCGAGCACGTAGAACTCGGCCTGCAACGCCGACACCACAGGGCAGAGTTCGGACAGCACCATCCGGCCGACGTTCGCCAGGTCGCGCTGGCCCTGCAACATGCGGCTGAACTTGGCGAGATTGGTCTTCAACCAGTCCTGCTCGTTGTTCTTGAGCGTGGTGTCTTTGAGGTTGCGAATCATTTCATTGATCGTGTCTTTGAGAGCCGCCATTTCTCCCTGGGCGTCGAGCGCGATCGACCGCGTGAGGTCGCCCTTCGTCACGGCCGTGGCCACTTCGGCGATGGCCCGCACCTGACGGGTCAGGTTATCGGCGAGTTGGTTCACATTCTCGGTGAGGGCCTTCCACGTCCCCGCCGCTCCGGGCACCTTGGCCTGCCCGCCGAGCTGCCCTTCGACACCCACTTCGCGGGCCACCGTCGTCACCTGATCGGCAAACGTGGCGAGCGTGTCGATCATGTTGTTGATCGTGTCGGCCAGTTCGGCGATCTCGCCCTTCGCTTCGAGCGTCAACTTGCGTTTCAATTCGCCGTTCGCCACCGACGTCACGACCTTCGCGATGCCGCGCACCTGGTCGGTGAGGTTGGCAGCCATCATGTTCACGCTGTCGGTGAGATCCTTCCACGTCCCCGACACACCTTCCACCTGAGCCTGCCCGCCCAGTTTCCCTTCAGTGCCCACTTCACGAGCCACGCGGGTCACTTCCGCGGCGAACGATCGCAACTGGTCCACCATCGTATTGATGGTGTCCTTCAGTTCGAGAATTTCGCCCTTCACGTCCACGGTGATCTTCTTCGACAAGTCGCCATTCGCCACGGCGGTCGTCACGTCGGCGATGTTGCGCACCTGGCTGGTGAGGTTCGACGCCATCGAGTTCACGGAATCGGTGAGATCCTTCCACGTGCCGGCCACACCCTGCACGTCAGCCTGCCCGCCCAGCTTCCCTTCCGTCCCCACTTCGCGGGCCACGCGGGTCACTTCCGCGGCGAACGATCCCAACTGGTCCACCATCACGTTGATCGTGTTTTTCAGTTCGAGGATTTCCCCCTTCACGTCGACCGTGATCTTGCGCGACAGGTCGCCAGCGGCGACGGCCTTCGTCACGTCGGCAATGTTGCGCACCTGACCGGTCAAATTGCCGGCCATCGTGTTCACCGAGTCGGTGAGGTCTTTCCACGTACCGGCGACGTCGCGGACGTCGGCCTGACCGCCCAGCTTCCCTTCCGAACCGACTTCACGAGCCACGCGTGTCACTTCGGCGGCGAAGGATCGCAACTGATCCACCATCGTGTTGATGGTGGCCTTGAGTTCGAGAATTTCACCCTTCACGTCCACCGTGATCTTCTTCGACAGGTCTCCATTAGCCACAGCTTTGGTCACGTCGGCAATGTTGCGCACCTGGCTGGTGAGGTTCGACGCCATGAAGTTCACCGAGTCGGTGAGATCCTTCCACGTCCCGGCGACACCTTTCACGTTGGCCTGACCGCCGAGTTTGCCGTCGGTCCCCACCTCGCGGGCCACGCGCGTCACTTCCGACGCGAACGAACCGAGTTGATCCACCATCGTGTTGATGGTGTCCTTGAGTTCCAGGATTTCACCGCGGACATCGACGGTGATCTTCTTCGACAGATCGCCATTGGCCACGGCGGTCGTCACC
>JANODP010000524.1:0-10952 GCA_031412755.1 Schlesneria sp. | reverse complement strand
TCAAGCCGTCGCTCGCACAAGAGGCCCAACGGGCCGGCAATTCTCCTGTTCTTCCGGCAACGTCGAGTTGGATTCGAGAAGTTCCTGCGGAAGGTGGTGATGAACTGTCGGCCCGTTGGGCCTCAAATCTTCCCGCGACACTTTTCCCAGGGCCGATGGCCCTGGCTGGGCGAACGGATGGCCCTTCGGGCCGAAAACCAAGGACCAACAAATAACGACTGCACCCAAACTTGTGAGTCCGATGCGTTGGCAACCGCCAATTCATCCTCTATGGTGTGCGCGAACTCTGAGGCGGGCACGACGCTCGCGGACTGCTGCTCCGAATTTACTCGTGTGAAGGATTGTGCGATGCCGTTCGGTCTCTTGCGTTCGCTCGTGGGAGTGGGAAGTTTATTGCTCTTGTTTCCGGCCGCGGGATTTGCCGGAGAAGCCGACCTCAAGATTCCCGTGCTCCCCATGTTCGGGTTTGAATGGTCGTTGTTGATGGGCGGAATGGTGGTCTGCGTTGGCGGGTTGCTGTTCGGTTTCTGGATGTACCGCCATCTCGCCAGCCTCCCCGTGCATTCGTCGATGCGCGAGGTCTCCGAACTGATTTACGCCACCTGTCAGACCTATCTGCTCACGCAGGGCAAGTTCATCCTGCTGCTCGAGGTGCTCATCGGCGGTGTGATGGTCTATTACTTCGGTGTGCTGGAGGCGAAGCCGGCCATCGATGTGGCGGTGATCCTGCTGTTCAGTCTGATCGGGATCGCGGGCAGTTACGGCGTGGCCTGGTTTGGAATTCGAGTCAACACGCTGGCGAACAGCCGCGCCGCGTTTGGCGTTCTGCGCGGCCTGCCGTTCCCCGCGTCGGCCATCCCGCTGCAGGCGGGCATCGCCATCGGCATGCTGCTGATCAGCGTCGAACTGCTGTTGATGCTGGGTGTGCTGCTCTTCATGCCCACCCATTTGGCAGGGCCGTGTTTCATCGGCTTCGCGATCGGAGAATCTCTGGGGGCGTCCGTGCTGAGAATCGCCGGTGGCATCTTCACCAAGATTGCCGACATTGGCGCGGATCTGATGAAGATCGAGTTCAAAATTGAGGAAGACGACGCCCGCAACCCGGGCGTGATCGCCGACTGCACGGGTGACAACGCGGGCGACTCCGTCGGACCGACGGCCGACGGATTCGAGACCTACGGCGTGACGGGCGTGGCCCTGATCTCGTTCATCACGCTGGCCATCCGTGCTCCGGGAGGAGCCGAGGCGGCGACGAACGTGATTCAGATCCAGTTACTCACGTGGATTTTTGCCCTGCGCGTGTTGATGGTCATCACGTCAGCCGGGGCTTACTGGCTGAATCATCGGGTCTCGGTGGCCAAGTACGCCGCCAGCACCAGCATGAATTTCGAAGTGCCGTTGGAAGTGCTGGTCTGGCTGACCTCGGCGCTCTCGATTGCCGTGACGTATGTCGCCTCGTATTTCCTGCTGCAGGATCTCGCGGGCGATCCGACTCTGTGGTGGAAGCTGGCCACGATCATCAGTTGCGGCACACTCGCCGGAGCGGTGATTCCGGCGCTCGTGCGGCTCTTCACGTCCACGCACTCGGCCCACGTGCGCGAGGTGGTCGAAGCCTCGAAGGAGGGGGGCGCGTCACTGAACATTCTGTCGGGACTGATCGCGGGCAACTTCTCGTGCTTCTGGCTGGGCCTGACGATCGTCGGGTTGATGGCGGTCGGAAACTCGTGCGCCTGGCTGGGTGCCCAGCACATGATGATCAGTCCGCAGGCGACCTCGGTGTTCGCGTTCGGACTGATTGCGTTCGGGTTCCTCGGCATGGGACCGGTGACGATCGCCGTCGATTCGTATGGGCCTGTCACCGACAACGCACAGTCGGTGTTTGAACTGTCGATGATCGAGCAGGTACCGGGGATCGAGCAGGAAATTGAACGCGACTTCGGCTTCACGCCACAATTTGAAAAGGCCAAGCATTTTCTGGAAGAGAACGATGGTGCGGGCAACACCTTCAAGGCGACCGCCAAACCGGTCTTGATCGGCACGGCCGTGGTCGGCTCCACCACGCTGGTGTTTGCGATCATCGTGATGTTGACTCATGGGCTGACCACGGGCTTGGAGAACTTGTCCGTGCTGCACGCACCGTTTCTCTTCGGGCTGATCCTGGGCGGGGCGGTGATCTACTGGTTCACGGGAGCGTCCATGCAGGCCGTCAGTACGGGGGCCTTCCGTGCCGTGCAATACATCAAGCAGCACATCAAGCTGGACGATGCGGCCGGCAAGGCCTCGACCGAAGACTCGAAGCGCGTCGTCGAAATCTGCACGCAATATGCCCAGTCGGGGATGCTGAACATCTTTCTCACCGTGCTGTTCATCACGCTGTCGTTTGCCTGTTTTGAGAACTACCTGTTCATCGGCTACCTGGTCTCGATTGCCGTTTTCGGCCTGTACCAGGCGATCTTCATGGCGAATGCCGGCGGAGCGTGGGACAACGCGAAGAAGCTGGTCGAGGTCGAACTCCAGATGAAGGGGACTCCCCTGCACGACGCCACGATCGTGGGCGACACCGTCGGCGATCCCTTCAAGGACACGTCGTCCGTCGCGATGAATCCGATCATCAAGTTCAGCACGCTGTTTGGCCTGCTGGCCCTGGAAGTCGCCATGCAGCTCTCCGCCCGCAACCAGGAGGGCCTGCGTCAGACAGCCGCCTGGGTTCTGCTCGGCCTGGCGCTGTTCTTCGTCCACCGCTCGTTCTACGGAATGCGGATCAAAACCGGCGAGAAGTGAGCGTCACAGGGAACCCGCCGACGTTCGCGATACCTGCGGTCCAACTCGACGACTTTGCCACGTCACGGGCGGGACGGCGACAAGCCGGTTCGGTGAGTGCTCACGTCGAGGGCGAGATTGTCGAGGCGTCCAGTACGCGAAGCGAACGCTGCAACGCCTTCGCGTCAGAAGAGCTGATCGACGGCCAGGTCCAGCCCTTGAAGCGACACCGTCCCGCCCTTGGCCACCGTTTGAGAGTCGGCATACGTGCCGTCGGATCGCGGTCCGCGATGCACCTCCACACACGAGTCGATCAGATTCACGATCCAGTACTCGGCAACCCCCGCTTCGGCGTAGAGTGGCAGCTTGACTTCACGGTCGAAGTCGAGCGACGTGTCGGCAACTTCGATCACAAGCAGGATGTCGGATGCCTGCGGAGTCGAATCCGCGTAGAAGTCGCCTCGCGGCCGAAGCAACGCCAGGTCGGGTTCCGGTTTGCTGTCTTCAAAGACAACGGGATCCTGCACGCTCACAATCCAACGGCCTTGTGACAGTGCTTGGAGCAGCGCGTTCAATCGTTTCACACAAGCGGCGTGACGGTCTCCGATGGTCATTTTGTCAACGATCTCGCCGCGAATGAGTTCCACGCGGTCGTTCTCACCGAGAATTCCGCAGGCGATCATTTCGTCGTACTCATCCACCGAAAAGCGGTGATGAACTCGGCTGGCAAGTGACACGGAAAACTTCCTTGAAATCGGATGGCGCTCAATCGGGCGCAAACGATAACGCAACAACCAACACGGGCCATGCAACCCTCTGCGAGTGTGTGCTCACGGCACGAACACGAACTCGGGGGAATTGATCAGCGTCCAGACCATGTCTTCCGCCCGCTCCCGCCAGTCGGCGCGCAGGCGCTGCGTGGGCGGGTCGCCCCGTTCCAGTTCCTTCGCCAGCGCGAGCTTTCGGTCGCTCGCTTCCGGCTTGAGATGGTTGGACCAGGTGACGCCGATGTTCCTCGGCGGGAGCGGTTTCACAACGGGAGCGTCCACGCGGCGCGAGTCGTATCCGTCGGCGAGCAACTCGCGGAACAGTTCGCGTTCCTCACTCGTGGCCGGCCGCGTGAGGATGGCGCGGCAAACCGAGTCGATGAACCCGGCGAGCGGCTGGTCTTGCAGAGCCAACTCCGTGACGAGGCTGTCGTCGCTGAGTTGCGACACGCGCTTGGCGGCCACTCCATTCGCGAGGACCGCCGGTTGCAGGACGGTGGTCTCGACGGGCCGCACGCTCAACGGATCGGGCCGCGAGGCCCGCCAGCCAAATGTTTCGAGCACATTGGCGATGGTCTGTGCGGCGGGGAGCGACAGCGCCGGACGATCCCGTTCATTCGAGAGGGATGCGAACTGCCACGCGCGCCGCGGGACACCCATGCTGAGCGACGATTCGTAGCTGCGCTGGCTGTCGAGATCGACGCTCATCTCTTCGACGTGGAACGGCTTGCCGACGGCGGCGAACATCGAATCGACAATCTGTTCGGCCGACATCCGCCTCGGCGCGGGACCGGCAAACAGGGCGGCACGCTGCGGGTCGGCGGCGGCCAGCGTGTCCGCGCGGCGTTGATAGGCGTGCGAGTTCAGAATCAGACGGGCCACGTGTTTGAGGTCATAGCCGGAACGAATCAACTCCCGTTCGAGATACTCCAGGAGTTCGGGATGCGACGGCGCGGCGTGCTCCCAATCGTCGATCGGCTCGACGAGACCCCGCCCCAGATAGCGGTGCCACATGCGGTTGACGATGACCTGCGCGAAGCGGCGGTTCGTCGGCGCGGTGACGAGCGCGGCAAGCTGCTCCCGCTGGTCCTGCGGGTTGACGAGGATGTCGTCGGCGAACCTGGCGGTCAGTTCTTCTGCGAACGGCCAGGTTGGCGAAATCGCCTCGCCCGGCTTGAGCGTCACCTTCACGAGCAGCGACGCAATCGAGGCTTGATCGCCGGGGATGGTGCTCGTCTTGGGCACCTTTTCCTCGCCGCGCTTCAGCATGGCGGCGAGACTGAACAGATCGCGCTGCGTGAAGTCGTGGTACGGGGCATCGTGACAGCGGGCACACTTCATCTCCATGCCGAGAAACGCCTGAGCCAGCACGTGCGCCTTGGCCGCCATCGGTGAGTCATTCTGCGTCGCGAGCCCGAACCCCGCCGAGCCCCCGTAATGCGTGCTCCCCTCCATCAGAATCAACTCGGTGGCGAAGCGGTCGAACGGCTTGTTGTCACTGAACGACTCATGCAGCCACCAGCGAAACGGCCCGGTGTTGTTCAGCGTCGGGTTGACGATGTTCGGATTCTCGGCCAGCACGTCCTGCCAGTATCCGACCCAATGGTCGGCCCAGCCGGACTGTTCGAGCAGCCGGTCGATGAGGGCAGCGCGGTTGAAGGTCGATGGTTGAGGGTTGATGGCAGCAGAAAAAGCCTTGTCGTCCCTGACGTCCTTTTCGTCTTTTCTGTCCCTCAGCCCCAGACCCTCAACCATCCGTTTCGGCGGCAGCGTGCCGATCACGTCGAGCGAGACTCGGCGCAGGAAGGCCCAGTCGTCGGTCAGCGGCTGCGGCGCGATGTTCTCGGCAGCCAGCTTCGCGTTGATGAAATGATCGATCCGGTTTTTCACGGGCCAATCGGCGGGTGATTGCACATTGGAGAGAGGTTTCCAAGCATCAACGTCTTGTCGAGCCTTCTCATGACGCGAGTTCCAATACTTCGCGTATTCGGTCGAAGCGGAACGGCGGAACAGTTGATTGCTGAACTCCATTTGGGCGTGCTGCGATCGTGCGAACTCCAACCAGCCGGCGTCGGTGAGGGGAACTTCAACGCCCGGGGACGACACCAAATGGAACTGTCCATCCGCTCGCTCGATCCATAGCCCGGTCTCACCGAACTCGGGACGATGCTTCTTGCCGCCGGCGAAGACCTCCAGCGTGACGACCTGCAGCCGGCCGATCCCCTTCACGTTGACGAGGACATCGCTGTCTCCAGTCTGTGGGGCGCGGATGCCGGGGACGACGGTCTTGGTCACGTCGTAAAGCTCACCATGTCCGTCGCCGCGCGGTTTGGGGAACGGGTTCTCGACGACGAGTTTGCCGTCGATGAAGAGCCGCGCGCCGCAGTGCGATCGCAGGATGAGCCGCGTCTCGGTGGGAGGGAACTCGTACCAGCCGGTCATGCGGACCATGAGCGGGTTGCTGCGGTCTTCGCGGACGCCGTGCGAGTTGTACTTGTGTGGGATCGCGATCAGTCCGAAAGAAGACTCGATGTACGCCAGGCTCGGAGTTGGGATCGGGAAGTCCCACGAGAACTGGTCGGGGATGTTTTCCATGATCTCGCAGAAAAGCAGATCGTGCGTGTCAGGTGGCTTCGTCACATACGACGGGACTTGTTGGACGACATATCGCGCGGCGATCTTCTCGGACGCGAGGCTTTCGCGGTGGATCGCAATCTCGTCGAGCAGTCCGTCGAACGTGTTACTCGCACTGCCGCCGAGGGCCGAGCCGATCCAGACTTCGTCGTTATCGACGACCGGTCCGTCGTTCGTCGCACCGCCGTAATCCCATTTGCCCGCGAGCGGCTTGCCGTCGATGTAGCCCTTGATCGAGTCGCTCTTGCCGAACGTGTATGTCACCGCGATGTGATGCCAGCTTCCATCGACCTTGAATCCGTCTGTCGTTGTCCAGCGATGAAAGTCCTCCTGTTGGCCCGGACGGTTGCGGGCGTTGCGGAAGAGAAAGCTCACGCCGGCCCGGCCCTTGTCACCGGCGAGTCGCAGCGCGTAGTTCTGGTTCTCGGCGGCAAAGCCCTCGTTCTTCGTGCGGCCTTTGCCGACGACGTACATGTTTTGGCCCTGACCCAGTTTGGCGGGAGCGACCCACGCTTCGAGTGTGATCGAATCGCCGAGGCCAAAGTCGAGCGGGCTGTTCTCACCCGGATCGGCAAATCGAATCGAACCGCCGGCCGCGAATCTGGCCGCGCTGTTGGAGGGGGCGAAGCGCGGAAACTTCTCGGGTCGAGGCCCCGCATTGTCGAACGTCACCGCGCCGACAACTCGCCCCGGCGGGAGGACCCTGTTCGCCGGGTCACTTCCTTCGGCCGGCACATTCCCATCGCGAACCCCTTCAAACCGGACGAGGAAGACGGGTGCATCGGTTGCCGGCAGAGTGCCGTCGTTCGCGGGGGTGGCCTGCGCCCGAACGGGCATCGGCGCCGCCAGCACCACGACGAGGAACAACCACGATTGACCGATCGCCAACGGGCTGGTGACGCCGCGCATGAAGAGATCTCCCGAGCATGAAACATTCACAACGCTCGGAAGCGATGATACCCGCGTGCGTCATGCCCGGCCAAGGCGGTCGCTGCGGACCCGGCGCGAAACAAGACTCAGCGCGGCCGCGCAGGGGATCGAAGACTGCCGGCAAGGCCTACCATTCCGGTACGATTCCGAGCCGGTTTGAGGCCGGCAACAGCAACGGGTTGGTGAGCTGGTCGTGAACCACACCGGGGGCGAATCGGGCATCGGTCTCGAACAGGTTGCGACCGTCCGAGGGAGACGACGGTCCGAACCGCCAGGCCAGCGTGGGTGGACTTCCCAATTCGCGCTGCACCGACGAGATCGAGACGGCCATCATCAGCGACGCGGCCAACGCGATCGCGACGGCGGGAATCCAGCCCTGAAAGCGGTCTCGTCCGCGCGGACACTCGGGCAGCGCGGCGGACACGCGCGGCCAAAGGCTGGGACGCAAGTCCGACCGCGGCTCGACCTCCATTGCCGCCGTCGAGACCGATTGCAGGGCGTCGAGGCTCGACTGCAATCGTCGCCACTGCGCGTGGCACTTCGGGCACGCAGCGACGTGAACTCGCAGCAACTCCGCGTCACCGGCATCGGACAGATCGCGGCCAACCCACAGGGGCAGGAGTCGGCGGGCGTGTTCGCAGTTCATGGCATCCACCTCATCGTCACTTGATCGTCATTCGTCGTTGGCTTTGGCTTTGGCTTTGGAATCCGCCGCCTCGTTCTCGCTCTCGATTCTCAACGTCGGTTCGGCGTCACGGCGTCGCACCCAGATCTCTTCAAACATGCGGCGGGCCTCGGCCAGCCGCCAGCGGATCGTCGCCTCTTTGCGTCCCAGCATCGAAGCGATCTCGGAGGTCGAAAAGTTTTGCAGGTCGCGCAGCATCAGCACCACGCGGTAGTTTTCGGGAACCTGAGCCAGGGCCGCTTCGACCTCCTGCTGAAGATCGAGAGCCTGCCGCGGATCGGCGGTCGCGGGATCGGGCTGTCTTTCCGAACGGTGATCGGTGAACAGCAGCCACCAACCGCGCCGCTTTCGTCGTCGCAGATAATCCAGGGTCTGATTGACTCCAATCCGAAAGAGCCACGGCCCGAACCGCCGCGCCGGGTCGAACTGCTCCAGTCGCTCGTAGGCTTTCAGAAACGTTTCCTGGGCGAGGTCTTCGGCCAGTTCGATGTTCTTCACGAATTGCAGGATGACGCGGATCAACCGCCGCTCGTACCGCATCACCAACTCGCCAAACGCCTGTTTGCTGCCATGGCGCGCCTCGTCCACCAGCCGCGCTTCGTTCGTCGCGCCGCCAAGGTCATCCGACTCAAAGGTCGTCGGGTCAGGAAGGGTCATTGTGTCGAGCATGGGTGTCACCAGCCAGACAGTACGCCGGCTGGGACAACAGTGTTGGAGAAGGTGGAAAACCGCAACCTGAAGTGGTCTCATACCCCTCCACCACGGGGCCTGAACCGAGACACGAGGCATTTCTCAGGGTGGTGGGATTGTAGCGGCTCGCCAGATCCTGTGTCGCGGCGGGAGGTTCTGTTACCATCTCGCCGCTGCTCAGCTTGGGCCGGTTGAGAGGGGTGTCTCGACCGTTCCGGAGGATCGCATTCCGGCAGGGACGCCGCCGACCTTTCTGCGCACCTTGACGCATGACGCGGAATTCGCAGCGTGTGGAAACAACTCGCCAATCAGTGGGCCTTGGTGACCGGAGCCAGCGCGGGACTCGGGGCCGAATTCGCACGCCAACTCGCCTCGCGCGGGATGCACCTCGTCCTCGTCGCCCGCCGCAGCGAACTGATGGATGCGCTCGCCACCGAACTGCACACGCAACACGGCACGCGCTGCCATGTCATTGCCGCCGACTTGTCCGAACCGGCCGAACCGCAACGGGTTCTGACCGAGATCGCCGCGCGGGGGCTGACGATCGAACTGCTCGTCAACAACGCGGGCTATGGCATCGTGGGTGAGGTGGATGGCGCGGATGTCGATCACATCCTGAAGATGCTTCGGCTGAACGTGTCGGCCCTGACGGAACTGACGTACCGCCTGCTGCCGGGCATGCTGGAGCGCGGTCATGGTGCGATCCTGAATGTCGCCTCGCTGTCCGCGTTTCAACCGGTCGCCTACATGGGGGCCTACGCCGCCAGCAAGACGTTCGTGCTGCACTTCAGCGAGTCCCTGCATTGCGAACTGAAGGATCGGGGCATCACCGTGACGGCCGTCTGTCCCGGTGTGACGCGGACCAGTTTCTTCGACATCGCCGGCGCCCCCGGCTGGCTCCAGAAGCACGCCGCGCTCGAGGTCGATTACGTGGTGAGGAAAGCGCTGAAGGCGCTCGGACGACGACGCCAGTGCTATGTCCCCGGTTGGCGAAACTATTTGCTCACGCTGCTGGTCCGCATCGCCTCCCGCCGCCGAGTGGTCAAGGAATCGACGCGCTTCTTCCGGCCGAAGCGGCCGCCGAACTCCGACAAGTGACGTTGGAGTGCCTTATCGGCACCGACTGACCCTGCTGCTCTTCTGTCCGCGAGACCTCGCCATGAACTTCAACCGGCGCGAGTTGTTGGCTTCCCTCGGTGCCGCTGCGGCGGGGCAGGCGTTGCTGGACGAGGCCGTGGCCGCGGAGAACAGTCCCGCGGCGCAGGTGAGTGACCGGACGACGACGCTGCGGATCACAGGGTTGCGGGCGACATGGATCAATCCGAACGTGTTCGTCCGGATCGAGACCAATCACGGCGTCGTCGGCTGGGGCGACATCAAGGGCGTCGATCCGCGCGTGTCGAAGACGCTCGTCGAATCGCTGTACGAACTGATCGACGGCGAGAACCCGACGCGCATCGAGCATCTCTGGCAGAAGATCTTCCGCTCGCATCGCAACATTCGCGGTGGAGCACTGATGATGCACACGCTCGCCGGAATCGACATGGCGTTGTGGGACATCACCGGCAAGTTGTGGGGTGTGCCGGTCTATCGGCTGCTGGGCGGACCGACTCGCGATCGCATCCGGGTCTATCACACGCCGCAGGCCCGCAAGGTGCCGCCTCCCGGAGTCTTCGAGCACAGCGGCACGCCCGCCGACATCGAGAAGATCGTCGCCGCGATTCGCGCGGCGCGCGAGCAGGTGGGACCGGGCGGCGCGGTGATGTTCGACGCTCACAGCGCCATTCCACCCGCGACGCTGATCCAGCTCGCGGCGGCGATCAAACCGTACGACGTGCTGTTCATCGAGGAACCGGCCGTCCCCGGCAACATCGAGGTCTTCAAGCGGCTCAAGGAACAGATCACAATCCCGCTGGCCGCCGGGGAGCGGGACCGGACGATCTACGAGATGCTGCCGTACCTGCTCCATCGCTGCCTCGACATCCTGCAACCCGACTGTTGCCACACGGGTGGCATCACGTCGATGAAAAAGATCGCGACGCTGGCCGAAGCGTTCTTCGTCCCGCTGGCTCCCCACTGCACGGCGAGCAACCTTGGCATCGCGGCCAGCCTGCATGTGACCGCCTCGATCCCGTTCTTCCTGATCCACGAGTTCTATCCCGACAACAAGGGTTTCAACCCGGCCGGCATCATGCGGATGGATTGGAAGGTGGACGCCGAGGGCTACGTCGGTCTGCCGGGCGGCCCGGGCCTCGGTATCGACGTCGATGAGAAGACTCTGGATGAGGAAGCGAAGAAACCGCAGACCTACCGCTGGCCCGGCCGGACGCTCAAGGACGGCTCGATCGCAGATTACTAACGAGGCTCCGCCTCGGACCAACCTCATCCTTCGTGACCATCGTTTGCTTCATTTCAAAAAAGTGTGGACAGAACCAAACGAAGGTCACGAAGGATGAGATTCGAACGAATAATCGAGAAACAAAAAC
>JANODP010000523.1:0-1547 GCA_031412755.1 Schlesneria sp. | reverse complement strand
AATCTGTCTCTGACGAGTTTGCTGCCGAACCTTGAAGAAGCCCCCTCACCCTAACCCTCTCCCCCGCAGACGGGGGCGAGGGGACAAGACAAAGAATCAAAAACACACCGTGACTGCACTGACCATCCCGACGATCGACTGTTCGACTCAAGACCCCATCGCCGCGCTGGCCGAATTGCGGAGGAAACTCAGCCCGCAGGGAGACATCGTTTCCGAGGCGGGCAAGCAGCGGACGATCGCGCTGTTTGGAGAGCCGCTCGCGCCGCGGCAGGTCGTGCAGCGGATCTGTGCCGACGTGCGGGAGCAGGGTCTCGCAGCGGTGCTCGACTACACCGCCAAGCTCGACGGGAAGGAGCTGACTCGCGACACGCTGCGGGTCTCCGCCGAAGAACTCGCCGCCGCGCATGCCGCGGCGGACCCAAAATTCCTGCAAACGCTGCGGCGAATCATCGGCAACATCGCCGAGTTCCAAACCCGCATCCTGCACGAAGACGTCCGGCTGGTGAAACAGGACGGAACCAGTCGCGTCGAGTTGCGGCAGCGCTATCTGCCGCTCAGACGTGTCGGCATCTGTGTCCCGGGCGGCGCGGCGGCCTATCCCTCGACGGTCCTGATGACGGCCGTTCCCGCCAGGACGGCGGGCGTGAAGGAGATCGCCGTCGTCGTCCCGCCGACCGACTTCGGCGGCTACAACCCGTCGTTGCTCGCCACGTGTGCCGAGGTCGGCATCACCGAGGTCTACCGCATCGGCGGTGCCCAGGCCGTCGCGGCAATGGCCTACGGGATCGAAGGGCTGCTGCGCGTGGACAAGATCGTCGGACCGGGCAACCTGTTCGTGGCCCTCGCCAAGCAGCACGTCTTCGGCGAGGTCGATATCGACAGCATTGCCGGTCCCAGTGAGGTCGTGTTGTTGGCGGATGACTCCGCCGAACCAAACTACGTCGCGGCCGATTTGATCTCCCAGGCCGAGCACAGTCCCGGTTCGGGAGTCCTCATCACGTGGCACGCTCCGCTGATCGAGGCCGTTCGAGCCGAACTGACGTTGCAACTGGCCAAGCTGCCGCGCGGAGACCTCGCCCTCGCCAGCCTCAACGATTACGGCGCGCTGATCCTCGCGCGAGACGCCCTGCAGGCCGCCGAGTTGACCGACCTCCTCGCCCCCGAGCACCTGCACATCTCGACGCGCGACCCGGAAGAGATGCTCGGCCGCATTCAAAACGCGGGGGCCATCTTTCTGGGCCACTTCACGCCGGTGGCCGTCGGCGATTACTTCGCCGGCCCCTCGCACGTCCTGCCGACGGGCGGAACCGCCCGCTTCGCCAACGGCCTGTGCGCGAACGACTTCCTGAAACGAAGCAGTGTCATCCAGTACAACCACGACGCGCTCGAAGAGGCCGCCGAAGACATCCGCCGCCTCGCCGCCATCGAGGGCCTCACCGCCCACAGCGCCAGCGTCGATGTCCGGTTGGAGGATGAATGAACCGGATGATTCAGGTCTCCTCGTGGAACAGTCGCAGCCTGCCTGTAGCTGAGTTCGCAAGAACTCA
>JANODP010000522.1:0-3139 GCA_031412755.1 Schlesneria sp. | reverse complement strand
GAGAGTGGAGAGACGAGAGTCAAGAGCCAGAGGAGACGATCCGGCGTTTGCCTTCTTCTGGCTCTCGACTCTCGTCTCTCCACTCTCGACTCCCCCCATCAGCTTGTCCACGACATCATCCACCGTCTGCGACTGGACGGGCACGCCGCAGTCGGGGCAGTGCTGCGTTCCCAGCCGCGCGAACAGGATGCGCAGGTAGTCGTAGATCTCCGTGACCGTTCCGACCGTGGAGCGGGGTGTGTTGCCGACGGTTTTCTGTTCGATGGCGATCGACGGTTGCAGGCCGTGGATGTGCTCGACCTTCGGCTTCGGCATCTGGCCCAGAAACTGGCGGGCATACGAGGAGAGTGACTCGACGTAGCGCCGCTGTCCCTCGGCATAGAGCGTGTCCATCGCCAGCGAACTCTTGCCGGAACCGCTCGGCCCGCAGAAGACGCTCATCATGTCGCGCGGAATCTTCAGATCGAGATGCTGCAGGTTGTGCTGCGATGCGCCGCGGACCACGATCGACGTGTCGGCTCCGTCGATGGTCGCGTTCAGGGCGAGTTGCGATTGCCAGCGGGGGGCGTGAGCCCGGATGACCTCGGAGCGGGGGGCGTGAGCCCCCTGATTGGGCGTCCGATGCGCGGCAGACGTTGGTTTGTTCTTGTTCGCGGAACCAGGGGGCTTACGCCCCCCGCTCCGAGAAGAATTGGAAGAAGACGGGCTAACGCCCAAGACAGCCGCCAGCGCCCGTCCCGTGTACGACTCCTCGCACTGCACGATCTCTTCCGGCGTGCCGGCCGCGAGGATGCGGCCGCCGCCCGAGCCCCCTTCCGGGCCGAGGTCGATCACCCAGTCGGCCGTCTTGATCACGTCGAGGTTGTGTTCGACAACGATCACCGTGTTGCCGGCGTCCACGAAACCGTGCAGCACGCGCAGCAGGTGTTCGATGTCCACGAAGTGCAGTCCGGTGGTCGGCTCATCGAGGATGTAGACCGTCTTGCCGGTGGAACGCTTGCTCAGTTCCTTGGCGAGCTTCACCCGCTGGGCCTCGCCGCCGGAGAGCGTCGGCGACGGCTGGCCCAGTTTGAGGTAATCGAGTCCCACGTCGTGCAGCGTCTGGATCGAACGCTTCAGCTTCGGATGGTTCTCGAAATGATCGAGGGCCTGCTGCACGTCCATCTCCAGCACGTCGGTGATGTTCTTCCCCTTGAAGCGGACCTCAAGCGTCTCCTTGTTGAAGCGGTGTCCCTGACAGACGGGACACGTGACCCAGATGTCGGCGAGGAAATCCATCTCCAGTTTGTTGGAGCCGTTTCCCTCGCACGCCTCGCACCGTCCGCCCGGAACGTTGAACGAGAAGCGTCCCGGTTTGAAGCCGCGCACCTTTGATTCGGGGAGCTGCGTGTAGAGGTCGCGAATCAGATCGGCCAGCTTCACGTAGGTCGCCGGGTTCGAGCGGGGTGTGCGGCCGATCGGGCTTTGGTCGATGTCGATCGCCTTGTCGATGTGCTCCAGCCCGGTGAGCTGCGTGTGCGAACCGGGATGACCCGTCCCCTTGTTCACGTCGCGGTTGAGGACTTCCCACAGGATGTCGTTCACCAGCGAACTCTTGCCGCTGCCGCTGACCCCCGTCACGCAGATGAACTTGCCGAGCGGGAAGCTGACCGAGACGTCGCGCAGGTTGTGATGCGTCGCGCCGTGAATCTCAATGGCGTGCCCGTTCCCCGCACGACGCTCCTTTGGAATCGCGATCGTGCGACGGCCGGACAGGAACGCGCCGGTCAGGCTTCGTTCCGACTGCTTCACGTCGGCGACCGAACCTTCGACGACGATCTCACCGCCGCGCACGCCCGGACCCGGTCCGAAGTCGACGAGGTGATCGGCGGCTCTCATCGTTTCGTCGTCATGCTCGACGACGATGACGGTGTTGCCCTGATCGCGCAGATCCTTGAGGCTGTCGAGCAGCATCGCGTTGTCGCGCGGATGCAGCCCGATGCTCGGTTCATCCAGGATGTAGACGACTCCCACCAGACCGCAGCCGATCTGACCGGCCAGTTTGATCCGCTGGCTCTCGCCCCCCGAAAGCGTCGGCGCGGTCCGGTCGAGCGTCAGGTAATCGAGCCCGCATCGCAGCAGAAAACCGAGCCGGCCGCGAATCTCCTTCAAGACCTCGGTCGCGATGAACTGCCCGGTCTCGGACAGTTCCAGTTCACCGAAAAACTCCCACGCATCGAGGGTGCTCAGTTGGCAGACCTCGGGGAGCGAGAGCGCGGAACGCGGAACGGGGAGCGCGGAACTTGAAGAATGACTGCCGCGAGTCTTTGCCTTTCGCTCCGCATTCCGCGCTCCGAGTTCCGCGCTCTTCGACGTAATCCGATAGCTCCCGGCCTGCTTGTTCAACCGGCTGCCTCCGCACGTGGAACAGCCCGCCTCGCACATGTACTTTTCGAGCTGCATGCGGCGCATGGGGTTTCGCGTCTTGCGGTACTCGTCCAGCAGTTCGGGGATGAACCCGGCATACGTTCCGCCGCGCTTCCAGACACCGCCGCCATGTCGAAACGAAAACGTGATGTTCTTCGCGCCGAGGCCATACAAGAAAAGCTGCTTCGCGGCGTCGGGCAGTGCGGACCACTTTGTCTTGAAGAACGAGTCCTCGGTCAGCCCGAGTTCGATCTCGATCGCGCGGCCTACCCCCTTGAAGATGTGCTTCCGCCATTTGCCGATCGAACTGAGCTTCCCCAAAACGGTGATGGCTCCCTTGGCGATCGACAACGATTCGTCGGGGACCAGCCGGTCGATCTTGAAGTCGAACCGAATCCCCAGCCCGGTGCAGTCGGTACACATTCCCTGCGGGCTGTTGAAACTGAAGAGCTGCGGGCTCGGAGGGTCGAAGCTCAGCCCGCAGGCCCCGCAGGCGTAGTGCGACGACAGCAACACGTCCGGCTCGCCATCGACGGCCACGATCAGCGCGCCCCCGCCGAGCTTTAGCGCCGCCTCGACCCCCTCCGCCAACCTCGGCCTGGCCGACGGGCCCGCCTTGAGGCGGTCGATCACGACCTCGATGTCGTGTTTGATCTGACGGTCAAGGGAGAGGTTGTCGGCGAGGGAGACGACCTTGCCGTCGACCCTGGCCCGGACGTAGCCGGCGCGGGCG
>JANODP010000521.1:0-12546 GCA_031412755.1 Schlesneria sp. | reverse complement strand
AATGGCGGTCAGCCGCGGTCTTCCGATCATTGCTAAATCGGTGGAGGACATCCGGCGCGTCCAACGGAACGATTTGGTACGGCAACTGAGGCGCGAGCACTGGTCACTCCTGGAAGCCATCGCGGCGAATGGTACGTTCTTGGAAAGCCGAAACGATGAAGACGTTTTCCGCGAATTGCTTGAGAACCACGTCATCATGCAGTACGTGAATGACATCGAATGGTATGGCGTCAACCCAGTTCTGGTAGGACTGGACGGACTGCTTCTCCCACAGGCGCAGCCATGACGCACGTGTCGAAGAGTGGCGAGCCTGTTGGAGGCCCGAGCAATCCGGAATTGCATCGGATCTGGCGGTGGCTGGAGATCTCGCGCGACCTGCCCAGCTTTGGCACGTCGACCTGCGACAGTGCCGACACGCGCGACGCATTGATCGCCGACTTACAGGCCGTTCGACCCGACATCACGGTCCTGTCCGTTCCGGCGGGAACTGTGGACGTGTTCGGCGTCGTTGAGAGAGAACTCGATCAGTTGCCGCAGCCGCCCACCGCGCTGTTCCTCACGGGGCTGGACGACGTGGCACCGGACTCCGCGGCCGATCGTCAGCAGATGTGGAAGTCGCTCAACGCTTCGCGCGATCTCTGGAAGCAGCGGTGGCAGTGCCCGGTGTTGTTTTGGCTGTCGGAAGCCGCGGTCGGCGAGTTCTACAAACACGCTGTCGACTTCCGGCGGTTCATCTCGGAAAAGTTTGAGTTCCCCGCCGAGCGGCTCAACATCTTCATCAGCTACAGTCACAAGGACGACATATGGCGTAAGAAGATCGAAGAGTCGTTGCAACCGCTGGTCCGTAGCGGCAAGGTCGAAGCCTGGTCGGACAAGGCGATAGTGCCGGGCGCGAAATGGCACGACGAAATCGACGCGGCCCTCGATGCGGCTCATGTCGCATTGCTGCTGGTCAGTCCGAGTTTCCTCGGCTCGTCGTTCATCATGACCGAGGAGTTGCCGTATTTGCTGCGAGCGGCCGAGCAACGCGGCGTCGCGATCGTCTGGGTACCGGTCGAGCATTCGCTCTACGAAGAAACGCCGCTCAAGCACATTCAAGCCGCGTGGGACACGGCTCGTCCGTTAAAGAAGCTCAGCGGTGCGAACCGTAGCGAGGCGATGGTTCAGATTGCACAGACCATCCGTCAACTCGCGTTCCACAAACAATCTCGTCCCCTCCCAAAGTCTTCCCCTTCGTCCGGATGGACCACCGACTCGGATACTGCGGAGTTCGACCCCCATGCAGACACCGACGGGAAATCGCGATTTGACGACGGGCCGTCTCGGCGGATGCGGTCACGGGACGGTTTCACGGACGACTTCTTGTCCCGCGTGGCCGAGATTTGTCGGCATCGCATGCCCGAGTCGGAGATCGTGCGCCGCACCGATCGAGAGACGCGGTTGGACTATCTGAAGGTCGTGACGCACGACGGAGCGTTCTCGGACGAAAGGTTGATCGCGGCGTTCCCACATGGCGTCCTGCCGGAGAATCTGGCCGCATTCGTCCAGATCGTCCAAAACTATCGCGAGGATCCCGGTCTCGTCTGCGAGCTGATCTACGGGGGCGAGTCGGTTGCCAACGAACTCGTGCAACAGACGTGGCTGCAGCATCGCATCAGGTTGCGGTCGTTCATCGACTACAAGGGGCTGATCGAATTCACGCCGTACGTCAAGAATCTCGTCCGGCGGCTCGACCGAGATCCGCGGTTTCCGCATGCGCTGTACGTGCCGCAGCGGCTGACGTATCGGGTCGGACGGGATTCGTTCCCCTCGGATCAGGCCGTGGAGACGATGCTCGAACTGCTGCGCGTCCCCGATCCGCGGTTCATTCTGGTGCTGGGAGACTTCGGCACTGGGAAGTCGTTCCTGTTGAGTGAGGTCGCCCGGGAACTGGCCAGCGATCCACGGTCGCTGGTGCCGGTGCTCGTCGAGATGCGCGAACTCGAAAAGGGGCGGATGCTCGACGAGTTGATCGCGCAGCACCTGGCGCATTGCGGCGAGGAGCGGATTGACCTGAAGGCGTTCCGGTACATGCTGGCCGACGGCCGTATCGCCCTGCTGTTTGACGGCTTCGACGAATTGGCCTTGCGAGTGACCTATCAGCGGGCCGCCGAGCACTTCGAGACGCTGTTGTCGGCAATGAACGGTGCGGCGAAGGTGGTCGTCACCAGCCGGACCTCGCATTTTGAGAACGAGCAACAAATCGAAACCGCCCTTTACCGCCGGGCCACCGCGGTTCCCGGATTGCGCGTCGTCCGGTTGCAGCCGTTCGACACCGAACAGACTCAGCAGTTCTTGCGGCGGCACTATTTTCGACTGCGTCTCGAAGGGTTGCAGGAACAGGGCGAACTCGGACCTCGTGAAGCCGCCGCCCGCACGTGGGCCGACATCCAAGCGGTCACGCGGTGGGAATTGATTCGCGACGTGAAGAACCTGGAAGGTCTCGCCGCCAACCCGCGCATGCTCAGTTTCATCGTTGAGTTGGACACCGAGCAGTTGACCCAGGCTCGCGACCGCGGCGAAGGGAAGATCACCTCGGCCGAGTTGTACCGATTGCTCATCCAACGTTGGCTGGAGAACGAATGTGCGCGACTGAATCCGCGTCCCGGCTCGCAGCCGTCGCTCAACCCGCAATCGCTGCTGCAAGCCATCACCGTGGTCGCGTTGAGGCTCTGGCAGCAGCTCGATCGGACCCTGACCCTGACTGACCTGACTGCCGAAGTCGCGTCCATCATCGACAAGCTGACCGAACAGCAGCACGAACTGGCCGGGCATTTCACGGTCGACCATGCGGTGCATGTGGTCGGCTCGGGGGCGCTGTTGATTCGCGACGACGAAGGGGGGTTCTCGTTCGTGCATCAGTCCCTTCTCGAATGGCTGGTAGCCAACGATGCCGCCGAGAAGCTGAGGCGGAATGAGCCGCTGACGATCCTGTCGTTGCGGGCGTTGTCACCGTTGATGGCCGACTTCTTCTGGGGCTGCGCCGGCCGAGACGCCGCGCGAGACTGGGCCATGCGCGTGCTGGAGCGCGACAGCAGCCACTCGGAGACGGCGATGAGGAACGCCTATCTGGTGCTGGACCGGATGGGCGAGCGAACTCGGCGCGGCCAGAGTTTTGCCGGACAGCAACTCCAGGGACAGGACTTTTCCAACCGCGATCTGCAACAGGCCGACTTCAGCGGGTGCGACCTGACCGATGCACAGTTCTTGGGGGCCAACCTCTGTCGTGCTCGATTCGCGAACGCCACGCTGCTCCGGGCCGACTTCACCGATGCCAATCTGTCGAACGCTCATCTCTCTGGTGCCGATTTCCACCTGACCCGTCTGCTGGGGGCCGACCTGCGGGGCACCGTGTTGGACGAGGTCCATTGGCGGCGGGCGAAACTGGTTGGAGCAAAGTTCGATGTCGCACTGCCGCGCGATGACCACACTTTGGGTGCCGCGTTGGTGGGCGACGTACCGCTCCCCTGTGTTCAATCGGTCTCTTCAGAGTGTCATTCGGTCACATGGCATCCGAGTGGCGAACTGCTGGCCGCGGGGCACGACGACGGCAGCATCCGGTTGTGGGACTTGTCCAGCAATCAGGAACTGCGGCGACTCGACGGGCACCGCGGCGCTGTTTCGAGCCTGAGCTTCAGTTCGGAGGGCACACAGTTGGCCAGCGGGGGTGTTGATGATTCTGCACGGTTGTGGGATGTGTCGAGTGGTCGCGAACTGCGTCGATTTGACGGACACACACGCTCTGTCACCAGCGTCAGCTTCAGCCCGGACGGTGCCTGGCTGGCCAGCGGAAGTGGCGACGGTTCGGTGCGGCTGTGGGACGTGGCGAGCGGTCAGGAACTGAGACGATTCGACGGACACAGCGACTGGGTCCGCAGTGTGAGTTTCAGCCCGGACGGTGCCTGGCTGGCCAGTGGCAGCGGTGACAGTTTGGTGCGGCTGTGGGACGTGGCAAGCGGTCAAGTTATGCGGCGATTCGGTGGTCACACCGCGGTGGTTTTCAGCGTGAGGTTTAGTCCCGACGGCGAACGGCTGGCCAGCGGCAGCGCTGACGAATCAATCCGGTTGTGGGATGTGGCGAATGGACAGGAGATACGGCGACTCAACGGACACAGCGGTTTTGTCAACAGCGTGAATTTCAGCCCTGACGGCAAGCGGCTGGCGAGCGGGAGCGGTGACCAAACGATAAGGTTGTGGGACGTGACGAGTGGTCAGGAACTACGACGGCTTGACGGACACCGCGGCCCTGTCAGCAGTGTGAGCTTCAGTCCGGACGGCGCGCGACTGGCCAGCGGTAGCGGTGACAACTCGGTTCGGTTGTGGGACGTGTCGAGCACTCAGGAACTGCGGCGCCTCGATGGGCACTGCGGTTCTATTGGGAGCGTGAGCTTCAGACCGGACGGTGCGCAACTGGCCAGCAGCAGCGGTGATCGCTTGGTGCGCGTCTGGGACGTGTCGAGCGGTCAGGAGCTACTGCGGCTCGAGGGGCACACCGGCCAGGTCTTCAGCGTGAGCTTCAGTATTGACGGCGCACGACTGGCTAGCGGCAGCGCTGACAACTCAGTGCGGCTGTGGGACGTGTCGACTGGTCAGGAACTGCGAAGACTCGACGGACATAGCGGTGCTATCTGGAGCGTGAGCTTCAGCCCCGATGGTGCTTGGCTGGCCAGCGGCAGCGCTGACCGCTCGATACGGTTGTGGGACATGTCGAGTCGTCAGGAACTACGGCGACTCGACGGACATAGCGGTTCTATCAACAGCGTGAGCTTCAGCCCAGACAGTGCGCGGCTTGCCAGCGGTAGCAGTGACAACTCGGTGCGGCTGTGGGACGTGTCGAGCGGCCAGGAGCTGCGGCGACTCGACGGACACCATGATTTTGTCAGCAGCGTGAACTTCAGCCCAGACGGCGCGTGGCTTGCCAGCGGTAGCGGTGACAAATCGGTGCGGTTGTGGGACGTGTCGAGCGGCCAGGAACTGCGGAGATTCGACGGACATGATGGTTATGTTCACAGCGTGAGCTTCAGCCCGAATGGCGCGCGGCTGGCCAGCAGCAGCGCTGACCACTCGGTGCGGCTGTGGGCCGTGTTGAGCGGTCGGGAACTGTGGCGATTCGAAGGACACAGCGACTCTGTCTATAGCTTGAGGTTCAGCCCGGACAGTGCGCGACTGGCAACCGGCAGTGCTGACGGCACGATCCGCCTGTGGGACGTTGACTCCGGCGCGTGTTTGGCGATCCTGTTCGCGACTCGTGATTTCTGGTGCGCCTTCACCCCCGATGGCTCCCGCTACAAGTTCGACGGCGATCTCGGCGGCAGTTTCTGGTACGCGATCCATCTCTGCCGTTTTGAACCGGGCGAACTCGACCCCTACGTTCCCAACTTCCAACGCCTCCCCCTCGACGCCCCGCTCTTCGATTCCCCCAGCACCCTGGCCCCCCGGATTATTCATGGTCTGTAGCCGCTCGTTTTCCCGATCGGATGAATCATCCGGGCTAACGTTCCGAAGTTGTGATGGTTTCATGCCACGCGATGAAATCGCCGTTCACCCAGTGGGGTCACTTCTTCGGTTCGGGGCAACCTGTTCAATCGCAAGCATGGGCGGCGTTCAAGACTCGGACTGCACGACGGCAACCTGCAGGTCCATGACGTTGGTGTGAGTCGGTCCGGTCTTCAGAAGTCCTCCCGCTCGGTCGAAGAACGTGTACGAATCGTTGATCGACAGCGCATCGAACGGGTCGAGGCCGAGTTGTCGGGCGGCGTCACGAATCGCTTCGTCGCAGATGGCGCCGGCGGCATCGGTCGGTCCGTCCTCGCCATCGGTTCCGCCCGAGAGGATCGCGAGCCCGTGCAAGTCTTCGTGCCAGAGTCGGCAGCAGGCGGACAACGCGACCTCCTGATTGCGGCCTCCCGCGCGGGGCCGTTCCGTGGGGACCAGCTTCACCACCGGTTCGCCTCCGCCGACGAGGCAGATCGGTTTGGCGGAGGACTCGCGACGCGCGGCGAGACAGGCTTCGGCCAGCTCGATGCCAACATCGCGCGCGAGGCCGCCTCGCCCCGCGCCGAGCGACCTCACTTCATACCCGAGCGATCGCGCGCCATCGATGGCTGCGTTCAGAGCCGTCTCGTTGTTCCCGATGATGCAGTTGCGACAAGTCACGCGCGGGGTTGAGCGTGCTTCGCCGGCGGCAACCTGCTCTCGCAGCACGTTCCAGACACTCGCCGGAACCGGATCTCTTGCTTCCTGCTCTCGACTCTCGACTCTCAACTCTCGACTCCGCTCCAGCACGGCCAGCGCCTCGGCCGCCGTTCCGAGATCGCAGACGGTGGGCCCCGAGGCGATCACGTCCAGCGGATCGCCGATCACGTCGGAGATGATCAGGGCCACCATCCGCCCCGCGCGGGCCGCCCGCAGCAGGCCGCCGCCCTTGATCCGCGACAGCCGCTTGCGCACGGCATTCAGTTCGTGAATCGTGGCGCCGGCCCGGCTGAGATGCCTCGTCACGGCCTGCTTGTCGGCGAGACTGATGCCGTCGATCGGCAGCGGCAGCAGCGCGCTCCCTCCGCCGGAGATCAGCACCAGGCAGAGATCGTCCTCCCGCAGGGACTCGACGAGTACCAGAATCCGCCGGCTGCCGAGGACGCCCGCTTCGGTCGGCTCGTTCAGTCCCGCCGGTCGAGCCGCGTGGAGATGAATGCGGCGCAAGGGCCGCACGCAGTCGGCGGGGACGTTGATCCAACCCTCGACCTTCGCATCGACCAGTTCCGCGCCGAGGGCGTCCTCCAAACCGAAGGCCATCCCTGCGCCGGCCTTCCCCGCCCCCACGACGATCAGCCGGCCGAGCGATGTCAGATCGAATCGCTCACCGCAGACGTCGAGCACGGATTCGCTGCGCTGCACCACCGCGCGGACCAATCGGGCCGAATCGACGGCGGCGACACCGGCGTTCCAAATGGCTTCGGCGTCACGGCGCGGCGACATGCTTCGAGAAACCTCAAATCTCAAGAACCAAACACCAAACGGGTTTCAAATGCTAAAGGAGAAAACTTCAAACGAACAGACCGTTCTGTTGCGCCAGCGGGTCATCGATGACGCGGTTTGAGGTTTGTCTGCTTTTGGACTTTGAGATTCGTTTGGTGTTTGGTTCTTGAGATTTGGGATTTCTCAAGCCCGGTCGCTCACGCGCCGGGTCGCAGTCGCATGTAGGCGGAGATGATTTCGTAGAGGTCGGCGGACACCTGCACTTCATCGTCGGCGAAGTCGTCCAGCCAGGTGCGGTTCCACCGGGTGGCGTCACGCAGGGCGCGGGAGATGTCACCCAGACGGACGGTCACCTGCTCGGCCGTGGCCGTGGCAGGAGTCTCGTCACCCGTGAACAGTCGCAGGCCGTGTCGCATCATTCGTCCTTGAGTCGAGGCGACAAAGTTCAGTCCAATCACCCGTCGAGGGGACGAGTCACCGCGCACGCCACGCGGCAGATTCAAGATCGGCAGCGACCGCCGCGAGGCTTGATGAAATGTGACGAAAAGAACGATGGGGACTCGAAACGGACCTGTGCCTGCGAAGACACTCGCGCGGAGTCTGCGCAGCTTGTCGCGGGGGGGACTTCGTGGACCGGCAACGACGGCCGACCCGGCCTCGGCATCGGCAGGGGTTGCCGTACACCTCGCGACGCTTCCCCTTGCGGCGCGAACATGCGATATCTGACGTCATCGAAGAGTACTTCACTTCACGACGGACCCGCTTCGATGACGGATCGAACTTCCCCCCCAGACGTGGACTTGGCGCGAGTCGCCACGGAACTGCGCCTCAAGCCCGAGCAGGTGCGGCAAACCGTGCTGCTGCTCGACGAGGGCAATACCGTCCCGTTCATCACGCGCTATCGCAAGGAGCGGACGGGGAACCTGGACGAGGAACAGATTCGAGCCATCGACGAGCGGGTCCAGTCGCTGCGACAACTGGCCGAGCGCGCGGCCGACATCCTGCGGCTGATCGACGGTCAGGGGAAGCTGACCGACGCACTGCGGACCGCGATCGAACGAGCCGACTCGCTGAAGCGACTCGAAGACCTCTACCTCCCTTTCCGTCCCAAGCGCCGCTCGCGGGCGACGATCGCCAGGGAGCAGGGACTCGAACCGCTGGCCGATGCGATCTGGAATCAGTCCGTCGCCCAGGCGGCCCTGCCGGAAGCGGCCTTGACCTATGTTCGGCCCGATCTCGAACTGCCCGACGTGGCGGCGGTCCTGGCGGGAGCCACCGACATCCTCGCCGAACGGATTTCGGACGACGCCGATCTGCGGGCGCGGTGCCGCCAGGTGGCCAAGCAAACGGGACGCATCACGTCGGCAGGAACCAAGACCGCCGATCAGTCTCACCCCGAGTTTCGCGACTACTTCGACTACACCGAACCGGTCGGCAAGATGCCTCCGCATCGCGTTCTCGCGCTGAATCGGGGCGAGGAGCAGAAGGCCCTGCGCGTCGCCTTCGACTGGGACGAGGCTCTGGCCCGGCGAGCGGCCGACGAACATCTGCGGCTCGGCCGGCACTCGTGCCGCGAGTTCCTGACGGCCTGCACAGCGGATGCCCTCGAACGATTCATCCGTCCCGCGCTGGAACGCGAAGTCCGCCGCGACCTGACCGAGAAGGCCGAACGTCACGCGATCTCTGTCTTCGCACAGAATCTGCGCCAACTGTTGCTCCAGCCGCCGCTGAAGAACCAGCGCATCCTCGCCATCGACCCCGGCTTTCGGACCGGCTGCAAACTGGCCGCGCTCGACGAATTCGGCAACGTGCTGGCGGTGGACGTGATGCACATCGTCGGTTCGGCCGACCGCCGCGCCGAGGGCCGCGCCAAGCTGGCCGCCTTCCTGCGCGAGCACGGCTGCCCGGTGATCGCGATCGGCAACGGCACCGCCTGCCGCGAGACCGAGGAACTGGTCGGAGAGCTGATCGCCACCGACTGCCCCGAGGCGCGGTACATCGTCGTCAACGAGGCGGGCGCCAGCATCTACTCGACCAGTTCCGTGGCGCAGCAGGAGTTCGCCCAACTCGACGCGATCGCGCGCGGCACCATCAGCATCGGGCGACGGCTGCAAGACCCGCTGAGCGAACTCGTCAAAATTGACCCGCAGCACATCGGCGTCGGCATGTACCAGCACGATCTCAACACGAAGCAACTGAAGGAGGCGCTCGATCACGTCGTCGAATCGTGCGTGAACTACGTCGGCGTCGATTTGAACACGGCCAGTCTGTCGCTGCTGACGCACGTCTCGGGGTTCAACCAACTGATCGCGCGGCGCGTGGTCGAGCACCGCGAGCAAACCGGCCGGTTCCAGACTCGCAAGCAGTTGCTGGACGTGCCCGGAGTCGGACCGGCCACGTTTACGCAGGCCGCCGGCTTTTTGAAACTCGACGGTGACGAGCCGCTCGACAACACGTGGATTCACCCCGAAAGTTACGAAGTCGCGCGGCTGCTGCTCGCGCGGTGCGACGTCTCGCCCGACGTGCTGCGTCCCGGGACCGATCGCCAGCCGCTGAAGGAGCGTCTGACGTCGATCGCCGTCCCGCAACTGGCGGAAGAGTTGTCGGTGGGCGTCCCGACATTGACCGACATCATCGACGCGCTGCTGCGTCCCGGTCGCGACCCGCGCGCCGATCTGCCGCTGCCGATGTTCCGCAAGGGCGTGCTGTCGCTCGACGACATCGAAGTCGGCATGGAGCTGCAGGGGACGGTGTTGAACGTTGTCGATTTCGGCGCGTTCGTCGACGTGGGACTGAAGGATTCGGCGCTGGTCCACATCAGCCAACTCGGTTCGCACTTCGTTCGTGCGCCGCGCGATGTCGTGGCGATTGGCGACGTGGTGACGACGTGGGTGCTGAGCGTCGACCGGGAACGGAAGCGGGTCGGGCTGACCATGATTCCCCCCGAAACTCCCGACGATCCGACCCGGACGCCGGCCGCGAAGAGTGCCCGTCCCGTGGAACAGCCCGTCGCCACGGCTGCCGCAGCGTCCACGCAGCAGCGCGAGGAGCGGACACTTCCCGATTCATCCCCCGCACCCGGCGCTCCACCTGATCCGCTGCGCGGCTTCGATGAGCTCAAGCAAGCCTGGCAAAACCGCCCGCGCTGATCGGCCCAGACTTCGTGGCAGCCGCAAACGCCCCTGGGCTTGTCCCAGGGGTTCAACGGCTTTTGCGCTACTGATCGTTCTCGACGAGTAGCGCAAAAGCCGTTGAACCCCCGGCACAAGGCCGGGGGCGTGGCCTCAACGCAAAGTGCGTCATGCATCCGCCCACTGACAACTCGTCTTGTCGGACTTTTCAGAATCAGCTATCTGTCCCGCCGCGCAAGAGGTCGGTCCGGGCCGAGGCTCGCCGGTCTGTTGCTCGTTCCCGTCAAAATTCCCTTCGTGTGTCTGTTCGTCACGCCGGCTGTGGCTCGTCTGCCTTGCGGCCATCGTGCGAGAAAGCCCCACCATGCAGCACGTCGTTTGCGACAGAGCCCACCGCCTCTGGTCGCTGTCGTGCGCCCTTCTGTCGGGCGTCGCCCTGGGCCTGTGCGCGGCAACGGCGGCGGCACAACCGGCGGCGGGAGATCCGTTCGTCACCGCGCCGAATCGACAGGGGGTGAAGCTCCCCACCATTCCGCGGTCGCAATCCATCCGCCAGACGGCCGCCAACAACACCGACTCGGCCGAAACCCCCTTCACGCTCAACGAACCGCTGGTGGAGGTGAAGATCGAGGGGAACACCACGATCCCCAATTCCGAAATCGGCCGGCACATCAAGACCCGGCCGGGACGCCCCGTCACTGCCAAGCAGATCAAGGACGACGTCGATGCCCTGGTGAGAACCCGCTGGTTCGCCAACGTCGAGCCGTCTATCCGCCGCACCGACGACGGCAACGTGCTGGTCTACCGGGTGCTCGAACGTCCGATCGTGACCAAGGTCGAGTACAAGGGAAACAAGAAGCTCAAGACGAAGGTCTTCCAGGCGATGACGCAGCTCAAGCCGGGCAGCCCCTACGACGTCAGCGCCAACCGCGAGTGTGCCCGCCGGATCGAAGAGCACTATCACGAGAAGGGCTTTGCCTTCGCGACCGTCGAACTCGAACGGGGCGACGTCCGCAACGATCCCGACCGCGTGGTGATCTTTCTCATCAACGAAGGCCCCAAGGTGTCGGTTTCGGCCGTCAGGTTCGAGGGGAACGAAAACTTCAGCGACAGTCTGCTCAAACTCAAGACGCGGTCCAAGACCCGCATCCTGTGGCTGTTCGGCGGGAAGTACGATCCGTCCACGATCGCCGACGACATGGAGGGGGTCCGCCAGTACTACTACAGCCTCGGCTACTTCGACGTGCAGGTGAAGCCGCGCCAGGAGTTCTCGCAGGACAAGTCGAAGATCGAACTGAATTACGAGATCACCGAAGGGAAGCGCTACCGCATCCGCAACATCGACGTCGCCGGCAACCAGGTGCTGTCGGAGGAAGAGATTCGCGGCATGACGAAGGTCGTCACGGGACAGGAATACAACGCCCGGCACATCGCCAAGGACGTCGATGCGATCCGGTCCAAGTATGGCGAGCAGGGCCGTCTGCATGCGAAAGTCGATGCCGTGCCGGTCTGGACCGATGACAACGACGCGGCCGTCGTCGACATCGTCTACAAGATCGACGAGGACAAGGTCTATCGCGTCCGCAATTTCGACGTTCACATCGCGGGGGACCACCCGCACACGAAGACCAACCTGATCCGCAATCTCTCCCCGATCCAACCCGGCGATCTGGCCGACCCGAAGAAGATTTATTTGCTGAAACGGCGGTTGGAGGGATCTCAATACTTCGACACGGGGCCGGCCGGCCCGCGCATCGACACCAGCATCGTCAAGAACGACAACTGGATTCATCCGCCCGACGTGAATGTGGCGCGCGGCCAGAACTTCGGCTCCGCGCCACCGGCGACCGCCGACTCTTCCATCGGTGCCGGACACAGCCTGCTCACCGGCACCACGTTCTCCCACACCGAACCGCCGCGTGCCAACCCGAAGAAGTCGCCGCCGTCCAACACCGGCGAACAGCAGAGTGTCTCCCGCCCCTACTTCGTCGAGATGAAGGACGAGGCGGACGACGATCAACCCGAGCCGAAGTCGGACACCGCCCGTCTGGCTCCGCTCACGCCGGTCTTTCGTGCGCAGAGCACCGATCCGTTGAAGCCGCCGGCCAACTTTGGATTCGACAACAGTCCGCAGGGCGATCCGTTCGGCAACGCGATCCGCAATCCCGATCCCGGCGATTGGGAACGGATGCCCCCCCCCGAGTTCATCGACATCGACACCTACGTCAACGAAGCCCGCACCGGCCGGCTGATGTTCGGCGTCGGCGTGAACAGCGATGCGGGTGTCGTCGGCAACATCGTGCTCAGCGAACAGAACTTCGACATCCTGCGACCCCCCACGAGTTGGGCCGACGTCTGGAACGGCACCGCCTGGCGCGGCGGCGGCCAACGCTTCCGC
>JANODP010000520.1:0-6209 GCA_031412755.1 Schlesneria sp. | reverse complement strand
CGGTCCGCTCGTCCGCGGTCAGTCGCACCACATATTTGGCATCCCTGCCCATGACTGGCTCCACAACAACTCGCTCCCCTGCAACCGCAGTTGTCGCACAAGATTCAAAACCTGTCAAAACCAAATGGTTGAACCACTAGGCTTCCTTCCCGATGGCGAGCAGCACAAACGCGGCAGTGTGGGTTTCGTCGGCGTAGTCCTCCACCGGCCGACTAAGCGTTTCTTCGATGTGCCCAGCCAGCCGGTTTCCAAGCCTGCCAGGCAGGTGGCGGAACATGGTGCCAACACCCCCATGCAACGGTCCGGCCAGCCGGAAGAGGTCGCCCCCGCCTTCGTGTTCTTCGCGTCCGAAGCGGATTCCAGCTATATCAGTTGTGAAGTCTTGACGATTCTCGGCGGCGAAACACGGGCCAGTTGAGACCGGAGTTCAAGGGAGTTCACGGATGTCACGCCCGGACGGAAATTGTCTGCGTGAACCAAAGGCTGCCCCGGCAACCGGCGTGGTTCACCCCGCTCTCAACTTTGCGTATGGACCACCTGTGAACAAAGTTGCCCGTCATCGTGGGTATCGGTATTGGACCACTCCATTCGTATTGATCCTCGGACTATCAATCTCATCCGCACAGGCGAACCCCGACTTCCAGGCGATTGATGTTTATCTCGGCGCGCAGATACGCGATTCACACATTCCGGGATTGGCAGTTGCGATCGTGAAAGAGGGGCGGATCGTTCACGCTCGGGGGTTCGGCATTGCCAGACCCGATGGGAAGCCTGTTACTCCGCAGACACCGTTCGTTCTCGGATCGACCAGCAAGTCCATCACGGCAGTGGCCATCCTCCAGCTTGTGGAGGCAGGACTCGTAGAACTCGATCTGCCGGTTCGCGCTTACTTGCCGTGGTTCTCGGCTGCCGATCTAGCGATGTCGGAACGCATGACTGTCCGCCATCTCTTGCAACATACGAGTGGTTTTTCAACAGCCGCTGGTCGAGAGTTTCTGAAGGGAACGGACACGTCTGCTGAGGCTCTCGAAAAATCCGTGCGAAGCCTCCGAGCCATCCGTCTGAAATTGCCGCCCGGTGAACAGTACCAGTATTCCAACATCAACTACATCGTCCTGGGAATGATCGTCCAAGAGGTTTCCGGTCAACCGTTTGACGACTACGTTCGCACGCACATCTTTCAGCCGCTCGAGATGAGAAATAGCTTCGCCTCGCGGGACGAGGCCCAGCAGCATGGTTTGGCGGCCGGTCATCAGATGTGGTTCGGTTACCCGGTGGAGGCCGAGGGGCTGCCGTGGTCGCGGGACATGGTTCCCGCGGGGGATCTGATTTCCACGGCAGAAGACATGGCCAAATTCCTGGCTGCCCTGATGAACAATGAAGAGCAGGAAAGGACCGCACTGCTTCCGGTAGCACGTTTGGAGGAGATGTTTCAGCCCGGTCCATCCAGCCGCGGGGATGCTCATTATGGCCTGGGTTGGATGGTCAAGGACTTCCGGGGCACGCGCGCGGCCTTCCATCCCGGCGATCTGCCCGAATACCACTCCAACATGCTGCTATTGCTCGACAAAGACTGGGGCGTCATCGTTCTGACAAACGTCAACGGTTACTTGTTCACCCGGCGCATGCATCGCTTGGCAGAAGGTATCGGGGCGATGCTTCTTGAAGAGCAACCATCTCCCGTGGAGGAACCCTCCTCCGCGTGGATCTGCTACGGGGCCGTCGCCGTCCTGTTTGTCGCTCAATTGCTCGGAGTTGTCGGGGCTCTGCGATGGCTTCGCAACCGCACACGCCGGGAAGGCGTTCAACGGCGATGGCTCTACGCCCGTGTCGGCTTGTGGCTGACGTGCGACATTGCCATCGCTCTTTCGTCTCTCCTGGGAGTGCCGTGGTTCTTCGAGACTTCTCTTTCGATCATGTTTCTGTACCAACCCGACATCACCTGGGGTATCGTGATCTTCTCCACGATCTTGATTTTGTGGGGGCTGATTCGAACAGGGCTTTGTCTGAAAACCTCGAGGTGAAGGGGGACGTTAGCCGGTCAGGCGACTGACGACCCGAATCATCGACGATGGTGCGATGGTCATTCGGATGCTCACACGCAAATACTCAGTTCATCTCAAGGAGACCAACTCGTGGCGCAAGATTCACAGATGAGTCAGCGAACGAAGAAGACTCGACGGCGCTTCTTGAAGGAAAGCCTGGCCGCCATGGCCACGATCACGATCGCCGGGACAAAGGCCTCGGGTCGAGTCCTGGGCTCGAATGAGACAATTCGCGTGGGCGTCGCCGGGATTCATGGGCAGGGCAACGCGCACATCGATCAGTACCTCGGGTTGGAAGGTTGTCAGGTCACGCATCTGATTGATCCCGACTCCAGCCTGTTTGAGTCGCGCGGCAAGAAGATCCAGGAGAAATGGGGCGCGACACCCAAATGCTTTCAGGACATCCGTGCGGCCCTCGATGACAAAAACCTGGACGCCATTTCCATCGCGACGCCAAACCACTGGCATTCGCTGATCACGATCTGGGCCTGCCAGGCTGGCAAAGACGTGTATGTGGAAAAGCCGCTGTGCCACAACATTGTGGAAGGACGGCGCTGCGTCGAGGCGGCTCGGAAGTACAAACGCATCGTGCAGCACGGCACCCAGCAACGCAGCAGCTCTGGACGAGCGAACGAGATCGCCGCCGTGCAATCCGGCAAGTATGGGAAGTTGCTGGTCTCGAAGGGCTATTGTTGCAAGCCGCGATGGAGCATTGGCCACAAGGCGCCTGCGAAGCCGCGGGCCGATCTGGACTTCAATCTCTGGCTGGGCCCCGCGGCCGAGCAGCCCCATCACGGCAATCTCGTCCATTACAACTGGCATTGGTTCTGGGATTTCGGCAACGGCGATATCGGCAATCAAGGCATTCACGAACTGGATGTGGCGCGCTGGGCCATCCCGGGAGCAACGCTGCCGGACAAGGTCTGGAGCCTGGGCGGTCGATTCGCCGAGGGCGACCAGGGGCAGACGCCCAACATGCAGATGGCCGTGTTTGAATTTGGCGAAACGCTGCTCGTCTTCGAAGTGCGCGGTCTGGTCGACAAGCCCGCCGATTCACCGTTCAAGCTCAAGGTTGGCAATGAGTACTACACGACCGAAGGGATGATCGCCAACAACAAGTTCATTCCCAAAGATGGCAGCGCACCGCAGAACCTGGATCAGTTCGGCGCGAAGGTGACACCCGGCGGTGCCTGGGGCAGTTTTCTCCATGCGGTCCGCAGCCGCAATGCGTCCGACTGCAACGCCGACGTGGAATTGGGGCACCATTCGTGCGCTCTGATCCACGCGGCCAATGCTTCGTACCGGTTGGGCCAGAACGTCCCCTTTGATGCGAAGTCCGCGAAGCTGGGTGACAATCGCGCCGTCGTCGAGACCTTCGAAAACATCACCCGCAATCTGCAGGGTGTCGGTCTCAAGCTGGAGGACGCGTCGTATCAATTGGGACGAACGCTGACTCTCGATTCACAAACCGAACGATTCATCGGCGACGGAGCGGAACAGGCGAACGCATTCCTCACGCGAAAATACCGAGCTCCGTTTGTTGTCCCCGAGCAGGTCTAAGTAGACCCGCAGGGGGAAAGTAGGCGGTAGCTGAACTCGCAAGAGTTCAGGTTTCACGGAACGGACTGAATTCTTGCGAATTCAGCTACCCAGAGATCAATGCGATTCCACTCAGCCGTTTTTCCGTGACAAGGATGCCATGTTCAAGACTTGGATCGTTACGTTCTTCGTTCTGTGCCACGCTGTCCCGGTATGCGCTCAGGTTCAACTCACGCAGATCATTTCCCGTGAGAACGCCGCCTTCGACGGTCGCGGCGCTGTGATGACGGTGGGTCGGGACGGACGGGTCTACCTGAGCAACCAACAGTCGCCGGGATTCGTGCTCCGTTTCGGGCGCGATGGGTCGGGCAAGGTCGGCGGGACGGTTGTGTATGCCATGGGCAATGCCACGGCCAACGCCGCGGGTGTGATCGCCACGGCCAACGCTCACTTCGCTCACGCGGTGAATCTGTATGGCGCGAACTTCCAGGCGCTCGCGACCAATGCCGAATTCCTCGTCAGCGACGCTGTCGGCTGGGATGCCCCGCTGGGCGTCGAAGCCGGCGAAATGTCCGGAGACTTCTACGGCATCGACCATCACCGCAACCGCGTGGTGCGCATCGACGCACAGGGCCGGACCGTCACGACCTACCCGATCTTCGCCGATGAAAAGGAGAAAAGGAGAGACTTGAGCTTCCGCGTCTGCGAGAAGTCGCAGTCGTTTTACTGGCACAGCGAGAATCACACGGTTCGCTGCTCGGACTGGACCGGGAAGACTCGCTGGACCTACCGGCATCCCGATGGCCTCGGCTCGTTTGACGTGGACCCCGAGGGCAAGACCTGCGTCATCGGACCGGTTCACGACAAAGGTGTCATGCTCAACCCCGCCGGTCAGCCCGACGGCCACTTCACGCTCCAATTCGGCGACCAGAAGCCGGCTTCCGGGATGCATCTCACGTCGCTGCGCCTCTTCGGCGACGAGTTTCTCATCAAGCGGTTCCATCCGACAGAGTTGTTTCAGTCCTTCGACAGGGGCACGGGCCAGCGCAAGGCCACCGTGTCCATCGACCACGAGCAACTGACGGTGCGCTATCCGGCGCATCTCTGGCAAGCGGGAGAGGCGACACCATTCACGATTCAATTCAACTCGGGAGGCCGACCGATTGCGCCGCGCTGGCGTGTGTGGGCCGCGACGTGGGGTGACGTCGATTGGCGTGAATTGCCGTGGCGAGAAGGTCAGATCATTGTGCCAGCGGACATGGCCGGGCTGTACCAACTTAAAGTCAGTCCCGAACTGCGCGGCGCTCAATCCGGATCGGCAGCGGAATACCTCGTGCGAGACATGATCGAAGTCCGCGTTCCCGGAAGTGTGGGGACCGTCAGCATTCTGACGCCGGGCAACCGGGCGCATTTCGCTCATGGTGAGAAGGTGACGGCAACGGTGGTGGTGCGCGCCCCGGTCGGTCAGAGACCGACGACGGTGACGGTGATGCTGACCGACGGGAAACTCACCCTCGCGAAACAGGACGCCGCGATCAACGCCGAGGGCCGTGGCGACGTGACGTTCACGGCTGATGCCGTCGCCGCCTGCAAGCCCGGCCCGTATCGCCTCACGGCCGAGGTTGCCGGCTTCACGGTCGCATCGCAGCCGCTGGTCATTGGTGCCGGCCCCGATGCGGCGTCGGACTTTCGTGTGACCGTTCACGGCGATTATGGTCTGACAGCCAATTACGGGAATCTCTGGGACAGCCGCGACGTACTGGCCACACACCTGGCTCGCGTCAACAAGCGGAACGTCAATCAGTTCGTGGACCGCTTCGGCGTCGGCCTCTTCCGACCGCAGTTCGAATGGACGCATCACAACGCGCCCGAACTGCCCGACTTGATGAAGCGGCTCGCTGCCGATCCGATGGGCGTCGAGCCAGAGAAGGCCCGCATGCTTCCACCGGGGCTGGAAACTCAGGCGGCTTACGGCGCGGCTGGCGTGCGGCAGTGGTCGATCCTCACGTACATGGACGCCGGCCTGCCGTTGGGGACCGGCCACGACCGTCGTTCGCCCGAGCAGTATCAGGCCGAGGTGAAGTCGGTCACGTCGCTGCTCAAACCATTCCCGAGTTTCCGAGGCTGGAGTTGGACGAGCAACTGGTGGATCTACGAACCCACTACGATCGTTGCCGAAGCAAAATGGAAGGCTTACGAAGCGGCACTCAAGATCGCGAAGGAGACCGGCAAGTGGAACCCCATCCTGGACGAAGTTGGTGAGGCGCGATGGAACCTGCCGACGGACTCGCGCCAGGTCTTCAAGGCGGCGATGGACGATGTCGCGCCGCAACTCAAGCAGGCGGACAGCGGGCCGTACCGGAACATTCAGGTTTATCCACCGGTGACGTACCGCGACGTGGACGAGATCGACGTGCAATTCCAGGCCGAACAGATCACGGTCCCGAACTGGCACATGCACGCGGTCGATTTCGAGAAGCGGCCGGGCAAGCCCGCGTGGTTTCATCCGGAGATCTGGAACGACCAGGGGACGGGTGAGCAGATCCTGCCCGTGCTGTTTCAGATCGCCATGCGAGGCGCCGATGGGGTGGGCTCATCCGGCTGGGTTCCCAACTGGGGGTCGCA
>JANODP010000519.1:0-8134 GCA_031412755.1 Schlesneria sp. | reverse complement strand
TCCGGTTGTACCTCAGCAGATTGTGGACCTGAAACACGCGAAGTTGGGCGGGATGCAGATGTTCGTGGTCGCGATCGGTAACGACCAGAATTCGATACAGAAAACGCGCTATCAGGCAGTTTTCAGTTGAATGCGCCGCGGTGATTGCTGTAATGAAACGAGTCGTCCACCAGACTGAATCGCCCGAGCGCTTGGACGATCAGGGGTCAGGCGCTTCGGAAATTCGGAATTGGCCGGATTTCAGCGATGAATCTCAACCCGGTCAATTCCGGCGGGGTGGCAGGGGCGCGCCGGCTCTGCGGAAGCCCCTGAACGTGACGCCACCCACCAGCGAGAGAACCTGCACAGTGCCGGGTGTCACTGGCGAGGGGCTTCGCTCGCCAGTGCTCTTCAAAGACACTGGCGGCTCAAAGCTGCCGCCAGTGGCACCCGGCACCCGGCACCTTCCCGCTGGTCAGCCCTGCCACCCAGTCGCCGCCGTGACGGGATCTGCACTCTTGACTCTTGTCGCCCTGCGACCCGGACTCCCTAAGCCGCGTCCGAACCACCCCGCAGCAATCAGTCGTAGGGCTCGATCTCCGCGAGATCACGAGCATCGATCTGGACCAATAAAGCGCGAAACGTATCGTCGATCTCTTGCCGCTCGGCCGTGCTATCGGGCTCGATCTGGAGTAAGCCCGAATACTTCGAGCCCGGAGGCGACTCTTGGATGTGGATCCGCACGCGGACCCCGTCGATTGGACGGGTGTTGAGATAGTCGCCATACGAATGGCTCTCGCGACACTCCCATTTCCAAGAACCCGCCTGGTTGAAGACCGCGAGAATACTCTCGAGCGGCTGATCGCAAGTGAAGGCATAGGCCCAATACGCCTTGAGGGGCATCTCCGGCTCTCTTTCAATCGCTGAACGTCAAAGGTCACCCGGATGGCATTGAATTCAGAGCAAGCTGGGCCACTCCGCGATTCGAAGACTAATCGATGTTTCTCGACACCGCTACCGGCTCACTTGTCGAGAGCACCTGCACAGCGCTCAAATCGAACTTCACCTGAAAGCCGGGCGCCACCCCGCCGAAGTGCCTGACCCCGGGCTTGCCCTGCCAAATCATTCGGATGCCTGTGGTGGTTTGGTGGCCACCGTTCCCAGGCGCCGGAAGACAACGACTTGTTCCGCAGCGTCGGGTTTTGAACAGAATGTCGATGGGCGGGGACCTTTCGAATCCGTGTTGACACAAATCTGCCACGTGTCCCCTTGAATTCGATAAATACCGGGAAAGACCTTCCCTTTGTTTTCAACCGGTGAATCGAGCGTTGCATCGTATGTCTTGGGGGTTGCGGTTTCATCGACGGTGATCGTTCCTGATTCCACCAGCTTGCCATCACCGTCCGTGGTGCGGAATTTCGTGCCTTCAAACGTTGTGATCCTGACGCCGATTTCGGTGAGTTTCCCCTTGCGTTCCCGCAAAATCGTTTGCCATGAACCCTGGAATCGCTCGACATCGGTTTTCACCTCGTCGTCGGCGGCGCGGGCCGAAAACGCGAAGCTGGCCGGGGCGATGACCGCGAATGCAAGAACCAATGACACCATGTGTTTGGACATGCCATTTCTCCAATCGTGTTGTGGTGGATTCCGCTGTCAAACAGTTCATACAACAGCGCGTTTCACAACTGTAGTCCTCTCGCCCCGCGAGCGGAATGCCGGGGGTGACGCGGGCGTTTCCCCTGATTCGGCAATCGTCTCGCGGAGCGAGACGGCTACGTTAACCGGCTTCGCCGGTTTTGAAATGCACCGTCGTACTAATCGAACTTCACCTGGAAGCCCGAGATCATCATGCCGGCGTCGACGGTCAGGGTTTGGCCGGTGAGGAGGCGGCTGCCGGTGATCAGGCTCAGGATGCCGTCGGCGATGTCTTCGGGTTGGCAGACTCGGCCGAGGGGGAGCGTTTTTTCGTAGGCCGCCTTGATGCTGTCGTATTTCTCGCCGAGGCCCCCCTGCGTCCAACGGCCCTCGATGAAGCCGGGGGCGAGGCCGTTGACGCGGATCTGCGGGGCGAGCGTTCTCGCCAGTGAGACCGTCAGATTGTCGAGGGCCGCCTTCGTGCAGCAGTAGGGGATCGAACTCCCCTGGCCGAGTTGGGCGGCGACGCTGGAGACGTTGATGATGACGCCTCCTCCCGCCGCCAGCATCGGCTCGCGCACGGCGCGGGCGCAGTGAAAGGCGCCGACGACGTTGACTTTATAGAGCCGCTCCCACGTCTCGTCGGAGACGGCGTCCAGGTCTTGGAACGGGATGAACTCCGTGATTCCCGCGCAGTTGACGAGGATGTCGACTCGGCCGAGCGTCTCGACGGTCTGGGCCACCATTGAGCGGCACGCGGCATCATCGGCCACGTCCGCCTGCACGGCCAGCGCGCGACAGCCGAGCGCGACGATCTCCTGCACGGTCGCTTCCGCCTCGTCACGCGAGCGCGAATAGTTCACGACGACGTGACAACCGAGACGAGCCAGCGCCAGCGAGGTGGCTCGCCCGACTCCCGTCCCGCCACCGGTGACGATGGCCACCTTGTTGAGCAACGACATGATGCGACTTTCTTGTACTACTAAGGTTTTGTTTCTTCGCGAGCCGCGAAGATTTTGAACAGAAGTGAACGAAGGTCACGAAGGGCACAGCGAGCCTTCAAATTCAGACGGTCTTGCCGAAGCCGCGTGACGAATGTGTTCCTTTGTTCCCTTCGTGGCCTTCTGTTCAAGATTTTGGTTGCGGCTCAAGGCCGCGCCGGGAAGTTTGGGACGCGGAAGTCCCGCTGTTTAATTAGGGAACCGCGGGCGGGGTGAAGTTGGGAGGCATCGCCGCGCCGGGCACGGTGGGTGGAGCCATGCCGGGCATCGCGGCGGCCCCTCCCCCGGCAGCACCGGTGAGTTGGATGGAGCCGAAGTAGCGATCGCGTTCGGTGGCGGGTTCGCTGTTCTTCTTGAAGACGATCTCGCTCGCGACCAGATGCGAACTGGTGATGAAGCTGCGCGACACGTTGACGACATCGTCATATTCGATGCGCAGCTCCAGCCCCGGAGTTGTCCCGTGTTGGATGCGCGTCTCGGAAATCAGGCGGGCACCCGGTTTGACGTTCATCATCCCCTGCTTCATCCCGGCGAAGACGGCGTCCAAACCGGCGGGGTTGGCGGCCACATTCGCCAGTCCCTGCGGAGGGAGGGCCACCGCCGTCAGCGAACAGGCAAAGTTGCTCGCGTTGCAGGTGTAAACCTGGGCCAGGGGATTGGTGGAGGCTTTGACGTTGAACGTGGCAACCCCCGGCATGTCGATCGAGGCGCCCCCGGACGGATGCCGGAAGTGTTGCCACGAGATCGACTGGTTCATGAATCCCCCGACCCTGGCGACCTTGGCCACCTTGCCGATGATGCCCAGGATCACCAGCAGGGTCACCAGTCCGCCACCGATCGCCCCCAGCACGCGACCGGTCGAACCCGATCCCGACTTCGACGATCTTTTCGAGGAGGTCTTCTTGGTGCGGCGCTGCGGTGCCGAGACGGGCGGATCGTCGTCATAGTCTTCGACGTCATCGTCCTCGATGACCGCACGAGGTCGCTTTTTTTCCTGCTTGACGGCTTCGCTGAGTCCACCGAGGAAATCGTCCTCGCCACCGGCCGTCTCCGGCTTGGGAACGGTGAGGACCGCCTGGCACTCGGGACACTTGATCCGCTTGCCGGCGGACTCCTGCTTAATCTTGAGCTTCTTGCCGCAACCGGTGCATTCAAACGGGATGACCATCCGACGTACTCCGCGAGGGGTGGACGAACGAGAATCAGAGGGGATGCAAATCCCGAACGGAATCGAGGCGTGACTGGAACGCGACTACAGCTACTCTGCCACGGCACAAGTTTCAATTCCGACGCGGAGGGCTCGGCTCGGGCGATGGTGATGCCGGTTCCAATCGACGATGATTCCGCACGTCTTCTTCGTTTCTTTCCTTTCTCGTTTATCTCATTTTCGTGGAGCAGGTCGCTCGCAACTTCAGGGCGGTGAATTGTGACAGAGCCGTATCGTTCCTGCGGATTGAGTTCGCTCGTCGTCAGCCTCGGCGTTGTGCTGGGCCTCGTCGGCATCGGACACGATGCAGCCTTGGCCGCGGACTGGCCGCAGTGGCGCGGGCCGACTCACGATGCGATCTCGGTCGAGACGGGGTTGGCCGAGTCGTGGCCCGACGAAGGCCCGCCGGTGCTGTGGACGAAGGAGATCGGCAAGGGCTATTCGAGCTTCATCGCGGTGGGCGATCGCGTCTGGACGCAGACTCAGACTCTGTACGAGCAGGCCGTCGTGTGCCTCGATGCGGCGACGGGTGAGGCGATCTGGTCACAGCGGTACGGGTGGCCCTACGACGGCGGTGGCCTCTATCCGGGACCGCGTTCGACGCCGACGTGGCATGACGGCCGCATCTACTTCGCCGCGCCCGAGGGGACGATCGGGTGCTTCGATGCGCAGTCGGGCCGGTCGATCTGGGAGACGAATCCGAAGCAGACGTTTCACGGGCGCGGGACCGATTTCGGTTGCGCGGCCTCGCCCGTGGTGGTCGATGGTCGAGTGATCGTCCCCGTGGGGGGGCTCGAGGCGAGTGTCATCGCGCTCGATGCGAAAGACGGTTCGCTGGTGTGGCAGTCAGGCGAGTCACCCGCCAGCTATGCGACCGTGTTGCCGATCACGCTGAACGGCCGGCCGCGCGTCGTCGCGTTGCTGGAGAACTCGCTCGCGATCATCGACCGCGCGAACGGACGCCTCTTGTGGGAGGACGAGTTCTCGAACGGATACGACGAACATTCGGCGGCCCCGCTGTACCGCGAGCCGTTCCTGATGATCGCCGGCCCGTTCCGCAGCGGCGCGAAGTGCTACCGGCTCGTCGAAGAGCGGCCCCTTGAAACAATCGGGGTGGCGGGGTCTGACCAACGGGAAGGCCCCGGAGCCAACGACTCCGGGCCATCGCTTCGCTCTGACCCGGCCACCCGACGCTCTGATCCGGCCATCCGGCCGAAGTCGGCGTGGGAGACGCCGAAGTTCTCGAACGACATCGCGTCGAGCGTGCTCGTGGACGGACACGTCTACGGATTCGATTTGAAGGATGCGCAGTCGCGGCGCAATCGGCCGTCGCGCGGCGAATTCCGGTGCCTCGACTTTGAAACGGGCAAGATCGTCTGGTCCACGGACCAGGTCGGTCACGCCAACATCATTGTCGCGGATGGCAAGCTGGTGCTGTTCAACGACGAGGGTGAGGTGATTCTCGCACGGGTAAATCCCGAGCAGTACGAAGAGCTGGCCCGGACTCGGGTCTTTCAGGACGAGGTCTGCTGGTCGGCCGCCGCACTTTGTAACGGGCGGCTGTTTCTCCGCACGCAGACACAAGCCGTGTGCCTGTACCTCGGGGCCGAGCCGCTGGCCGCGAAGATCGAGACCAAGTCGGTGACCGACATCCCGCACGTTCGCGCGTTCGATCCGGCACCGCTGCTCGGCGGCGAGCGCGAGTATCCGGCGACGACGCCCGAATGGTCTGAGCTGCGCGGCTGGTGGCTCTGGAGTCTGACGGGCCTGCTGTTCGCCACCGTCTGCGCGACGGCAACCGGGCTGACAGCGCGGTGCATCGCGCGCTGTAGGATGGGCACTCTTGCCCGTCCTCTTCGTTCAGGAGAGACGACTGCGACAACACCGGCTCTCGCATCACACATGCCCGACGACGGAATCAAACCCACACACGAAAGCCGGAGGGGCAGGAGTGCCCATCCTACAGGTGAGCCATTTCGCCGCTCATACCTCGCCGCGCGAGTCGTCTTCTGGACGACAACGATCCTCGTGGGAGCCGTCGGCAGTCCGTTGCTCAATCATCGGCAGCACGAGTACGTGTTTCTCTGGCCGCTCGTGTTGTGGGCGGCTCTGCAACTGACGCTGCTCGCGGTGATCTGGGCCGAGTCGCAGCCGGCTCCACTACGTCGTCAGGCCCGTTGGGGATCGAGACTGGCGGGGCTGGGGCTGGTCGCGACGAGCGGCCTCTACTTTCATCTGTGCCGTCGGCTGGGGCTGTCGATCGAGTGGGGCTTCCTCGTCGGCTTTCTTCCGGCCTTTCCCGTGGCGGCCCTGTGCGCGCGAGGGTTGCTGGCGCGTCATCGCTTCGCGCTCGCCACCGACCTGCCCTGCGCGGCCGCCTCATTCACGGTCTACTTCTGGTCGTGCGGCCTGTTCCTCAAGTGGTGGCTGCAGGTCGGAAGCTGACGGTGGGGAAAACTTTCGAATTTCGCCACTCCCCTTGACGCGGCACCGCCGCGCACCTACTGTACTACCTGTCTAGTACAGGAGTGCATCGCATGTTCTTCCGCATCGACCCCGGCAACGGCGTGGCGATCTACGATCAGATCGGGCGGCAGGTGCTGTACGCCGTCGCCAAGGAGGCCCTGCGTCCGGGCGATCTCGTCCCGTCCGTTCGCGAACTGGCCGTGACGCTGGCCGTAAATCCCAACACCGTCGCCAAGGCGTACCGCGACCTGCAGAACGACGGCGTGCTGGAGTCGCTGCGCGGCGAGGGGCTGCGCGTGACCCGGCAGGCGGGCGAACGCTGCCGCAAGGCCCGCCGGAAACTGCTGGAAGAGCGGATGATGACGGTTGTCGTCGAGGCCCAGCAAGGCGGGTTGACCGAACCCGAGTTCTTCGCGCTTGTCGATGACGTGTGGAAGACCGTGCAGCGGACGAAGACCGTGCAGAAACAGAGCATCCCGGAGAAGTCGTGAGTCGTGTATCGCAAACCGGATCGCCGCCGCTGTTGGAGTCCCCCCATGAATTCCCCTGATGAGCACCCCCATGACGAGATCAGGCCCGAGTACCAGGCCGCCCTCCGATTGACGTTGATTCAGCAGGTTCCCTGGCTGGTGCTTTGCGCCCTGCTCCTGGATTCCGGTCGAACCTTGAGACTGTGCCTGATCGCGATTCTCGGCTACTGGATGTTCGCGATGCTCTGCCTCGCGCGGGGACACCGGAAACCGGACCATGCCGGCCTGCTGTTTCTGCGGTGGGGCTTCTTCCCGCTGTTCGCTGTCGTGTGTTTCGCGAGTGGTTACCTTCGCCAAGCCTTCCCTCATTAGTAGCAGGCCCGTCATGAACAGCGTTTTCGAGTTTCAGAGCGTGACCAAGCGATTCAAGCAGCACGTGGCGCTCGACAGGGTGTCGCTGCGCGGCGAACGGGGGCAGGTGATTGCGCTGCTCGGCGAGAACGGCGCGGGGAAGACCACGCTGCTGAAGATCCTGCTCGGGCTGCTCGCTCCCGACGGAGGGGCTTCGCGCGTGATGGGCCTCGACAGCCAGACGCACGGGGCCGAGATCCGGCGTCGGGTGGGGTACATGCCCGACCGGCCCGCCCTGTACGAATGGATGACCGTGCGCGAGATCGGCTGGTTCGCGGCCGGGTTTTATCCGCTCGGCTATCAGCACCGGTACGAAGAGATCGTGCAGAAGTTCTCGCTTCCCGATCTGCCGATCAAGTCGTTGTCGAAGGGGATGCAGGGGAAAGTGTCGCTCGCGCTGGCGATGGCTCACGAGCCGGAGTTGCTCGTGCTGGATGAGCCAACCTCGGGTCTCGATCCGCTGGTGCGGCGCGAGTTCCTCGAAAGCATGATCGAGATCGCATCGGCCGGTCGCACGGTGCTCCTCTCCAGCCATCAGATCGCCGAAGTCGAACGGGTCGCCGACGTGGTGGGCATCCTGCGCGGCGGCAGGTTGATTCTGTGCGAGCCGCTCGAGGTCCTCAAAGACCGCGTGAGTGAAGTGATCGTGACGCTGTCCGACATCGAGACCGCGCCGCCGGCAGTGGCCGGGCCGGGGATCGTGCTCGGGGCGCAGCGGCATGACCGAGTCTGGCGGCTGATGGTGCGAGACCTCGATGACGCCGGACGCATCGTCCTGGAAGCCGATCCGAACCACACACATGTCGATGTCCGGCGGCTGTCGCTCGAAGAGATTTTTGTGGCGTGCATGACGACGAAGGCGGAGGGGTTCGGCCTCCCGGTCGCACCCACCACAAATCAGACGAGCCGCGTGCCGTAACACGCTTGGGGTCGGGCGTTCAAATTTCAAAATTGGCCGACGAACG
>JANODP010000518.1:0-3636 GCA_031412755.1 Schlesneria sp. | reverse complement strand
CGGTCCGCTCGTCCGCGGTCAGTCGCACCACATATTTGGCATCCCTGCCCATGACTGGCTCCACAACAACTCGCTCCCCTGCAACCGCAGTTGTCGCACAAGATTCAAAACCTGTCAAAACCAAATGGTTGAACCACTAGGGCTCGATGAATGTCATCCGGCGATGGATCGCAAATTCTCAGACTGGAGTGGCGATCCACTCCGACAAGAGTTTGCCAACCAAGCAACACTCCGAGGACTCATTACCGCTGCGGGTGGAGCGGTGCCGGTCACTGTCGAGACTGTCGTAGAGGAAGGACACGTTCTGTACTTCTCCCGACGCAATCAACGTGCCACCTGGTCTTCCCCCCGTGAGGGGACCTTGTCTCAAGGCCAACTTCTGGGCGCGCTACCTGATGACGTACATGTGCTGATCCGTGTTGGGGCGGCATTGTTGAAAGTGCGTCTGGACCGATTGGTCTCAGGGCTTCCTCCGAAGAATTTCCATGCTGCGGTTAAATCGCTTCAAAGTCACAAAGTCTCGTTCTGGTTGCGGTACGAACCGGGTGGCGGATTACGTTCTGGTCTTTTCGGCGAATCGTCGAACGCGCAGATCGTGGCCTCTGCCCTCGTTGTTTGCGACGGTGAGGATGTGCTCTTGGGAATGATCTGCCAGGCCCGCCAATCTCAGGCGCTCTATTGGCTCCCAGGGGATCGTGTGGGATGGACCAAGTTGACTGCCGACCAAATGCGACAGATCTTCGTCCAGTCGCAACAACGAAGGATATTTCGAGCATGTTGCTTGGAAAAAACGGGCTGCATTTCCTTGATCGATGTCCCGGATGTCAAAAGTGAGTTCCAGCAGGCGGCAGTTGGAAACGAAATCGCGATCCAACAACTGACGAATTCCCCGGTCGTCCACGAGGAAGCAGGACTGAAGCGAGTCCTGGTCGAAACTGTAGGTTCCAAGATCATTCTTGAGTGTGAGCTTTATGAGAATGCGGAGGTGACGCCGGCCGCGGAGGTCATCTTGCGGAACCGCCGTGTCGTCCGTGTCATTCCGTGGGGAAAACGTCGCTTTCAATTCGACCTTCCCGCGAAGTTTGCAATTAAGCTGAAACCGCCATCGGGCTCAATCTTGGATGCAGAGTCGCTTAGCGTTGTACAACAAGACGCCCTGTCGGATGAGGAACTGGACAATCTGCTACGACTCCTCGATGACCGCGACCAGCATGAGCACGGAACGTCACTTCGGGCCATCGTGCAAACGGCGAAATCCTGGCTTCGACGCCTTCCAAAACGACCTGAGGTTCAAGCCGAAGTTGGGTTGCGCGCCATGCTCATTATCCATCGGAAATCATTGGTCTCGGAAGAAGATTTAAGCCGCCAGTTGCATCTCCCTATCGCCGAATGCAGGCAGTTTTCCAAGATCCTGAAAGGCGAAGCTCGGTTCCTTGCTCAAGAGCTTGGTCGTCGAGCACAACGGAGCATCCATATCGAAGCTCTCACGCGTTTCTGGCGCGGCGACGAGGAGAGACGTGGCGATCAACACGACCTCTGGAAGAGGTTAAACGCCTACATCCTCAAGCAATTGGATCATCCGCATGACCGGGATGCGACCTCATTTCAAGCGATCCGATCCTTCTGGGAAGCAGTGCGGTTACGCGATCCGGAGGTGATGGCAAGGGCTCACATTGATGCTATTGCCGACGCACTCTTGGCCTGTACTGGAGAGTTTTCAAACATGTCTGGGCTCTACTCTGACGGACGAACGGGTTCAGTTTGCGCCCCGGTCACTCACGCGCTCCTGACTGTGCTTCGAACATTGCCGGAATCGAAATCAGGTATGCAACTTGATTTACAACACTCGCATGAGCATTTGTTGTCGCGAGCGCTCGATACGATTCTTGCGTCCGGAGTCGATATCACTCTTCTTCGTCCCATCTACGGAGTCTCCTCATAATCGCGCCATTGTTGGAAATGTGCCATCGCGCCATTGTTGGAAATGTGCCTCGCCTTGTCCGCAGATGCGAAGAACTGCGTGAAATCATCATAGACGACGCCTGCGCTTCTTGAGCGAATCGTCGGCGTTCACGAATGACAACAGGTACTCGTAGTTCTGATCATTGTCAGAATTGCCGGCTCCGACGATCGGAGTGTCGGGGAACGCAAGTCTGTACTCGGAATCGTTGGCGCTCAACTGGCGGACCGTAGTGCCGCTCGGCTGCTCCTCCGCGACCGATGTGGACTGCAATGTGATGGCGATGGGAGCAGCACCGGATGCGAAGTTGATCGTCTTCGTCGGCAGGTTGCTCGTCCCGCCACCGCCATCGGTGAGCGTGAGGCGCACGGTGCGTGCGTTCGTTGAGGGATTCGCCGAGATGCTGCGGTACGTCACATTGCGCAGCGCGGTCTGTACCGCAGACAACGTCGCGTTGGCATTGAACGTGATGGCCAGTTCATTCGTGCCCACCCCGCCAGCCAGCGTTCCGATGATCTTTCCACGGTACAGGACGTTGGTCCCGCTCACGCCGATCAGACGGGTCACCTGGCGGATTCCCAGTCGATCGTCCGCTTCAGCGTTGGCGGTCAGGCTGACCGCCAACACCCCTCCGCCAAATCGGGTTGTATCGATGTCGGTCACAGTCGCATTCTGGTCCAAGATCACGGCGGATCCGTTCGCGGCGTACGTCACCATGGCATCGAACTCGCCGATCGCCGGCGGGTCGTTCACCGGATTGACCGTCAGCACAAAGGTGTCCGTCACCGTGCCGTTGTTGGCATCCTCCACCGTCACCGTGATCGTCGCCGTGCCAAACTGATTCGCCGCCGGAGTCACCGTCACCGAGCGAACGGCCCCGCTGCCGCCGAACACGATGTTCCCATTGGGAACCAGCGCCGTGTTCGACGAGCCGCCGCTGACCGTCAGGCTGGCCGACGACGTCTCCACATCGCCCACGGTGAAGGACAACGCCGCGGTTGTCCCCTCTTCATCCACCATCACATCGGCGATGTCAGTGATCGTCGGCACGTCGTTCACCGAATTGACCGTCAGCACAAAGGTGTCCGTCGCCGTAACGCTGTTGGCATCCGTCACCGTCACCGTGATCGTCGCCGTACCAAACTGATTCGCCGCCGGAGTCACCGTCACCGTGCGGTTGTCACCGCTGCCGCCGAACACGATGTTCTCATTGGGCACCAGGACCGTGTTCGACGAACCGCCGCTGACCGTCAGGCTGACCGACGGCGTCCCCACCTCGCCGACGGTGAAAGGCAAGGCGATGGTCGCCGTGTCTTCATTCACCGCCACATCGGCGATGTCGCTGATCGTGGGCGGGGCGAAGGTGAAGCTCTGAGTTGCTTCCAAGTTCCAATTGCCGTGCAAGTCGGCCACGTGGTTCGCCTGGAAGGTCACCTGAACACTTCCGGTTTGCAGCGCTCCGAGGTAGTGGTACCGCCAGCTTCCATTGCCAAGGTCTTCCACCGAGGTCGTTGTCACGCCTGCAATCTGAATATCTGTCTTATCGATGGTAATCGGGTCAATGCCCGAGCCGTTCCCATCAGACCAGAGGATGTCCACATGCCCCGGATCTACTCGAATGGCGCTGCCATCCAATGGCCCAGCCAGGGCGCCCGTCGGCGTAACCGTTTCCAATT
>JANODP010000517.1:0-11779 GCA_031412755.1 Schlesneria sp. | reverse complement strand
TTCGGGTGCCACTGGCGGCTGCTTTGAGCCGCCAGTGTCTTCGGAGTAGCCTCCGCTCACCATGACCGAGCATCGCAAACAGATTCGACACTTCCACGAACCGGGGGATTTGCACGAGTTGACGTTCTCGTGCTATTCGCGGATGCCATTGCTCACCGACGATGTCTGGCGTGAGTTGCTGTGCCGGTCCATCGACACGGCCATTGACCGTTGGCAGTTTCGGCTCGTCGCTTTCGTACTCATGCCGGAGCACGTTCACCTGTTGGTCTACCCGACGGTGACGCCGGTCAAGATCGACCGTTTGCTGTCTGCCATCAAGCAACCGTATTCGGTGCGAATCAAACGCCTGCTCGAAGCTGATTACAGTCCGTTGCTCGAACGGCTCACCGTTCAGGAACGTCCGGGCAAGACAGCCTTTCGGTACTGGCAGGAAGGGCCGGGCTACGACCGAAACCTTTCGACCGAACGAGTCGTGCTGGCCGCCATCGACTACATTCACAACAACCCCGTGCGACGCTGACTGGTCGCCGAGGCCACCCAGTGGAAATGGTCGAGTGCTCCCTGGTACGCCTCGAATCGAGAACTGACAGACCCGGACCTGCCGACGATCCACGGCCTGCCTTGGGACTTCTTCGTCTGACACTGGCTGTTGTGACATTCGCGAAGACACTGGCGGCCCAAAGCCGCCGCGAGTGGCACCCGGCGATCGCCGCAAAGAGGCTTCTCTCATTCGCTGAATCAGAGGTGAAACGAAATGGGCTATGAAGAAAAGTTGAAACACCACGAGCAGGAACGACGGCGAACGGCTGCCGCTCTTCGCAAGTCTCAACGATTCTGGAAGAGCCTACTTCCCAAGCCCGGCAGAACGAGTCGAAATCGAAATCGGAATGGCGATGGATGCCTAAAGGGATGCGGTTGCACAACGGTCGGTTGTGGTCTCATTGTGATTACCATCTTGGCGTTGATGCTTGTCGTGTCCCGCTTGCTTCCGTGAGGCACAGAAGCCCGCCGGGTGCCACTGGCGAGGGGCTTCGCTCGCCAGTGTTCGTCGAAAACACTGGCGGCCCAAAGCCGCCGCCAGTGGCACCCAGGACGGGAGACCCAAGTTTCAGTGCGTCGGATTGCGAGTGACCCAGCGACGGCCAACTTCGGATGTCTATTCGTTCAGCCGTACATTTCATCCCAGCCGAACATTTCAGCCCAACGGCGTTGCTCATCCCTACGTTCTCTAGCAGCTTGGAGTTCTTGGAAGTAAATCATGTCTTGGCGGTGGTTTTCTGCGGCTATGCGCTCGGCCCGTTCTGCTTCTTTTGCGGTCTCGTCCTGTTCTGCTTGTTGAGCTTGAATGGTGTTTCTGACATCACTAATTGCGTTGGCGAATCGCTGCAACATCTGTCGATCTTGCTCTTTCATGATCTTCCCTTTCGTTCTGTTCCAAGAACTCGGTTTGATGATGGCAGATGCGAAGCGAGCGTCAAGAGCTTCAAGCGGGTGTCCGTAGCTCCAGCACTTCGGCCAATTCGGCCAATTCGGCCTCACTCGTCTTGAGAAGCGGGGAATTGTTTGGCCGGATGCCACTGGCGCCGGATGCCACTGGCGAGGGGCTTCGCTCGCCAGTGTTCTTTGAATTCACTGGTGGCTGAAAGCAGCCGCAAGTGGCACCCATCGTGTCAGGCTCCGTCATTTTCCGGCATCGGTTCTCACAACTTCAATGGCGCACAATCTCGGCCGGCCTTGTTTGGCGGCCAGGTCCACAATCAGGTTGTCCGTCACTCGCACATTCTCGACATCGCGGACGATTGCCGCCGCGCGGCCTTTCGCAGCACCCTCTTGCGAAGGGGAGGCGAAGGGAAGCGTCACGTCTTCCAGTGCCGTTTTTCCCTGCAACTGGACATCGAAGACAATCGGTTCGCGGTCGCCGTTGCCAAGCCGCGCGAAGTGCAACCGCACGGTGTAGGTGGCCGGCTGGTCTTTCGGACCGAGGAGCGGCAGCGTGAGTTGCTCCAGGCCTTCGGCCCAGGACGTGTAGAGCCACGGGGTTTCGGTGTCGGCGACGGGTTGCGACGTTTCACTGACGCTGGTGAATTGGCCGCCCGCTTTGAACTTGGGCTTGAGATCGAGTTTGACATCGAGCGACGTTTCCTGGTAAGCGCGATGACGAGGGTACGACAGCCACAGCTTGCCGCCAGCGTCCTTGCGATCGCCGGGAGCGCCGAGGTTGAGGGCCATCGCTTTCACTGGCGTCTGTGCACCAACGGCGCTGGAGATCGTCCAGGGGCGGCGCTCCTCGCGCGGTTCCATGACGATGGTTGAGGCGATCGAGAACAGGCAGACGCAACCGGCGCTGGCTTCGGGAATCATCACCAGACCGCTGGCCGGGATGGCGTTGATCCAGCAGCCGAGACGATGGCCGGCGAAATGCTGCGTCCCCTGGTCGGAATTCAGATCGTAAAAGCCGGTGGCACCGGACCGGAACATCAGCATGCCCGATTCGCTGCCGGTGAGCATGCCGCAGTGGTGGCCGGTCCGCATGATGCTCCAGGGCTCTTCCACGCCGGTGAGCGGATGCTGCCTCGTCCTCTGTTCTCCGGTGGTGAGGTCAAACGACCAAGGCTCGGCGATGACCTGGTCCCCGAGGGCGATGGGGCGGTGACGGTAGTTGGCGTCCTTCGCCCAGAGCTTGTAGCCGTGGAGCGCGGAGAGCGCCACCAGCCTGCGCCGCGAGAAGTCGCCGGCGACGAACTGCTTCCAATAGTGGCCGTTGGCGTTGGCACCTCCCAGGATCAGGACGTTGTTGTGGTACATCAGAGTGAGCTTGCCGCCGCCGATGCCGATCTCGCTGCAATCGGTCACGTCCACCGGATTGGCCCAGAGCAGTTTTCCAGTGCGCGAGTTCAAGGCGACGGCCCGTCGAACGTCGGCGTTCTTGGCGCGATCTTCGGCGATCTCGCGTTCCTTGCCGGTCAGTTTGGCGAGTTCGGTCTTGTCGGCTCGCAGCAGTTCCGCACGTTGCTCGGGCGTGATCGAGCTGTCAATGAAATAGACGTCCTCGGGGCCGATGGCGATGGTGCGGTGCGAAATGCTCTGTCCACGGTAGGTCCACAGGTGCTTTCCCGTGGCGATGTCGATGGCGAAGATGGCGTCGGTCGCGTCATCGGTCTTCACCCCGCGGCGGCGCAGCTTGGCTTCCAATTCCTTGCGGATCGTGGCCGTACCAAACAGCAAGCCGTTTTCCGTCGCCAGATAGCCCCATTCGTATTGGCCGTCGTCCTTGTCCGGCGGCAGGCGGTGGACCCGCACGGTCTTGCCGGTGGCGGCGTCGAGCTCGAAGCACTCATCCTTGAGAAAGTGGAACAGCCGGTCGTCGGACGCCGCCAGGTTGCCGGGGTTTTGGTTTTGGAAGACTCCCGTGCGGAGCGCTTTGGGATTCTCATACTTCCAGAGGAACGTGCCGTTGTAGCCGTCGTAGGCCAGGATGGTGTCTTCGCCCTGGACGAACAATCGGCCATGCGTGGCGAGCGGGCCGACCGCCCCCTCGTGACGGTTGACCATGTCACCCGGACCGGGGTCGCCGAACCAGAGGACGCCGAGATCTCCCTTCACTCGCTTGTCGAGACTGACAGCCGTGTTGGCGGCATTGCCATACTGATGCGACCAGTTGCCGGCGCCGGGCAGCGCGCCGCGCGTGAGCGTGGTCCAGCGGTCGTCGGACGCGAGTTGGGACTGTTCGTCCAAGTCTGTTTGTTTGAGCCACGAGGTGACGGCGGCCACATCGATGGGCTTTCCGGGAGCCGTCGCCGGGCGGCCCAGCAGGATCATCCCACCCAACGGTTTCAGGTGCCGGGCGAGCTTTGTCGGATCGCCGACCAACGTGCCGGTCTTTACAAACGTGTCGGAGACGATGACGTTGGCGAAGTAGTTGGAGTACGGCACGTTCGCGGGATCAGCCTGATGGACGACGATCCGCGTGCCATAGAGTCCGGCACGTGACAGGTTGGCTCGCGCCGCGGCCACGTTCTTCGCGTCCGATTCCACGGCGTAGATCTTAAGTTCGCTCCGTTTGGCGAGTTCGTAGGCCAGCCGGCCTTGTTCGTTGCCGACGATGAGTCCAAAGCCGCGACTCGCGCCGGACCGCTTGAGAATCTCATCGGCCGCCTGACGATACACGACGGTGATGTGGTCCTCGGAATACGGATTGTCGAGGAGCTTCACGGCCGGCTTCACCGCGGCCAACTTGAGTTCGGCCGAGGCGAAGGTGTAGATGTGGCCGGTGCTGGTGCTGACGAGCAGATGTCCGCCGGCCACAACCAGACCGCGGACTTCACCATCGACGTCGCTCTGCCAGAGATTCTCACCGGTCTTCGCCGAGTGAGCCGTCACGCGGCCTTTGCCTCCGAGGAATACGAGGTCGCCTGCGGCGAGCAGAGCGGAGTCGTCCTTGGTCGGCGTCTGCCAGACGAAGCCGACGTCTGCGATGCGCTTCATCTCCGCCTGAGCCTCGCTGAGCTTCTTCTTGATTTCATCCGTCTTGGCACCAGCCGCGCGAAGCTGCGTGTTGAAACCGTTGATGTCCAATTCCAGTTGATGCCGGCGGCGGCTGTTGACGGCGTACTCCAGCCGGTTCAATCGCGCGACGACTTCGCCGGTGGCGACGTAGGCCGCATCACCGCCCACCACCATCTGCCGCCCGGCGATCCAGCCGAAACCAACGTCACCGGTCTTCTGTTCCATCGCGAGCAGATGATGCGGTCCGGCGGAATAGATTTGCCCATCGGCGAGCAACGCTTGCACGCCGCCGACCACGCCTCCCGCCGTTGAGCGCCAGCCGAATTCGCGCTTGTGCAGCAAGCGTCCGGTCGCGCGGTCAAAGACCGCCGGCAGCGACCGCCCCGACGGGACGACCAGAAAGTCGTCGCTCGCGAGCAGGTATCCCTGCGGCGACAAATCATTCCGCCCGGCATCGAGCGAACTGACGTTGTCCTGCTTCCAGACGATCGAACCGTTGGCCGCATTCACGGCGTACAGGTAAATGTCGTCGTGCGGAAAAATTCCAGCACCGAAGTAGGCGACCCCGCCATCCACGAGCACACCGGTACGAACCGGCCAGCGGGAGACCATCTCGCCGCGTGCCAGCAGCCACTCGTCCGCCGGACCGGCCCGCAGCTTCCACACCAGCCGGCCATCGGCGGCGGCCAGACAATAGACGCAGCCGTCATCGGAACCGAAATAGACGCGGTCGCCCTGAACCGTCGGCGCGAGGCGGATCGGCCCGCCACTGAAGAACGACCATGTTTCCGCTCCGGTGAGCAGGTCGACACAGTGCAACTGATGATCGACCGACGACCCGAAGAACACCCGCTGGCCGACGACGACCGGATGAATGGCGTCATCGTACTTGGCGCGGTGCCCCATCAGGTGTCCTTCGATGACTCGTCCTTCGGCACTCGAAAATGAGATTCGTGGAGCGCCGGGAGCGCTCGCGATCCAGCGAGGCTGGAGCGGGACTCGAACGGTCTCCGCCGACGTTCCGCTGCGAGCGCTGTCACCGCGATAGGTGGGCCAATCAGCGGCAAGCGACACACCGTCGGAGATCGCTCCCCACACCATCCAACCCAAAACCGTGGCGAGAGCATGAGCCGTGGAAAGTTGTCGCATCGTTCTTCCTCGCAGTTGTGAAGTCACCTATTTCTTCGACACCACCTCGTCGATTTCTCGAACGTCCGGATTGCGGCCCAAGGATTCGATCCGAGCCCGCAGGCCAGCATACTCAGGCAACAGCCGCGCGAGTATCCCGGCGTTCGCGGTTCCGTGGGATGGGGTGTCTTGTACTACTAACGCTTCGTTTCTTCGCGCGCCGCGAAGATTCTCAACGCCAAGCCGCAAAGTCGCAGAGACGCAAAGAATCGCACGATCGGGGAAGGCTGATATTAAGTGACCGCAGACGGTCGCTGGCTGGTTTCGTCAGTCAGTGACAGGCTCTGACTTCGCGCCTTGGCGACTTTGCGTTTCTCTTCGATGGGATTTGGGTTGCGGGGCACCCGCGCTGGGGAATGTGGTGATGAACTGTCGGCCCGTTGGGCCTCAAATCTTCCAGCGACATCTTTCCCAGGGCCGATGGCCCTGGCTGGGAGAATGGATGGCCCTTCGGGCCGAAAGCCAAGGACCACCAAATGACGAGTGCACCCGTTTCTCCTCAACTGCACCCGCTTCTCCTCAAAGAGGTGAGGTCTGCTCCTCAAAGGTGAGGTGCATCCTTCATCTGGCAACGGTCTGCGTCTACAATTCGCACCGCTCGGACACCCTGATCCTTCTGCGAGGCGTCTCATGATTCGAATCGTTGCGGTGCTTGGTTGCTCGCTGCTGTTGGTGGCTGCCGTGGGGCTGCCCTTGCGCGGCGAGGCTTTGCCCGAGACCAAGGCACGGCTGCTGGATGACGTGAAATACCTGGCGTCGGACGAACTGGAGGGGCGCGGCCCCGGGACCAACGGCATCAACCTGGCCGCCAGGTACATCAAGGAGCAGTTCGCGAAGGCCGGTTTGGCGGTCGATCGCGTCGCCGGAGATGCCCTCCAGAAATTCGAGCTGACCCTGGGGGCGAAGCTCACCGAACCGAACTCCATTCAGCTTCTCGGACCGAACGAGGAGACGATCAACCTGAAGCTCGGTGAGGACTGCGAAGCCTGTTCGTTCTCAGGGACGGGACCGTTCGAGGGCGAGGTCGTCTTCTGCGGCTACGGCATCGCGGCGACGGGCGAGTCCTACGATGACTTCGAGGGGATCGATGTGGCGGGCAAAGTGATCGTCGTCCTGCGCCGGGCTCCGCGCCAGGCCGATGTCAAAGCGGCTCACTCGTTTGCCAGCCAGATGGACCTGCGGTCGAAGATGAATCAGGCGCAGGCCCACAAGGCGGCGGCGGTGCTGTTCGTCAACGACACCTACACCGGCCGCAAGGCAGTCGAGAAGCGACGCGACGACCTGGCGAAGGCCAACGAAAAGGTCGTCGCCGCCGCCGACAATTTTGTCGGCACCAATGCGGTCATTACCGAGGGTGGCGGTCCCGATGGGCTCAAGCTTGAGGAGATTCGCAACGCGCTGACGGCGGCGGTCAACCAGTTGAGATCGATCAAGGCGGCGAGTGCCTCGCCCAACGATGACGCGCTGATGAAGTTCGGTTACGCGGGACACGGCGAGAACAAGCCGCTGCCGCCCGCGTTTCACATCACGCAGAAGCTGGCGGACAAGTTGCTCGCGACGGCCAATTTGAAGTTGGAGACGGTCGAAGCGGCCATCGATTCGGACCTCAAACCCCGTTCGGCCGCGATCCCCGGCTGGAAGGTGCGCGGCACGCTGTCGATGGAGAAGGTGAAGACCGAGGTGTTCAACGTCATCGGCGTCATCGACGGCGAAGGGCCGCTCGCCGAGGAGACCGTCGTCATCGGGGCGCACTACGATCACGTCGGTCGTGGCGGTCAGAATTCGCTCGCCCCCGGTTCGACCGACATTCACAACGGGGCCGACGACAACGCCTCGGGCACGATCTCGCTGATTGAACTGGCCCGCCGCTACGGTGAGGCCGCCAAGACCAGGAAGCCCGCGCGGCGGATGGTCTTCATCGCATTTACGGGTGAGGAACTCGGGCTGCTCGGTTCGGCCCGCTACTGCAAGGAGCCGGTCTTTCCGCTCGACAAGACGGTGGCCATGTTCAACATGGACATGGTCGGCCGGCTGAAGGGGGACCAGAAACTGATCGTCTACGGGACCGGCACCAGTCCCCGGTGGGAACCGCAACTGAAGGAGTTCAACGGGGAAGACAACTTCCATTTGATCTTCAAGCCGGAAGGTTTCGGCCCGAGTGATCATTCGTCGTTCTACGCGAAGAAGATCCCGGTCCTGCACTTCTTCACGGGCGAGCACCCCGACTACCATCGACCGACCGACGACTGGGACAAGCTGAACATCGACGGCGTCGCGCGTGTGACCGATCTGATCGAGAAGCTGGTCTCGTCCACCGTCGCCAACGCCGAGCGACCGCAGTACGTCGAAGTCAAAGGGGCCGCGACGATGAACCGCGGCGGCAACCGCCCGTACTTTGGCTCGATCCCCGAGTTCGGCAATGAAGAGCCGGGTTACTCGATCAGCGGCGCGGCCTCCGGCAGCCCGGCCGACAAGGGGGGACTGAAGGGTGGCGATCGCATCGTGAAGTTTGGAGGCAACCCGGTGACGAACCTCGACGATTTCGACGCCGCCCTGCGCAAGTTCAAGGCGGGCGATGAAGTGGAAGTGATCGTGGTGCGGGACAAGCAGGAAGTGGCGTTGAAGGTGACACTCGATCCGCCGAAATGAAATCTCAAATCGCTGCCGCTGGGATTTGTTTCGGATTTCGGATTTCGGATTTGAGATTTGGAGTTTCCGACATGACGACAACTCGATGTGCGGTGCTGTTGGCTTTGGTGGTGATGCTGCCCGGTTGCGGAGGGGGTGCGAAGCCGAATGCCTCGAAGCCGGTCATCGTTCCGGCTCCGGCGGCGAACAACGCGGGGGGACAGCCCGCCGGGGCGGCCTCCCACAAGAACGAGGTGGCCAACCAACCCGGCAAGCCCGGCAAGCAAAAGGCCCTGCCGCCCGGCACGGATCCTCGCACCGTGTTCGAGATCAACGAGATCCCGATGGACGTCACAGCGCCGCTGGCGGCTCGTCCCGAAGATGTGTTCTCTGTGACGAGCGGCATTGGCGGGATCGATTCCACTCAAATGGTGGTGGCCAGCGGAGCGACGGCCGCGAACAGGGGCACCGCCCGACAAGGCTTCTCCCTGCCGAAGGGGTTCGTCGCGCTGACCGACGCGGGATATTCGGAGGATGGCCTGCCGCTCCGCATCCAGTGTGAAAAATCCGGCACAACGATGGCCCTCGTCCCGGCGGGTGTCGTCAAGATGGGAACCAACGAGGGACCATCCGAATGTCAGCCCGAATTCTCACTGCATCTCGACGCCTTCTACATGGATGTCTTCGAGGTCACGGTTCGCGACTTCGACAAGTATCGCCAGGATCAGAAAGAGAAGAAGAAGCCAATCCCGTCCACAACAAATCCAACCGACTCCCCCCGAACGCCGGCGCTCGGAGTCCCCTGGGGAATGGCTCAGAGCTACGCGCGCTGGCTGAGCATGGAGTTGCCGACCGAGGCGGAATTCGAGAAGGCCGCGCGCGGCCCCAACAGCCTTCGCACGCCGTGGGGCAACGGCCGCGCCGTGTGGCCCGAGGCACGAACGACCGAGACGCTGACCGTGACGGGAGCCTTCGCCAGCGACCGCAGTCCCTATGGCATCTACGATCTGGCCGGCAACGCGCGGGAATGGTGCTCGGACCTGTATTCCGATCACGCTCATCGCGACGCGGTGGCGTCCAGCAATCAGACTCCCCACAACTGGGCCGGGCCGAAGAAGGTGGCCAACCTCAACCTGCGGGCCGTCAAGGGGGGGGCACCCGACTGGTCCGCCTGGGGGCGAACCGGTCGAGACATCGGCAAGGGCTTCCCCGATGTCGGCTTTCGCTGCGTCCTCAAGATCACCGTTCCGGAGACCAAAGCGGGTGCCTCGTGACTGGAGAACCGGTCGATCGCGGCGGATGGCCCTCGCTGGAGTTCACCCGGTCCATTGGCTATCGTTCTGCCCTTCGCGTTCGGTCCCTTTTTGTGAAACGGGTTTGAATTGTCCACCATGCTGACGAAGAAGCAACAAGCCATCTCGGGCGTCAGTCCCGGTTATGAATCCATTGTCGAGGAGCTGTACCCCTCCATCGCCGCCACGGGACTTGGCCGGGCACTCAATGGCCTGTACGAGTGCATCCCGATTGGGATCGGGGGGATCAAACTCTCCCACGTGTTCGCGCTGATCACGGCTCCGCTCGGGATGCTGATCTACCTGATGATGAAAGTGTTCGGCTCGCGGTACACGGTGACGAACCGTTCGGTGAAGCGGGTCACGTCCCTCGGTTTCAAGTTGCTGGACGAAGTTCCTCTCGCGCAGATCGCCCAGGTGACGGTCGACCCCGATTCGCGGCTGGCGTTTTACAAGACGGGCGACGTCCGTCTGTCGAACGCGGCGGGCGACACGCTGCTGTTGCTGCGAGGCGTCCCGTACCCCGAACGGTTCCAGCAGGTGATCAACGAAACTTGCGATGCCAAGAGTCAGACCGCTTCCGCGCTGGCGACCATCAATGCCCGCCACTGACTTTCTTGCTCCCCTCGCCCCTTTGGGGAGAGGGGTCGGGGGTGAGGGGCAATTCCGGCGAACGCCCACGATTCCGCAGTCCCATCGACCTCGGCAGACCTTCAGGCCCGGCCGTGTCAACTGCCGGGTTTTTCGTTTGAGAGAGTCACCGCGATGCTGACCACCATCACCAGTTTGACCGTTCGCGACATTCGGTTCCCGACGTCCAAAACGCTCGACGGTTCGGATGCGATGAATCCCGATCCCGATTACTCGGCGGCGTATGTCGTCCTCGCCACGGACCGCGCCGACGGACTGGCCGGTCACGGGATGACGTTCACGATCGGTCGCGGCAACGAAGTCTGCTGCCTCGCGATTGAAGCCCTCGCACCGCTGGTGGTCGGACGGACGCTGGAATCGTTCACCGCCGACATGGCCGGTTTCTGGAGACACATCACCGGCGACAGCCAACTCCGCTGGATCGGCCCCGAAAAGGGAGCCATTCATCTCGCGACGGCCGCCGTCGTGAATGCCGTCTGGGACTTGTGGGCCAAGGTCGCGGGCAAGCCGCTGTGGCGACTCGTCGCCGACCTGACGCCCGAGCAGTTCGTGGGCTGTGTCGATTTCCGTTACCTCACCGACGTCATCACTCCGGCAGCGGCCGTGGAACTTTTGCGGCGGCTCGAACCGACCAAGGCCGAGCGGATCGCGCTGCTCGAACGAGACGGCTATCCCGCCTACACGACCTCGGCCGGATGGCTCGGCTATGACGACGACAAGTTGCGAACGCTCTGCCGTGACTGTCTGGCTCAGGGTTGGAACGTCTTCAAAATCAAGGTCGGCCGCGACCTGCAGGACGACATCCGCCGCTGCCGCATCCTGCGCGAAGAGATCGGCTGGGACCGCCGCCTGATGATGGATGCCAATCAAGTCTGGGACGTCCCTCAGGCCATCGAGTGGATGCGGGCACTGGCCGAATTCAAACCGTGGTTCATCGAGGAGCCGACGTTTCCCGACGACGTGCTCGGCCATGCGGCGATCGCGCAGGCGGTGGCTCCGATCCAGGTCGCGACGGGCGAGCACTGCGCGAACCGCGTCCTGTTCAAACAGTTCCTGCAGGCGAAGGCGATCGGCGTCTGTCAGATCGATAGCTGCCGGATCGGCGGCGTGAACGAAGTCCTGTCCGTGCTGCTGCTCGCCGCCAGGTTCGGCGTGCCGGTCTGTCCGCACGCCGGCGGAGTCGGGCTGTGCGAGTACGTGCAGCATCTCGCCATGATCGACTTCATCTGCGTGAGCGGCTCGTTGGAGGATCGGCTGTGCGAGTACGCCGGCCATCTGCACGAACATTTCCTCGATCCGGTGACGATGCGGAACGGACGCTATTTGCCGCCGACGGCCCCCGGGTACAGCATCACGATGAAGCCCGAGTCGCTGGCCGAGTACGAATTTCATTGACGAGGCTGAACGAGTCGGCGGTTTCGCGTCCTCGAATTCGTTGAGTCATCGGAATTGCCGGAGCGGGGGACGTGAGTCCCCTGAATGCGGTGTGAATCGAATTGAGGCCTGATTCAGGG
>JANODP010000516.1:0-30428 GCA_031412755.1 Schlesneria sp. | reverse complement strand
GCAGCCAGAACTTCACGGAACATACGATCTTCGCGAACGCCACCGATGGTCCGAAGACCGTATTTGCGGCGGACGTGGACGGGGACGGCGACCTGGACGTCCTCAGCGCGGGGACGAATGTTGCCGCCAAGATCGCGTGGTACGAGAACGACGGCAGCCAGAACTTCGCGGAACACACGATCCGCTCGGGCCCGTCGGCCGATTTTACGTACAGCGTGACGGCGGCGGACGTGGACGGGGACGGCGATCTGGACGTCCTCAGCGCGTCGGCCGGTGACGACAAGATCGCGTGGTTCGAGAACGACGGCAGCCAGAACTTCACGGAACACAACGTCAACACGCCGGATCCCGATAACGACCAGAACAACGCCAATGATGGCGACGCCGATGGTGCGTGGAGCGTGTTTGTGGCGGACGTGGACGGGGACGGGGACCTGGACGTCCTCAGCGCGTCGCACAATGATGACAAGATCGCGTGGTACGAGAACGACGGCAGCCAGAACTTCACGGCGCACACGATCAGCACGGCGGCCAATAATGCGAAGAGCGTGTTCGCGGCGGACGTGGACGGGGACGGCGACCTGGATGTCCTCAGCGCATCGAACCTCGACAACAAGATCGCGTGGTATCAGAGCGCGTTCCCACCGGTGATCGGGGCCTTCGACACGACGGTCGCGTATGTGGAAAATGCCGCGCCGCTGATCCTCGATGCCAACGCGACCGTGACCGACCTCGACACGACCCGCTTCAACGGCGGCGTCCTGACCGTCAGCCTGACCGCCAACGCCGAGGACGCCGACCGCCTGAGTTTCCGCCAGGTGACACGTCTGATCGGTGTCAGCGGTTCCAATCTGACGTACCGGGGAACGACCGTCGCCTCCTTCACCGGCGGCACCGGCGCGAGCCCACTGGTCATCACGTTCAATGCCAACGCCACCGTCTCGGCCGTACAAACCGTGCTGCGCAACGTGACCTACCGCAGCGTCTCCTCGAATCCGTCGATCCTCTCGCGCACCGTCCAAGTCACTCTGACCGACGACGCGGGCACGACCAGCAACCAGTCCACAAAAACCATCAACCTCACCGCCGTCCCCATCCCGCCCGTCGGCAGCGCGACGAACACGACGAACAGCACCACGGCCGGTCCGTTCAACGCCACCGCTTCCAATGCCGGCCTCACATTCTCATCCGAGCCGGTCGCGGCAACGGGCAGCACCGACAACGACCAGGACGGCGACGATCTCCTGTCGCTGATGAACGTGGATGGTCTGGGACGACGCCGGAAGCGCAGACGAAGCCTGTGACGGTCTCCACACGAGTTCGACACCGGAACACCGTGTGTAGGATGGGCACTCCTGCCCGTCCGGCTTTGGTTTTCGACTTTTGCTTCCCGTTCGATAAACGCGAAGCGCGGACGGGCAGGAGTGCCCATCCTACATGGCAGTGCGCCAACGATTCGCACAGTCATTGGCGTGTCGGAGAACGATTGTGAGTGGCGATTCCAGACGACCGACGGCGACCGAACAGGCCATCGCTCACTATCGCCGAAACGAATGGACCGAGGCCGAACGTTTGGCGCAGTCGGTCGTCCAGGCAGAGGCCGGTCCGCGCGAAACGGGCGTCTGCCGTCAGTTGCTCGGCCTGATCGCGCATCGGGCGGGACGCTATTTGGAGGCCGTCGGGCACTTTCAGCAGGCCATCGCGCTTCAGCCGGACGTGCCCGAATTGCGGACCGGCTTGTCCGACGCGCACACGGCCCTGGCCCGCCGGCTTCGCAAGCAGTCGCGATTGGCGGATGCCGAACATCATGCGCGGGAAGCCCTGCGCTGGCGGCCCGAGTCTCCCGATTCGTTGAGTGTGCTCGGCGTGCTGTTGCACGAACAGGACAAACTCGATGAGGCTCGACTCTGCTTTGAGCAGGGGGTTCGCGGATCACCGCGGCATCCGCAGTTGCGGTTGAACTATGCCAACTTGCTGGCGGCGTTGCCGGAGCGGGATGCCGCCATCGAGCAATATCGGATCGCGATGGAACTCCGGCCCGACGATGTCCGCACTATGCTGAGTGCAGCCGGAGTGATGACAGAAATGAATCGTCACAGGCGCGCGATTCAATTGCTCGAACGAGCGGTGACGCTGGCCGCTGACAACGCCGATGTTCATTTCAATCTGGCGAATGCTCACGCGGGCGCCCACGAGGTTGCCGCCGCCGTTCGGCACTACGAGCACGCGCTGCGGCTGCGTCCGGATTGGCGCAGTGCCCGGGCCAATTGGATGCGGGAGCGCGCCGAGATCTGCGACTGGCGGGACGATTGGGATCAGCAGCTGCAGGCGGTCGTTCACGACCTGTCGACCGACGCGAACGAGCGCGAACCATCGCCGCTGAATGTCTCGCAGCTGCCGGGACTGCCGATCCCCAGACAACTCATGCGGCAAGCCGCGCGGCGGCAGACCGAGCGATATCGTCAGCAGTCCGCACGGCAGGGAATGTTCGGTCCGAGTCACTTGCCTGGCGAAGGACGGACATTCCTGTCCGTCTCTCAGGATTCGGAAGTGACAGAAAAGACGCAAACGACTGCCGAGAGTGGCCGTCCTGCGGGTGAGCTTCCACTGGAACAAAGCCGACTCAAGATCGGCTATCTGTCGCACGATCTGCGTCATCATGCGATCGGACATTTGACCTGTGGATTGTTCGCTCACCACGATCAGAGTCGGTTCGAGGTCTTCACGTATTCGCTCGGCCCCGATGATGGGAGCGAATACCGGCGGCGCATCGTGGCCGGGAGCGAGCACTTTCACGATCTGGGTGGGTGGAGCGACTCGCAGATCGTGAACCGCATCGTGGAGGACCGCGTCGAGGTGCTCATCGACGTGCAGGGTTACTCGCGCGACGCCAGGCCCGGTGTCTTGCTGGCTCGCCCCGCGCCGATACTGATCCATTATCTGGGCTTTCCGGGGACGCTTGGCGGGCTGGTCGATTACTTCGTCACCGATCCGGTCCTCACGCCCCCCGGCAGTCCCTTGCGCGATGAGTTTGAGGAATCGCTGATCTACCTGCCGGACACCTACCAGATCACCGACGACCGGCCGACGGTCTCCGTGCAGGAGACGACTCGCGAACAATGCGGTCTGCCGCGCGAGGGGTTTGTCTTCTGTGCGTTCAACAACAACTACAAGATTCAGCCCGGGATTTTCGACGTCTGGATGCGCATCCTGCGCGCTGTCCCCGGCAGTGTGTTGTGGCTGCTCTCCATGCAAGCCAACGTGGCGGACAACCTGCGACGGGAAGCGACCCGGCGCGGTGTCGATCCCGCCCGGTTGGTCTTCGCCGACGTGGTTTCCAAGCCGGACCACCTGGCGCGGCTGCGACTGGCAGACCTGTTCCTCGACACGACCGTCTGCGGTGCGCACACGACTGCCACGGATGCCCTATGGGCAGAAGTCCCCGTCGTGACCTGTCCCGGCGAACGATTCACCGAACGTGTCGCCGCCAGCCTGCTCACCGCCGCCGGGCTGGAGGAATTGATCGTCGGTCAATTGGCGGACTACGAGCGGCTCGCCATCGATCTGGCCACTCACCCCGATCGCTGCCGTCGCATCCGCGAGGAGTGGGCTTCCCGCCGCGAGACATCACGCCTCTTCGCGACAGCCTCCCGAGTCCGCCAATTGGAGCGGGCCTATGCCGCCGTCTGGAAGCGGCATTGCGACGGCCTCGAACCAACGGACGTGTTCATCGATCCCGGTCAGTAATGCCTGAGTCGCAACTTCAGATTTCATTCTGGCCTCGCGAATGAAGCGCGGTGTGGATTGCAGTATCGACTTCCGGTTAGAGTGCCCACCAATTCCTGGGCCGGAAAGAGAATTGGAGGATCTGACCCAGGATGGATCAACACATTTCCGGAGAGTTGTCCCATGTGGTTTCCGAGAAGTCGCCGCTCGGTTTTCCAAAGTGTTGTGGCGGCCATCAGTCGGTACTGGAAACACGCACGCCGAGACAGTCGTCTCGCGCAGGTGCGGTCGCGTCGGCAGCGGCGATCGTGGGACTGTCGTGGGGCGCTGGTTCAAGTACTCGAACCGCGCACGATGCTGACAATCGATCTGGCCGCGACCGCCATTCCGAGAGCGAGCGACGAGTTCAACGATGCGGCTTCCATCAACAACTGGAGCGAGGTCCATCAGACGGAAGGCTGGGGGGCGCGCGGAGCACAGCTCAACCAATGGACCGTCAATGCGAATGACTCCGGTCAAATGGTCATGCAGCCGCACACGGTCGTCTGGTACGGGGACTGGCGCGGGCCGCTGGTCTTCAAGGAAATCACCGGCGACTTTGTCGTCACGACACGGATGCAGATCACGGATCGCGACGACATCGGCGGCAGCGATGAGGACAACGTTCCCGGCGACAGCCAGTTTTCGCTCGGCGGACTGATGATTCGCACGCCGCGAGCCATCACCAACGGCGCCGCCGACTGGCAGCCCGGCAGCGGATTCGATGACGGGACGAACAACGGTGAGAACTATGTCTTCCTTTCGATGGGCTATACGAGCGGCTTGAACAATTTCAGCTTCGAGGTCAAGACGACCCGCAACAGCAACTCAGTTCTGGAGATCACGCCGCTGGGACTGACCCCCAATGAGGTGGAGCTGCAAATCGCGAAGATCGGCAACTCGATCATCGCGCTGCACCGACGGGCCGGCGAGCAGAACTGGACCGTGCATCGACGTTACTCGCGGCCCGACATGCCGCAGACCATGCAGGTCGGCATGGTCACCTACACCGACTGGGAAAAATCCAACGATCTTGAGCCGATCGTGCACAACGGCAGCGTGATGACGCCCGGCCAGATCGTCGATCCTTCGCCGGAGCAGCCGTTCAATCCCGATCTCACCGCCCGGTTTGAGTACACGCGATTCGCTATACCCGATGTCCCGGCGGAATTCGTCGGCGCAGACCTGTCGAGTCCCGCCGTGGCCACCGACGCGGAACTGCTGGCCTTCCTCGGTGGCAATGCCGATCCGAATGACGCACCCACCGCCGTTGTCCTGACGAACACGACCACCACGCTCCCTGAAAACACCGGCACGTCGTCACGGATCAAGGTGGCCGATGTCGGAGTGACCGACGACGGGATGGGAACGAACGTCTTCAGCCTGAGTGGTGCCGATGCGACGGCGTTCGAGCTGGACGGCGGCGTGCTGTACCTCCAGGCGGGCACGACGCTCGACTTCGAGACGAAGTCATCCTACGCGGTGACTGTGAACGTCGATGACAGCACCCTCGGAGGCGACCCCGATGCCAGCACCCCCTTCACGCTGACGCTCACCAATGTCAACGAAGCGCCGGTGGTGGGAGGGTTCGACACGACGGTCACGTACACTGCGAACGGGGACGCCGTGCTGTTGGACACGAACGCCATGGTTGCCGACGTCGACACGGCACGATTCGGCACGGGCGTGCTGACGATCAGCCTGACCGCCAACGCCGAGGCCGACGACCGCCTGGAGTTCCGTCCGGTGACCCGTCTGATCGGTGTGAGCGGATCGAACGTAACGTTTCGGGGAACGACCGTCGGCTCATTTGTCGGCGGAACCGGCACGGACCCGCTGGTCATCACGTTCAACGCCAACGCCACCATTTCGGCGGTGCAGACCGTGCTGCGCAGCGTCACCTACCGCAGCGTCTCGCCGAACCCTTCAACCTCCTCGCGTACCGTTGGGGTCACGTTGATCGATGGAATAGGTGGTCAGACGAGCAACGAGCCAACGAAAGCGATCAACGTCACCGTTCCATCGTTGTCGGGTCCCTTCGGCGCCACGGTGGCAACCGTCGCGACGACACCCACCGGGTTGCCCGGCGTCGCACCCGCTGGCTTGCTCATCTATTACGCCCACCCGTCGGGCATCAACGGAACGTTCTCGGTCAACGGTGCATCGGCAGTGTTCTCGCAGTATCCGTTTGTCGTTCTGGGAGGGGGGCTGGAGCAGGTCGGTCACCCGGATCATGCCAACACTGTGGCGATCATGAATCACGCGGCCACGGCGGACACGAAGTTCTTCGGCTATGTCGATCTGGGTCTTTCGACAAGCAATTTCACGGCGGCGGAAATCCATCAGCGGATCGATGCTTGGAACGTTTCCGGCGCGGACGGGATTTTTCTGGATGACTACGGCTACGACTTCGGTGTGTCGCGGGCGCGCCAGAACGACGCGGTGGATTATGCTCACAGTGTCGGACTGCCCGTCGTCGCCAATGGATTCTTCATCAACGAGGTCTTCGGAAATCAGATCGAGGCGGAGTTCAATCCCGGCGGCGTGGGCACACATCTGGAGTCCACCGACTATTACCTTTACGAGAGTTATCAAATCCGGAACGGGGTGTTTGTTGACGAGTCCACCTGGCGCGCCAAAGCCGACGCGCTCGCCGCAGTCCGAACAACTCTGCCGATCAATGTGTTCGCCGTGACGACCAACATCGGTGCCTCGTTTGACCAGAACAAGCTTGACTACGCGTACTGGTCTGCGGCACTGGATGGTTACACCGCCGTCGGGTGGGGCGAGGGGTCGTTTTCGTCGAACACGGCGAGCGCACCGTATCGCCCCCGTCCCGCAACCGACCCCGGCACCGCCTTCAGTTCGCCGATCGACGGCACATCGCAGTTGTTCACGCGCGACACGGATGCCGGTCGTATCGCAGTCGATGCGCGCGGATTCAAGGCGGGCTTCAACCAGGTCGATTTTGGCGATGCGCCCGACACGGATGGCGGGGCCGGTCCCGGCAATTATCAGACGACGGAAGCCAACGACGGCGCGCGGCATCGGGTGGGCGGACCGCGATTGGGTGCGAGCGTCGATTTTGAAGCCGTTCCGAATGTGTACCTCGAAGGACTCGTGAACCAGCCGTACGGATACGGCGACAACACGTTTGGAAGTGACGAAGACGGAGTCACGTTCACCTCGTTGTTGCAATCATCACCGACAACCGCCACTTCCGGTTCGGTGGTCGTCAACGTCCAGAACACCTCCGGAACCGCCCGATTGGATGCCTGGCTGGACTTCAACGCGGACGGCGATTGGGGGGATGCGGGCGAGCACATCTTCAACAATTTCGCCGTCGTGTCGGGAGACAACAACCTGACGTTCACGGTGCCGATGGGGGCCGCCAGTGGAAAGACGTTCGCCAGGTTTCGGTTGAGCACCGCCGGGAATCTCACACCGACAGGATCTGCGGACGATGGCGAGGTCGAAGACCACGCGGTCCTGATCGGTGGCACATCGAGCCTCGCGGTGGTCGAGAACGCCATCCTGTCACATCTCCTTCCCAGTGGAGTCTTGCGGTCAGGCAGCGGACCTTCCTTCTATGACCGAAATGGTCAGCCCTGGTACATCGTCGATCCCTATTTCTCGACGATCGCGGTGCGAGCGCTGCTCGCCGCACCGAACAACGCGAGTGTGGACAAGTTCACGGTCGCCGCCAGTCAACTCAATTTCTGGCTCGCGCACATTCAACAGGTTCCGTCACTTCCCGGCGACAGCAATGCGACGATTCCCCGGGTGATCGTCGATCAGAACGGCATCGCTCTCGCAGCCAACCAAACGGTGGACGGCACAACGGATGGGGGAGCGACCTACACGCCCTACAACGCCACGATGGGAGCCGACGCCGACGATTCGGCCCTCGCCCTGATTCTCTCGCTGGCGTCGGAATTCAAGTTGAGCGGAGGGCTCGCATCGGTCTTGAATGCACAGCAAGCGAATCTGGAACTGGTCGGAAACACATTGCTGAGTCTGATTGGAGACGATGGCCTCGCCAGACCCTTCGTGGATCCGACGAACACCTATACGATCAAGCAAACCTTGGATTGTGTCGAAGTGTGGCAGGCATTGAGACAGTTTTCCGTCCTGGAGCGCGACCTCTTTCTCGACGCTTCAGCAGCAGCAACCTATGAGTCCAAGGCCGACACGATGTCGGCCGCAATCCAACTATTGCTGTTCGATCAGACCTCCCAACTGTACAGGCAGCACGTGGGTGCCGATCCGCCTGACTTGAATACGTGGTATCCAATCGTCTTCGACCAGGCCTGGCCCATCATCACCGGACTTGTTCCCGCCAACTCGCCCACCGCCCGTCATCTGTTGGACGAAGTCTACGCCGCTTGGGATGGCTCGCCAAACGGCTCTTGGACGACTCGCACCGACTCCGCGTGGCTTGCTTGGGCCGCCGCTCAGGCGGGAGACACGGCGCTGGCTTCGACCGCCGTTGAGCACATCCTGCCGTGGGCCTTGCAGAATTCACAGCCGAACCCGGCGACTCCCCTGACCGTCGCCGACCTCGGTTTCCTGTTGCAGGCGCTCTTGCCTGCGGTGGCGGGACCAAGCGTCATCACGTATGTCGAGAACGATGCCGCGATGCCGATCAACGCGGGGATCATGGCGTCGGTCTTGGACGGTTCGACGTTGTCCGGAGCGACGGTGACATTGACGAACTTCGTGTCGGGCGAGGATGTGCTGTCGTTCACCAACGATGGCGCGACGATGGGAAACATTGCGGAGACCGGCGGCACCCCCGGCGTGTTGACGCTGACCTCGGCGGGTTCCTCGGCCACGCTGGCTCAGTGGCAGGCGGCGTTGCGGGCGGTGAAGTACTCCAACAGCAGCGACGCCCCGACCACGACGCGGCGGTTGGTGACATTTACCGTGAGCGACGGATTCGCGTCGAGCAACATGGTCACGGGCACGATCGACATCGTGGCGGCCAACGACGCGCCGGCACTGACGGCACCAAGCGAGATCACGTTCACGGAGAACGATGCGGCGACGGCGATCAGCGCGGGCGTCACGGTCGGCGACTCGGACAACTCATCGTTGGCCGGAGCGACGGTGACGCTGACGGCATTTGTGCCGGGGCAGGACCTGCTGTCGTTTGCCAACGACGGAGCGACGATGGGAAACATTGCGGTGGCCGACAATGCGAACGGGGTGCTGACGCTGGTCTCGCCGGGATCGACGACCACGACAGCGCAGTGGCAGGCGGCATTGCGGGCGGTGAAGTACTCCAACAGCAGCGATGCACCGACCACGACGCAGCGGTCGGTGACGTTCGCGGTCAATGACGGGCTCGTCTCCAGCAACGTGGTGACGAGCCTGATCGACATCATGGCGACGAACGACGAACCCGCGATTGCGGGCTTCGACACGGCGGTGACATTCACCGCGAATGGACCGACCGTGCTGCTGGACCCAAATGCGACGGTCAGCGATATCGACACCAGCAGGTTCGGCGGAGGCGTCCTGACAATCAGCCTGACCGCCAACGCCGAGGCAAGCGACCGGCTGGACATCCGCCAGGTGATCCGGCTGATCGGCGTGAGCGGGTCGAACGTGACGTACCGGGGGACGACCATCGGGACGCTGGCCGGCGGAGTCGGCACGACAGATCTGGTCGTCACGTTCAATGCCAACGCAACCGAGTCGGCGTTGCAGGCCGTGCTGCGAAACGTGACCTACCGCAGCGTCTCTGCAAATCCGTCGATGGCTTCTCGCACGGCGCGTGTCACGCTCACGGACGGCAGCGGAGGGGCGAGCAACCAGCCGACGAAAACGATCAACGTCACCGCCGTTCCGATTCCGCCACCCGCCCTGCCGCTGTCGGCCACATCAGTCGTGTTGAATCAGCCCGGCAGCACAGTGGTCGGTTCGTTCAGCGCCACCAATTCCAATCCCGGTCACACCTCCTCCTCCATCCCGGTCGCCGCAGCGGGCAGCACTGACAACGACGAGTATGGAGACGATGTTCTGTCGTGGGTGAGCGTCGATGGTTTGAGACGACGCCGGAAGAGCAGGCGAAGCCCGTGACTGTTCCCGCACGAGTTCGACCCCGAATCACCGTGTGTAGGATGGGCACACCTGTCCGTCCGTCTTTGGTTTTCGACTTTTGCTTCCTGTTCGAGTAATGCGAAGAGGGGACGGGCAAGAGTGCCCATCCTACATTGGAGCGTGGCACAAATTGGCGAGCGGGGGATGTGAAGCCCCCGAGTGACCTGAAGAAATTCTCGGGGGGCTGATGTCTCCCGTTCGCCTTACCACCACAGATATTTTTGGGCGAACTCGACCAGGTCTCCGAACAGGACATCGCCCAGGGAAGAGGTGCCGCAGCCGATGCGGGCGCGGACTTCGGCTCCGATGGCTCGGGTCGGGAGCTGGGTCTTGTCGAGAGCCGCCCGGGCTTCGAGGACGCTGCCTTGTGACTCGGCGGTCACGGTGCGGGTGGCCAGCGAGGTCAGGCTGGCGAAGTAACTGGCCTCGGGTTGTGTGAGCAGACGGTACTCGATCGGGAGTTGTTGGAACGGCGGGTTGATGGTTGAGAGTTGAGGGTCGAGGGTCGAGGGTCGAGAGCCAGAAGAAGCGGAAGATTCGGCCTCCACCGCATTCCCTGTCTCTGGACTCTCGTCACTCGTCTCTCTGCTCTTCACCGTTGCGGCCAGTTTTTGTTGGGCCATCAGAATCCGTCCGAGTCGATGCTCGGCCACCTCCAGTTCGAGTTGCCAGTCGCCCGTTTCGTCCATCACCTGCAGCAGCAGGTCGCCGCGTTTGACGGGGCGGTTGAGCAGCAGTTGCCGCGCCTGAAACGTCGTCACGACACCGGCGATCGGGGCGCGGATGGTCAACCGGTCGAGACGAGCCTTGAGCACGGTCGATTGCACGGTCGCCCCTTCGATCTCGACCCTGGTTTCGACCGCCTTGCCCTGCAGTTTGAGTTCCTCGTCGCGGTTTCCCTGTTTGACGACCGCGTCGCGCTGGGCGATCAGCGACGAGTAGAGTTTGCGCTTCTCCTGCAGTTGGTTCTCGACCGTCACCGCCTCGGCGGACAACTCGTCGCTGCGAAGCCGCAGGAGCACCTGTCCCGCTTCGACGCGCTCGCCGCCATGCACGAACAACTCGACCACCTGGCCATCCCACGGGGCGAAGACCTCGCGCTGGATGACGGGCATCAGACGGCCGGTGGCATCGACACGGTAGGTCCACGGCACGGCGACCAGCGACACGCCGAATAAGATCAGCAGCGCGACGATCGCCGCCGCGATGGCCAGTCGCCGACCGCGCAGCCACTCGCTGAACCGGCCGATCGTCCGCCACAGCGGCAGCAGAAAGATCGCGCTGTGAGTCCTCGCGTTGAACACGGCCGCCGCGATGTGATCGACGATCGCGTCGAGGGTGCCCGTCAATTGAGGCGACGGTTCGCTGTTCTGCATCTGCTCGACGACCAGCACGCCCAGGGTGCGGCGCGGGACGCGCACCGGCTTTGCCTGAGCCGACGATTCTTCGGGCTTCACGAGCCGCTCGGGTTCGAGCAGCGGCACCATCATCAGGAATCGCGCTCCCCCCTCCTGCACGAACTCGGCCAGCGGCTGTTCGAGTTGCGGCGGCAGGTTGTCGAGCGAGCCATCGTAGCGCAACGGCTCGCCTGCCGCGAGAACCTGCCGGGCGAGTGTTCTCATCGTGCGGATCAGATTCCCGCGCGGATGGACCGACTCCTGACCGCTGACCGCCGTGACGACCGTCCTTCGCCCCCGGCGCAGCACCAGACTGACCCGATCCGCGCCCAACAACAGTCGCCCGTCATTGACCGCGACGCCCGTCACCTCGTTGACGTCGAGCGACCGTTGCAGGCTGTACACGAAGGCCAGCACAGCGCGCGCGTCTGCCGCGCGGGGAGCCGGCACGTTGGATTCCACGTTGGATTCCACGATGGATTCGACGTTGGACCTGGTCGGGATCAGGGACGCGATCAATCCCGCCGCACGCCCGCTGATTTGATTCAATTGGCCTGCCCGCTCGGTCTGAGAGAGTTCGCCGCGTTGCCAGACAGCGACGATCCCCAGCGGCTGCTGCTGGTGCCTCAAGGGAACCAGCAGCAGCGTCGAATGGTCGCCGCGAGCACCGCCTCCCAAGCCGACATTGCCGAGGCCCGTGATGTTGCAGGCGCAGGCCGTTCCCGCATGGATCGCTTCCATCAGCAGTTTCGCCAATTGCTCCTGGACACCGGGGGTCTGAAACGGATCGACGCCATTCGCTCCCGCGGAAGTCACGAACGGATAGGCCCCCGGGACTTCGTTGCGCAGCCAGACGGCGACCCCCTGGGCCGACAACTCATGCAGGATCCCCTCGGAGAACTCGCGAAACGGTTCGCCAGTGCGAGCGGACGGAGGTGGGATGTCGTCACTCATGAGTCAGGTCGGATTGTTCGTCGTGGGGAATTTGATCACAGAAAGGTCTGATGTTGGTCGCGGTTCGCAAAGGGCGGTCAGGTTCCCAACCCGCCCTGCGTCCGATTCCGCGTGGTGGAAACGGAAGTGGTTTCAGGCTCGCAGACGCACGAACTGGCCCGTTGAAACATCGGGATGGCGGGCGATCTTGGTGCAGTGAGTCTCCGGTGTCAAACGGGTGCGGGTGACGTTGTCGGACACGGCCCGAGAATCGGCACTCGACCTCTGCCACGCCAGGCCATTGAGCGGCGCCAAGCAATGCCAAATCGACTCCCCCCTCTACCGTGGTTTCCATGAAGAGCAAGACTCCGGCAGACGTCGCAGCCGTCCGTTTATGCTGGCAGCGAAGCACCGACCTCCGCCCAGACGACAAGTTCCACTGCGGCGTTGATCGGCAGTTCGTTGGCTCCGACAGCGATGCGGGTGTGTTTGCCGGCGTCGCCAAACGCTTGGACGAGGAGTTCCGAGGCTCCGTTGATGACGGCGGGTTGCTTGGTGAAACCATCGGCCGACTGGACATAGCCTTCGACGCGCACGATCCGCGTCACCCGGTCGAGGCTGCCCAGACACGCCTTGATCTGGGCGAGCGCGTTCAGCGCACAAAGTCGCGCGGCGTTGGCTCCGTCTTCCTCGTTTAGATCGCTTCCGACCTTGCCCTTGAACATCAGTTCTTTGCCGATCAGCGGCAACTGCCCGCTGGTGATGACGAGGTTCCCGGTCCGGAGCACGGGAACGTAAAACCCGATCGCCTCGGGCGCGGTCGGAACTTCGTGCCCGTGCTGCTTCAAACGCTGTTCGACAGTGCTGGTCATGGAAGGCTCCTTCGTGTCAGGGGATAAACGGCAATCCAATGCGAGGGCCTGTGTTCTGGCTCTCGGCTCTCGTCACTCGACTCTGGTCTTCCTCGTCAACCCGCCGAACTGACGCACCGCTTCATACGCGACGGCGCAGACGGTGTTGGCCAGGTTCAGGCTGCGGACTTCCGGGTGCATCGGGAACTGGACGGTGCGCGAGCGCAACTCCTCGACGATCTCGCGCGGCAGGCCGTTCGTTTCGCGACCGAACAACAGCACATCGCCCGGGGAAAAATCGGCCTCCCACACCGTGCGCGCGGCCGGGTTCTCGATGCACCACACGTTGCGCCCCGGCAGCTTTCGCAAGACCTCGGGCCAACTGTCGACGATCTCGTAGTCGAGGTACGGCCAGTAGTCGAGCCCCGCGCGGCGAAGCTGCTGCTCGTCGAGACTGAACCCCAACGGACGAATCAGCCACAGCTTGGCCCCGATCGCGACGCACGTCCGCCCGATGTTCCCCGTGTTGGGAGGAATCTCGGGCTGGTACAGAACAATGTGGAGCAGGGGAGATGTCATGTGCGTTCGTGAATCGTCGTCCTTTGGTGTCTTCTCTTCCTCCCCTCGCCCCTCAGGGGAGAGGGGTCGGGGGTGAGGGGCGAGTCAGGTCCAGCCCCGGTTCCTCAACCCATTTTTGCAGCCGTCCGCCGCTGCCAGCGTGAGGCCACCCAATAATAAACGGCTCCCGCCACGATCAACGCCAACACCCAGGCGATGCGGTTCCATTGGTCGATGCACTGCATGACGAAGGCGTAGGCATAGACCGCGATCATCAACGCGGGAGTCAGCGGGTAGCCCCACGTGCGGTAGGGGCGTTCGGTGGCGGGTTGCTTGAATCTCAGCACGAACACGGCCGCGACGGTCAGGCTGTAAAAGATCAGGCCCGCACAGATCACCGCCTCGGTGATGAGGTCGAACGCAGCCTTCGCATTCGCCGTCGTCGCGTAGAAGGCAATGGTGAGCAGAATCGTCCAGACCGCCTGCAGCACGATCGAGTTGGCGGGCGTCAGAAAGCGGGGATGAATTCGTTCGATGAAGCGTGGGAGCAATCCGTCTCGCGAGGCGGCAAAGTAGATCCGAGGCCCGGTGATCATGTTCGAGTTCGTCGCACCAAACGTCGAACACATGATGCCGACGACCGCAATCTGACTGCCGATCGAACCGAAGAGCACCTTGAAAACATCGGGCGCGGCGGTCTCTGTCTTGGCGAGATGCGGCATCGTCAGAACGAGGTGATAGCTGAAGTTGGCTCCGAGATAGATCAGCGTCACGATCAGCACGCCCAGCGTCATCGCGCGCGGAATGTTGCGCTGCGGCTCGCGAATCTCCTCGGCCACCGGACCCAGGTTGATCCAGCCGTCATACGGCCAGAAGACGGCGATCAATGCCAGACCGAGTCCTTTTCCCAACCCGGTCAGGTCCGAACCATCCCACAAGGGCGACAGGTTGGCCGGTTGAATCTGGCCCATCACGAACGGCAGCACGATCAGTCCGGCAAGGAACCCAACCTTGGCGACCGTGGCGATGTTCTGGACGCTCGCCCCCCAACGGGTGCTCATGATGTTGACGGCCGACAGACCGAGGATCATCGCCACGGCCAGCGTCGCCTGTCCCCAAGTCGGGATCGGCCCGAGCGACACCGACGTGAGAAACGCATTCAGGTACAGGATGGTCGCACACGCGAGAGCTCCCACCGAACCGGTCCTCACCACCCAGAATTCGGTCCACGCCCACAGGAACGCGGGCATCTGGCCATAGGCCGCCCGCAGGTACACGTACGGCCCGCCCGCCTGAGGAAACATCGCCCCCAACTCGGCCAATGCCAGGGAACCGCACAACGTCACCAACCCGACGAACAACCACACGCCGATGATCGGCAGGAAGCCGTACTGGAGCAGTGCAGCATCGACGTTCCCCACCTTCAGGAAAATCCCCGACCCGATGATCGACCCCACGATGATGCACGTCGCGTCAAACAACCCGAGCACGCGCGGCAGAGACCGGGGAGCATCCGCAGGCGCGGAGTCTTCGTGCGAGGCATTCATGAGCGATCCAGTGCGGGGCAGGGTGGCCGTCGAAAAGCCCGAGCACTGTAGCGAGTTCCCCCGCCGTCATGAATCGCACACCGACGGACTTCGCAAGCGGACTGTCGCAGAGGACGCGTACCCTTATTTCCGGGCGAGTTCGTCCTGCAGGGTCCGTCCGGTGAAGCCGGCTTCAAAGACGTGCAGGCCGAATTGTTGAGACAGCTCCTGGCAGACGCGCACACCGCGAACGCTGTTGCCGCGGGGGTCCAGCAAGGGAGAGAAAATGCCGATGCCAAACTTGCCCGGCACCACGGCGACGATTCCGCCGCTCACCCCGCTCTTGGCGGGAATGCCGACTCGATAGGCCCACTCGCCGGCGTAGTCGTACATGCCGCACGACAGCATGATGCTCAACAGGTCCTTCACGTACTCGGCCTTGATCGCGCGTTCCTTCGTGAAGGGATTCACGCCGCCGTTGGCCAGGGTTGCCCCCATGACGGCCAGATCGTGGCAGTTCATCAGGACGGAACACTGTTGAAAATAGAGTTCCAGCGTTTCCTCGACCCGGTCGCGGACCATGCCGAAGTTGAGCATCAAATGGGCCATCGCGCGATTGCGATGTCCCGTGGCCCGCTCCGACAGGAAGACCGCGTTGTCGACATACAACGGATGTCCCGCGAAGCGACCGAACATCTCCAGCAGCCGCGTCACCCGTTCGGGAAAGTCGCGGCCTTCCACCAGATCGGCGGTCGCGATGGCCCCGGAGTTCACCAGCGGATTGAACGGCCGGTTGGACCGCTCGTCGAGCACGATTGAATTGAACGCCTCACCCGTGGGCTCCACGCTGACCTTCGTGAGCACGTGCTCGCGACCGTGATCCTCGAGTGCCATTCCGAAGACGAACGGCTTGGAGACCGACTGAATGCTGAAGAGTTGCTGATGATTGCCGACTTCCACCACCTGCCCGTCGACGCTGACGATGCTGATCGCGAACCAGTTGGGATCGGCCTTGGCCAGTTCCGGGATGTACGTGGCGACGGCCCCGTCCTGGACTGCGGCATACTTGGCATGCAACCCGTTCAGGATGTCGCGGAGCGGTGCCACCGCCGACTTCATCTTGGTGATGAGCGACTGCAGGTCCGAGATGTTTGCAGAATTGTCCACGGTCATTGGTCCTCACGCTGTTCCTGATGGACGATGGTCGCCAGCCGGGTGCTACGAAAGCAGTCGCTTGGTGATCTGAACCAGTTCCAGGGTCAGCGGGTGCTCGGGGTACCGCAGGGCGAAGAGTCCGCTGCTCGCCAGGGTCGCCATTTCGATGCTCAGCGGCAGCATGGCCAGCACGGGGGCGGCATACGCCGACTCGACCTGCTGCAACAGGAACTCGCGGTCCATCCCGGCCGGCACCTTGTTCAAGACGATGAGCATCTCGCGCACATCGAGTTTGCGGGCCAGTTCGGCGGTGACCGCCGTCCCCTGAAAATCCTGACTGTCCGGACGCATCACCAGCAGCAGGCGGTCCGAAACGGCGATCGACAACAGCGTTTCTTCGTTCACGCCGGGATGAGTGTCGATGAGCAGATAGTCGAGATCAAGTGCGCGAATCAATTCGTGGATGCCGTCGTTGAGCTTGCCGATGTCGTAGCCCTCGCGCAGGACGCGCGCGATTTCCCCCGTGTTCACGCTGGAGGGAATCAGAAACAGCCGCGGCCGCGGCGCCGACTCGTCGAACTTGCCGATCGCCGCCGCGGTCACATCGTGAGCGGCCTCCTCGATGCGGCAGCGCCCCCAGAGATAATCGTTGAGCGCCAGTTTCACGTCGGCAGGCTGCAGCGCAAAGATGACGTGGACGCCGGGTGACTGAATGTCCGTGTCGATCACTCCGACCCGGTTCCCGGCCTTGGCCAGCAACGCCGACAGGTTGGCGGTGAGATTCGATTTCCCGGTCCCCCCGCGAAACGAATGAATGGAAATGATCTGGGACAACGAAGGACTCCTCGCGCGGGCGAAGTGACGAAGGGAGTGAATTCCAAGTTTTTAGTTGAGCGGATGAAGTTTAGTGGAGCGGATGACGGTGATCCATCGTGGCCGGTTGAACAAGGATTGATCGTGTGCCACGGCTGTGCCAGCCGTGCGGATTTCGTGAGACGTTTGACCACTCTCACGGCTCATCGAGCCGCGGCACGCCCGTTTCGCCAGGCCGTTATTCCGAGTTCGCGTCGGGTTTTCGAGACTGCCTGAGGCGTTGAAAGTTCTTGCTGAGGTTTTGAAAAAAGTCCCCGTTCGCAATCTCATCGACTTCGCGCATCAACTGATTGCGGTCGAGTTGCAGGAACGGATGAGTGTTTGGATCAATCGACAGGGTCTGCCCTGAATCGGGAGCGGTCGTCTTTTGGAAATCCCGGCTGAAGCGCAGCGAGCAGCCGTTCGACCCCAGTCGAAAGACACACCCGTCAAAGAGTTCAACCAAGGCCACCCGCCGTTCGTTCACCAGCAACTGTTGTGAACTGATCGCCACGGCCTGCCAGACACCGTCCACATGCTGGACATAGGCATGAGACCGCGACACGTACGGACTGGTGACGACGACATCGCCGTCCGGGGCGCGGCCGAGCAGGATTCGCGTCTGGCCCGCGAATCGCCAGGTTTGAAGCGGCTGACCTGTCGCGGTGTCCAAGAGATCCAGAACAATCGCGTGATCCTGAGCCGAAGGCATCCCCATGATGACGTGCTCGTTCGATGGTGAATTTGGGCGGACGAAAGTGAAAGCAATTCTTACGCCGAATCGCTCCGCAAATCCATGCCAACGAGGTTCTTAGAATCGGCCAACGTTCGTTTCAAGGGGGATGCCCATCGTGTTCGCACCCGGTGCCTCTTCGGCAGGCGGCAGTGTGACAAAGGTCGGTCTGTAGCTGAATTCGCAAGAATTCAGCGAGTTGGGGAATTCTGAACTCTTGCGAGTTCAGCTACTGCCCACTTTCCTCTGCGCGTCGACTAAAGAATCCGCGTCAGCCGGGTCGCATGGTACGGCAACTTCCCGGCGATGATTCGCCGGGAAGTTGCCGATCTGTTCGCGGGCTGACTGCCGCGAGCCCACTCATTTCTTCGGCTGCTTCAGCGGCTTCGTCTGCGTTGAGGACGTCGCGTCGCCGAGCAGGAACGTGAAGATTTGATAATTGGAGAGCTGTGCAGGATCGAGTCCCGATGGAACTCCCTGCGGATAGCCAAACTGACCATGGCAGTTGACGCAGCTCTGCGGGGGAGTTCCCGTGATGCTCGGGTCCAACTGCTGGTAGGTCTCCAGCGTCACGTTCGCGAGTTGGCCGGTGTTGGCGAAGGAACCCGAGAAGACAGTCGGTCCAGAGTTGGGGGGTGGATTCGGGTTGGGGCTGAGCGGCACGGGCGCGGCACCGGGTGTTCCCTCCGGTACGGGATTCATGACGTCGATCAGTTGGTAGTACTGCCAGACGGTCCCTTTCAGTGCGGCCTGATACGCCGCGTTCGCGGTTTGGACATCGCCGGGAATCGGGAAGACGCGTTTCACGTTGACGGCAGTCGGATCGGTCGGCAGCGGTTTTCCCAGTTCGATCGCGGCTGGCTGGTACGAGTACCCGGCCGCAGTCGGGTCCGGCAGCTTGGATGAGGAGAAGGACGCGGTGTGCCCGGACTCGCCCAGGTTGTCCACCTGCTCGAACGTCGCCCAATACCAGGTCGATCCCGTGGTCGGCGTCAGTCGCAGGATGTGCAGGCCGACCAATCCCAGCGTGACCGGTCCCTGTACCTGGCCGTCCGGCGTCTTGTAGTAGGACTTCTGCGTGTAGTACCGCGTGGCATCGTCGGAACTCGTCAGCATGCGCCAACTCGCCTTGATTTCCAGTGCGCCCTGCTGCGCCCAGTCTGGCAGCGTCACGGGCTGCTTGGTCGTGGGGTCGGTAATGTCCTGTCCCGTCTTGGGGAAGCCGACGAAGCTGATGGGATCTGTCTTGAACGACGCGATCTGATTGTCGGCGTCGTAGTACTGGTTCACATCCACATAGGTGAACTCCGCCTGATTGAGCCGGATCTCATACAGCACATAGTTCTGTTGCACGTCGATCAGCGGTGCGCCGCTGAACGCCTCGTTGAATTCATTCTCAAACTTGTCCGGCGCGATCTTCGAAAATCCGTCGAGGACCGGCAGTCCGTCCTGCGTTGCGGGTGTCACCGTCGGACTGGTCCACGAACCCGGGTCGGCTCCCTTCGGCTGGAACAGTTGCTCCTTGGCGAGGTACGTCAACCACACGGTCGGACCGGCTGCCGACTGGGGATCGGTGATGCTAACCCTTTCGTTCGGTTGCCCCGGCTCCCCCTTCGATTGTGCGGGCCACGACAGCGCGACGAACGTATTCCAGCCCAGGTTCAACCAATCCGCCCGAGCGGGACTGGTCGGGTTGGAAACATCGACCGGCACCTGCCACCCGTTCGCCGCAATAGCGACCGACTTCGCCCCTACGGCGGCCGATTCTCCCACGGGCTTGGTCTCGGTCACTTTCTCTTCCCCGGCCTTCGGTGCCGGACCGCCCTTGGTTCCGCCGCCCATCCCTCCGGGAGCGGGTTGATTACCACCACACCCGACAGTCGACAACGCGATCATCAACCCGAGACATCCCCAGCGCAGCGATCTCAATAGTGAAGTCTTCATCGTTCGGCCCCATTGATGGAAGAAACTGTTTGCAACAACCGAGTTGAAATATAAACCAATCGCAGCGCCGATTCCAAACGTGCGACTCCGCCCTCGGCAGTACGCTGCCGGCTCGTAGCCATCTCGCTCCGCGAGATGAAAGCCGATGGCTCATCGGACTTCGGTCAACATTCGGCCGATCTCTCGCGAAGGGAGAGGGCGACGTGTGACACGGCTGTGTCAGCCGTGTCTTTCTGAGTCGATGCCGACTCGCACGGTGAATAGGTCGGCGAGTGGACGATGGATGACAAAGACATGAATGTCTACAAAGTGATGATCATGAAACGCAAAACGAAATGAGTCCGATAGGTCATGTCCTAACCACCGGCGATGGCTCCCACGATGAAGAAGGGTTCGGTGCCTGAGGCGATGGCGTCGGGGAGGGGGGTGTCGGGGGGCTCGTGGGACCAGTCTTCCGAGCAGACGAAGAAGCGCAGGAACGGGCGGCGTTTGTGGGTGGTATGGTCGCGGATGGTGCCGCGCAGCATCGGATAACGGGCTTCGAGGGCGTCGAGGATGGAACGCTGCGTGAGCGGTCCCTCGACGTCGAGTTCGACCTCGGCACCGACCTTGGCCAGGTTTCGCAGATGATAGGGCAGGACGACTCGAATCATTTCTGGTGCAATCGTTAACTGGTGATCGCTTTGTCCCCTCTCCCGCCCGTCATCGGGGGGAGAGGGTTAGGGTGAGGGGGGCTTCGCCTCAGCGGAGCGCACCCACCGGAAGCATGGTGACGGACTCGGTTGCGTTTCGTTCGAGAACAATCATGGTGCTCGAACACTTGGCCCCCTCACCCTAACCCTCTCCCCCGAAGACGGGGGCGAGGGGATTGGAAGAAGGCCACCAATTACCGTCACCCAATCATTTCAATGTCTGGACTTCGACGGAGAGGACGGGGGGCAGGTCGTGGACGATGGTGTTCCAATGGTCTCCGCCGTCGGGTGAGACGTAGACCTGTCCGCCGGTGGTGCCGAAGTAGATGCCGCACGAATCGAGCGAGTCGGTGGACATCGCGTCTCGCAGGACGTTGACGTAGCAGTTCTCTTGCGGCAGTCCGTTCGTGAGCGGCTCCCAGTCGTTGCCCCCCGTGCGGCTGCGGAAGACTCGCAGCTTGCCCTCGTGGACGTAGTGCTCCGAGTCGCTCTTGATCGGGATGACGTAGACGGTGTTTGGTTCGTGCGCGTGGACCTCGACCGCGAAGCCGAAATCGGTCGGCAGGTTGCCGCTGATGTTCGTCCACAACTCGCCCGCGTTGTCGGTCCGCATGACGTTCCAGTGCAACTGCATGAACAGCACGTTCGGCCGCGACGGATGCATCGCCAGACGGTGAACGCAGAAGCCGATCTCGGTATTCGGATCTGGCATGTACTTCGATGTCAGCCCGCGATTGATCGGCTTCCAGGTCGTACCACCGTCGTCGGTACGGAAGGCACCCGCGGCCGAGATCGCGATGTAGATCCGTTGAGGATTGCTCGGGTCGAGCAGGATCGTGTGCAGACCCATGCCGCCGGCACCCGGCGCCCACTTGTCTCCCTGTTGGGTGCGCAGTCCGGGAAGTTCGTGCCACGACTGCCCGCCGTCGGTCGAGCGGAACAAGGCCGCGTCTTCCACCCCGGCGTAGACGGTGTCGGGATCGGTCAGTGACGGTTCGAGATGCCAGACTCGTTTGAATTCCCACGGGTGCTGTGTGCCGTCGTACCATTGGTGCGTCGTGAGCGGCGTGCCGGATTGCGAGCTCGTGTCGTAGACGAACTTGTTACTCTCGCCCCTGGGCATTCCGTCCGGAGTCGTGGTCGGTTCGCCGGCGGGCGTCCCGGGCTGGTGCCACGTCTGGCCGCCATCATCCGATCGCTGAATGATCTGTCCGAACCAACCGCTGCTCTGCGAGGCATAGATCCGATTCTGGTTCACGGGCGAACCCTTCAGGTGATAAACCTCCCAGCCCGCAAAATGGGGTTCGCTGACATCCCACTGCTCGCGTTTGTCGTCCGACGTGAGGATGAACGCACCCTTTTTCGTACCGACCAGAACCCGTACACCGCTCATCGTGTTGTCCTTCATTCAGTGAGGCCCGTGCCTCACGTTGGTTGTGATAGGAAAAGTGCTTTCGTGATCCAAACGTTACCTTCGCAGCGGGAGAAGTGCTCGCAACCGGGCGTCGCGCAGGAACAGCCCCAGCCAGACGACCACACCGATGATGATCGGGCCAATGAATGGATCGCCGATGCGCACGTGAGTCGCCGTGGCGCCACCGAGATAGCCGGTCAGCAGGATCGCGCCGAGCACGGACGTCTGCGGAATCACGTAGAGGATCGTGCAGACGAGTTCGACAATACCGAGGGGCAAGGCCAGATCCTCCGGCCAGCCGAGTTTGGTGAATCCTTCCACGACCGGAGCCGGCTTCAGCAGCTTCATGACTCCGCTCATGACCAGCATCAGCACCGGCAGGGCGCTGACAATTCGACCGGCCCAGATCAACTTCTTCGAGGCCTTGGCTGTTTGAGTGTCCGATGACATGAGTCTTCCTTTTCGAAAACTCCCGTGCGAGAACTGTTCGAAGAGTGAACCGTGGCGGTCTCGCTGAAACTCATCAGATTTTGGAGCGGTTGGTGGCGGGTATTCTGTGTTCCGGATCATGCGAAGGAAAGTGAGCCGACGCGAAGAAAAGGTTTTCCGAAGTCGACTCGGGTCCGAAGAACGAAGGCAATTCGACGGCACGACTTCATCGCCGTTCGCGGCCCGCAGAATCGTTATTTCGTGCAGATCGGCCCCGATTGTTTCGGGCATCACCCATGGGGGATGTCGCGCTGACTCGCCGGCCATGACGTAGGTTTGCAGAACGAGAAGTTGCCTCCGTGACGGAGTCGATTCTCGACCCTGTGGAGTTGTGCCGTGACCGAAGTTGCACTGCTGGATTGTCCTGAGTTGGGGAGACGTGCGAACGAGAGTCTTTCTGGTGAGGACTCGCCCCTCACCCTAACCCTCTCCCCGCAGAGCCGGGGCGAGGGGACCAGAGGTTTGCAGCCGAAGACGATACTGCCGCGAACGGTGTTGATCTGTCATGCCGACGATCCGCTGAATCGTGAGGGTTTGGCTCGCTGGCTGGCGGCGACGACTTCGCTGGTGGGCGTTGTCGTGCTGGAGGAGCCTCCGCGAAGGATGAGGCAGCGGGTGAAGCGAGAGATCAAACGAGTCGGCCTGCTGCGGTTCCTGGATGTGCTGGCGTTTCGCGTCTACGACAAGCTGTTTCTCGCCAAGCGCGACCGCGCGTGGGAAGAGCGGACGCTGAAGGAATTGTGTGCGCGATACGCTCCGCTCGGTGAGTCCGCCAGAGTTCTGCACGCACCGTCGCCGAACACGCCCGAGGTCGAGGCGTTTCTGCGCGAGGCGAAGTGCAACCTGGTGATCGCCCGCTGCAAGACGCTGCTCAAGTCGAGCGTGTTCTCGATTCCAACAGCGGGAACGTTCGTGATGCACCCCGGCATCTGCCCGCAGTACCGGAACGCTCACGGTTGTTTCTGGGCGCTGGCGCAGAACGACCGGGCCAACGTCGGCATGACGCTGCTCAAGATCGACAAGGGGGTCGATACCGGGCCGGTCTACGGTTTCTACCGCTGCCAGTTTGATGAGACGACCGACTCGCACCACGTCATCCAACACAAAGTGGTCTTCGACAACCTGGACGCGTTGGGTGACAAGCTGCTGGACATCCACGCGGGCCGGGCGACACCGCTCGACACGCGCGGCCTCCCCTCCGGCGAATGGGGCCAACCGTGGCTGACGGCGTTCTGGAGATACCGGCGGAAGAGGCATGAAGGGAGCGGGGGACAAGGGGAGTAAGGGAGTCTCAATCGAGCTTTCCCCCGTCATGATTCACAGGTCGTCTTTTGTGCTTCAGGTTTGTTCATGATTACGTTGCTTTATCACGATGTGACGCCGTTGAACGCCGACGATACCAGCGGGTTTGCGGGGCCTGAGGCGGCACGCTACAAGCTGACGCCCGAGGAGTTCGCGCGGCATCTGGAGGCGGTCGCCACCCAGGTGTCGCGATCACCGATTGCCGCGACGTCTGCTGACGAACTGCGCCGTGCGGCGAGCGGTTCGTGGTTGATGACGTTCGATGACGGAGGGGTCTCGGCCATCACCGCCATCGCGGAACAACTCGAACGCCGCGGCTGGCGCGGATGGTTCTTCGTCGCGACAGATTTCATCGGCACTCCATCGTTTTGCACCCGTGCCCAACTGCGAGAACTGCACGGGCGCGGCCACGTGATCGGCAGCCACTCGTGCAGTCATCCCGAACGGATCTCGAACTGCCCGCGCGAACAACTTCTCGATGAATGGCAGCGCAGTTGCGCGGTCCTCTCGGAAATCATCGGCCATCCGGTCGCGACTGCCTCCGTCCCCGGCGGCTTCTATTCGCGCGAGGTGGCTCGCGCGGCGGCGGCCTCGGGAATCGAAGTCCTGTTCAATTCGGAGCCCACCACCGGCCTGTTCGACGTCGATGGCTGTCTGATCGTCGGACGCTACAACGTCTATCGTGGGATGCCCGCCGGCGACGCGGCCTCACTGGTCAGCAGCCCATTCCGACGATGGCGACAGTCGGTCTTCTGGAATGCGAAGAAGGTCGCCAAGACGATTGCCGGGCCGGCCTACAAGAGGTTGCGGCGGCATTTGCTCCAGCGCGCCTGCTCGATCGAAACGGCAATTGCCCGGCCCGGGCGATGACGGATTCTGTCGCCGGGGAACCGTCGATCAATGGCATCGTCAGCGGCTCACCATTCCCGACAGCAAATGAAATCGCCCGCGAGGAGATTCCTGGCGGGCGACAGTCCTGACGAATGGACCACACTCAACGTGACGAACCGGGCCGTTACTTGCCGACTTTCGCCAAGTCGATGTCGAACGTGTTTGGTCCCGCCTTGAGTTCGAGCGCAAGTTTGCTGGTGTCCAACGAGAGAAATGCCTCCGGGATGTCCGTGGATGTGGGGGGCTTCGCGTCACCGCCCTGCATCATGGCTTTCTGATAGTCCGGAGAGCTTGGTCCGGCGGCTGCCGATGTGGACATGGGCTTCTCTGGCGGGCGCACCATCACCACATACCGTCCGACGGGAATCCCAACCGCGGGTCGAGCGGCCTTCAAACTGAACTTTCCGAGGGAGTCGACCTTTCCCGAGGCGGTCGCATCCTTGTCCTGGCAGAAGAACACGACGCTGCTGTCGAGTGCGACCGGTTTCCCGTCGAGCATTACGCTTCCGGTGACCGAAGCTTGCTCACCTGTGGGAGCGGGCGTCCCTTTTTCACAGCCCTGAATCACGAACGTGCCCAAGACGCACGCAACCGTCATGTGGGGGAGCCAACGCATGCCGAGCGAATCACAGAAACGCATGGGACAATCCTTTTCGTGGACAGGACAACAAGGGGATTCCGGGTGTTCAAGTTCAGATGGGGGGACAGCTGACACCTGCGGGTTGCTCGTTAACCGTCGAGCAGCAAACTCGATTGAAAAGACGGGGCTGGAAACGGAAACCGGAGGGCCGCCCTGCGACCCTCCGGCTCGCCGCCGCAATTCTCAGTAATCACCATTCGCCGAGCCGTGCGCCGTCATTGCGAGTGGCCAACCCGCGGATGGTCACCATGTCGATGTTGTCGCCCAGGAATCGGACGCTTCCATCGCCCAGCAAAACGTGGACGCCGCCGGTATGAGCCGAACGGAGCGGGTTGTTGATGCCGTAGTTGTCGCCAATTCCCGGCCAGTTGACATCGTTGTTAATCGCCGGCGCGTTGGGCGGATAGCGGACCGTGGTGGTGTTGAACTGGCGTTCAAACATGCAGCCCGGACAGCGGGCGGGATAATTCAAGTTGGGGCTGCCCATCAGGATCCCGTGAGCGCCGCCCACCTGGACCACCTTGCCACCCGTCGCATTCAAGATGAAATCGGAGGCTTCTCCGACGAACATGATGTTCGTTGATCCATCCCGGGCATCGTTCAAACCGTAGGCTCTCATCGGTCCAAACATGCCGCCGCCGCTCAGAATGCCCGTCCCTTGCTGGCCACCGCAACAGCCGCAGCAGAGCGCCATCTGGCTCGGGTCATTGGTGAACCCCGGACCATTTGTCGCGCCATTGATCCCGTGGTACTGGGTAATCATGGTCGGCCCACCACCCGTATCGCGCATCGGATCCAAGCCGCTGGACGGGCAGATCGCCGCGTTGATCCTGACTCGGCGCATCACGGCCCCGTTGAGGGTGCCCGAGGTATCGCCGCAACACGTCCAGCCGGGATGAACTCCATTGAAGGTCAGGCTGTTGTAAGCGGGAGCCTGATCGATGTACGGCAGCATGAAGATCCACCACGACGGTCCCCAGCCACCGAAGATCGACGCCACATTTCCCGGCGGAAACATGTTGTACGTGTCGTGATAGTTGTGCAGCGCCACACCAATCTGTTTGAGATTGTTCTTGCACTGAGTTCTGCGAGCCGCCTCGCGCGCCTGCTGCACGGCTGGCAGCAGCAGCGCGATCAGGACGGCGATGATGGCAATCACCACCAAGAGTTCGATCAGGGTAAAACCGCGACGACGCATGAAACACCTCCAGACGAGAACGGGAATGGGACAGAGCAGCCCGACGAAACAAAACCACGAGGAAACTCAAACCCTCGACTTATTCGACAAACACCAATCAGAACGAGGAGTGGCTCCTCAATGCATTGCCGGAATTCCCAAAGCTCTCGCCGAAGGGGAATTCCAATCGGACACAAGTGTCAGTTGATTCGTTCACAAAGTCAAGAACGAGGTCGAAGGTGGCACGCCCAGGATGAAACCTGTCACCGTATCGGTGAAACGACGCGAGAATCTTGCCCTGAGGTGCGAAATTGTGAGTTGTGGCAGGAAATCCCCGGATCACACGGTTGTTGGGGGAAGCGATCGGGGCGTTACGGGGAGCGATTCGGGGAGCCGGCTTCAAAGTGGCGGAGGGTGACCGGCAGTTTCCGCCCCTCGATCAGCAGGATTTCCTGCCCGGGTTCGACGCCGGTCCAGCGTTGAGTGTCGCCGGCGGGCCAGCGGACCTCGAGTTCATCGACCTGACCATCGCGAGGAATCGCGAAGGACAGGCGCCGTTCATTGGCCACCAGAAACCCGTCGCCGGCGGTTTGAAGCCGGATCTGCTCACGCGAACCCGAACGGACCCGAACGATTGCGCCGGTTGGATCGAGGCAACCGGAACGCCCCGTCAGGCGGACGACCAGTTGACGGTTGGGGCTGGGGGTGTGGTTCGTGACCAGGGCGAACGGGGCATGCAGGTGCGAGATCGCCGCATCGGCTTTGCCATCGCCGTTCCAGTCCAATGTGGCGAGCCCGCGCCCGAGGTAGTGGCCCTGGAAGAACGGCCCGAGTTCGTGGCGTGGCACCTCTTCAAACCGTTTGCCTCCGAGATTACGGAAGACTTGGGGTGGCATTCGATCCGGGTCTCCGCGGGATGATCTCTGATCGACATGGCCGTTGGTGGCGATTGCGTCGTCCCAGCCATCACCGTCCAAGTCGACAAACTGGCAACCGAAGCCCAGCAGCCAGAATCCGGAGTCGCGGAGCGTGAACGGGCGCGTGAGATCGTCAAAAAAACCGTCCGGTCGCTGCGAGTACAACGTATTCGATTCGCCGAAGAAGGTCGTGATGAACAGTTCGATCCGTCCGTCGCCGGTGACATCGGCGGCGGCCACTCCCATCGAAGCCTTGGCGTTGCCATCGACATCGAACGCGACTCCCCGGACGATGCCCTCTTCGGAAAAGCGCGGCGCGCCATCGGAGTCGGTTCCCCGGTTCAGAAAGAGGAAATTGGGAGTCGTGTCATTCGCGACGAACAGACCGAGACGTCCCGTTCCTTCAAAGTCCCACGCGATGACTCCGAGTCCCTTGCCGTCGGGGACGCGAACGCCCGACGCCTGCGAGACATCTCGAAACGTGCCGTCTCCCAGATTGAGGTAGCAGCGGTCATGCTCGGCCGGCAGGACATCGGGCGTGCAGGCCATCGGCTCACCACCCTCGCGCTGACATTCCTTGCGAGTCGTTTCGTCGAGCAGCGTGTAGTTCGCGACATACAGGTCGGGCAGGCCATCGCCGGTGAAGTCGGCAAACACGCTGCTCGTCGTCCACTCCTGACCGGCGACACCCGCCGTGTCCGTGACGTCGTGGAACGTACCGTCGCCGTTGTTGTGGTACAGGCGATTCGGTCCCTTGTTCCCGACGTAAATGTCGGGGAACCCATCCTGGTCAAAGTCGCCCACGGTGACGCCGTGTGAGAAGCTCACGTCGCCCACGCCGGCCAATTCCGTCGCATCTGCAAACCGCTCACCGAGCAGGTTGCGAAACAGACGATCGGCATGTTCTGTGGACGGCGTTGCCTCGCGCCAGTTGTTGGCCTGCGCGAGATAGATGTCGGGCCAGCCATCGCGGTCGTAGTCGACCGCCGCGAGACCGCCGCCCATGACGTTGAAGATGTGACGCAACCGGTTGGCTTCGTTGGTCCCCTCGTAGTAGGTGAAGCGAATCCCCGCGCGTTCGGCCTCCTCCGAGAAGCTCCATGGGATGCGCGACGCGGTTTCCATCGCGTTGAGATTGGAGCGAGGTTCGAGCGACGCGGGAACCTTCCAATGCGGTGGCTGAAAGTCCTCCCGGCGGAGTTGCCTTGTCGGCAGGAAGCTCGCTGCGGTCGCGGCCGGTTCGTGAGCCGCGAGACTCAACCAATGATGCATGTCATCGAGCAGTCCCTCCTGCGGAATCTCCAGCCTCGTCTTGACGTAGGCCCAGCCGGCCGCCTCCCAGAAGCGACCCATGCCGCTGAGTGCCGAGATCGCCTTGTCCATCAGTTCGGGATCGGTATCGGCTCGCAACAGGTTGAACGTCCCTTCCAACTCGGCCAGTAACTCGGCGCGGCGACCGAACTGTGCGGCGACCTCGACGCGACCGACCTGATTCAGACAGCCGGCAATCTGCACGTTCGCCCCCAGGTGATTGGGCGACAGCTCCAGCGCCTCGAGCAGGCAGCGGATCGCACCCTCCATTTGTCCCTGCCGTCGCGCCTGCAAGCCTTGAACGAACCAGACCTCCGGATGCGAACGTGCCTCGTCCGGCAGACTCCCTCGCCAGTGGAGAAACTCGGCCGGGTTGCCGCGTTCGACGATCAGGCGTCCGAGCCGCCCCTGAGCTTCACCGAGTTCCGGCCGCGTCTCGACGATCTCGCGCAGCAGCGCTTCGGCCTCGTCCTGACGGTTGGCGTACAAATCGCGCCGCGCGATGCCGAGTTTAACCAGCGGCTCGGGCGGATTACTGGCCAGGCCGATTCGCTCAAGGCGGTCGTCGGTACGAAAGAACCGCTCCGCCGTGGCCACTCCCAGCAATTCGTCACCCCGGCATTTGCCTCGACGAATCAGGCGGAAGAATGGCGCGGCCGACTCCCACGTCCGTCCGGAGACTTGCAGCAGATTTCCGAGACGGCTGTTGGTTTCCAGATGGTTCGGATTCAACTCGACGGCTCGGCGAAGCTGTCGTTCGGCGTCCGACAGGCGTCCCAAGATTTCGTAGCGTCGCGCCAGACCCAGCTTCGCCAGGAATTCCCATTGGCCACCGTCGGCTGGCAATCGCGAGTAGAGTTCGATCGCACGTGCGTTTTCGGACCGCGCGGCCGCCCCCTCCGCCGCCAGGGCCACTCCGAACGGATCGGCGGGAAACTGTTCCAGATACTGTTGGGTCAGCGGCACCACTTCCGGCCGACGCTCTGCAAGCTGGATCAGAATCTGGCGGATCAGTTGCTGCCGCACCGTGGGAAACAACTCCGGTTGAGTGCAGATCAACGCTCCCGCGATCGTCAGCGACAGCGCGACGATCATCAGTCGCCATTCGTGCGCGGGAGTCAAAGGCGGGCGGCCGCTCATGATTTGGGGGCTTGCAATGCGGCGTTGTCGGCAGGCTGGCCGCAGGGCTTGGTGGACGAACGAGCCTCCGTCAGCAGGCCCCAGACAAACATCAAGACCGCGAGGACCAACAGCACCAGGCTCCCGGGCACGAGCACACGCGATGCGACGTCGTGATTCGGGAACTGCACCAAATGGGCGTGGGCATACGCCTGTTCCGCGGTCAGGAACAGAATCGCGCCGGTAACGAGTTTCATCAGAGTCTCCGCAAATGCTGCCTGTGGTGACGATCGATCACCGTCAACCCGACAGTCTTGCCTGCCACCGTGGAAAAGAACAGTTCAAAGGTCGGCGAACTCAGGGCCGCCCTCTCGGAGAACAGTGGTCACGTTGATGGCCTGCAAACGAAGTGGACCCGCAGAGGCAAGTCGGCAGTAGCTGAACTCGCAAGAGTTCAGAGTTCTCCGGCTCACTGAATTCTTGCGAATTCAGCTACATCCCGATCTCTGCGGGTCTACTAGTGGTTCAACCATTTGGTTTTGACAGGTTTTGAATCTTGTGCGACAACTGCGGTTGCAGGGGAGCGAGTTGTTGTGGAGCCAGTCATGGGCAGGGATGCCAAATATGTGGTGCGACTGACCGCGGACGAGCGGACCG
>JANODP010000515.1:0-3739 GCA_031412755.1 Schlesneria sp. | reverse complement strand
GCCCCAGCGAGTTGTCAGCAGACCTGGGGGCTCGAAGACTCGACCCCAGCCACACAAACTCGATCTCGGGAAGTTGTTTCGAAACGATTCCTAACCCGGATTATTCACGGCCGTACACCAACCCGAAGTGTGAATGGCACTTACTTAGCGGCACACTGCCTGCGAAGCCAGTCTTCGGAACGACTTGCTTCGCGGAATCGTCATGTACGTGGTCCAAGCCGGTCGGCTTTTCTTGAATCGCGGCTCGACTCGGCCCGGTCGATTGCCAACCCGATGCGCGGAGACGGTCGTGAGGAACGCATTGTACAGCGTCTCGCTCCCATCGACAGACATCATGGCGGGTGTGAACGATTCAACGGCTTGCATGGTTCCCTTCATGCTCAACTGACGTGGCAGAATGTCGTGACGCTTGGCCGACTCAACCATCGTTCCCCGCAGAAGATTTAGTGCGAGCATGTGGCACCAGATTTCCTTGCGAACCATCGACGGCGTTTTGCATCGCAGAACATCCATGTTGAGAGAATGCTTGATTGACCGCAGGTCCAGTTCGACATTCCAGCGCTTCCAGTACAAGCCGGACAACTCCGCTTGAGAAATCGTCGGGTCGGTGATCGTGCTGACGATGGTGGCAACTGTCGGCTTTCCGTCTCGCCCTTCGATGTTGATTTGGAACTCTCGGACTTCAAGAGTCTCTGGCATGCTGTCGAATGTCTCTTGATCCATCCACTCTGGTTGCAGGATCGGCTTGTGCCAAGTGGCAATGTGATCGTTCGGGCCGAGAACCGTTCCGGTGGTGAAGTCCACAGTGCGCTGATGGTGCGAGATGCTCACCATGTCCACACCACGCTGTTGAAGCGCGGCGATGGTCACAAAGCTCGGGTGGTATTTGTCGGCAACCAGAATGTCGCCGGGATTCAGCGTGTCGAGCATGCTGCGGAGCAGATTGCTTTCGCCTGTCCCCTTACCCGTGTACTGGGCGAACGCGAAGTCAACAACCGCCCCGGTCGCCAATGAAATCAATCCAACGGCCCGCATGATGGGGAATCCGATGCCCGGCTTCTGTCCATTCATCTGCGGGAACGCGAGTTGATTCTTCGGCGTGTCCGGCATCGACAATCCGGTTCCATCCGCGAGGAACACTTCCCGGCCGCGCCAGTGCCACGAACCCTGCGCGGCATTGTGGACGTTGCGACCGACTTCCTTCGCAAGCCGCGTCAAGACCGACAGCGGGAACCGACTCCGCGCGTTGCTGTAGCTGGCCGATGATGCCGAACAAGCTGGCAGCCCGGCAACAACTCGATTGGCGAGAATGCGCGTCACCGCTTCATTGAGCGACTTGTCTTGACTCAGACACTGGCTGAGCCATCCCCAAAGCGTAACGAGCGGACAGAACACGCCTTGACGGTAGGAGTGCCCTTCAGATTCCAGAACGCCAAGAACGTAGTCGCGACCGAGCAGACGGCCGAACGGCAGATCGCTGTCTTTCGCAAACTTGTTCCGAACGATCCGAAAGTCTTTGCGAGCCATCTTGGATTCGCCTTCTCTTCTGTGGCGAATCGCGTAGAATGCTGTTGTCACACAGGGCATTCAGGCGTTTCGCCGGTTTGAACTGGAACCCGGTTTCCCCGCCAAGGGAGTCCGGGTTTTTTCGTGTCGAGCCGCCAAGCCCGACGCGGATTATTATGCCATCGAAAATGTTGGCGTCAATCCAGAATCAGGGGTTGACGCCGAATTTTCGTGACATATTATTTCAGCATGGAAACACCACGCAGGGGCCGTCCGCCGAAACAGCCCGACGAGCGCAGGCAAGAGGGAATGCGCATCCCGATGACCGAGGCCGAAAAGGCACTCATTGAGGAACGAGCCGCAGCAGACGGCGAGAAGCCTGTCACATGGGCGCGAGAGGCGCTGCTTCGCGCGGCTAAGCGAAAGCGGTAGCCGAACCGGTCTGACGTGACGGATTTGACTATCTGGGCCAACTCGTCAGCATGACCGCCGCTGGTGGATGGCAAGCATCCACCAGCGGCGGTCATGCTGAGGGCAGCCTAGCGTATGCACTCGGACGGTCGCTGTCGCATCTCACGCCTCACCTTCGCTTGCGACGACGCGCTAACGTCGTCTGGACATCTTGGAACGACTAAGCCCCGACAGGCCACATTGGCTTGCCGGGGCTTATCTTTTCCGCCGCTCTCCTGTAAGTCAATAACGTGTTTCCGCGTCAGAAGATGCGGTTAGATCGCGCTGTTTGAAATATGATCTTTCTTTGCGTGTTGCCTACGTCGTTTGATCACATTCCGCGAAAAGATGGGTTCCGTTGATCACATTCCAAGTTTTGGCTGATCACATTTCATTTCGGAACTGGATCGCTTGCTTACAGATTCTGTCGGGAATTTTCTTTCGCAGGATCGCCAGAGCCTTTGCGTGCTCTGAATCGTCACGATGACGCCAGCGCCTGAGCCGGACATAGCGTTGAGGCGGATCAATCACGATCTCTTCCCAGCGGCCAGCCTTCTTATCACCGCGAAACTTCGGCACCGTCACACCAAGCAGGCGAGCGAGTTCCGTTTGCGAAAGAGGTGGCGTGGCTGGCAGTTGATGCTTGGCTCTGGTTTCAATAAGCCCCATATTCTCGAACATTTCGAGATGCTGGTCGATTGCGTCATTCAACAGCGTTGCGCCAGCGTCCAGGCCCTCAAGTATGTCCTTGCGCCTGTTGAATGCCGCGTGCAGAAGCAACGTGGCGGCAATCAAGGCGTGGCGGTTGAGTTTCTCTTCGGACATGTACTCAATGAGGTAGTAGTCCCAAAACCGTTCGCGGATGCCTTCACCTAATCTCAGAAGATTGGCGGTGACTATCTTCCGAAACTCATCCGTCTTGAAATGAATGTTGATCGGAAAGGCCACTCGCCAAGCCTCGCGGAAGTCCGCTGCCGCCTTCGCGGCTTTGGCCGACACCTGTCGAGACGCCTGTGCCTCGTCTTCCTCGCGCTTTTGCTCATCGGCGAGGAGTCGGAACAGTTTGCCGCTCATTGAATGCCACTGCCTTGAGTGTGGCTGCCTTGAAGAGAAACGAGGCGTCAGACCGTCAAGGCAACGGTCGTTCGGAGCAACCCTAGACGCCTGTTGCGGGAAGTATGGTGTTTGCTCTGTCCGGCGCGAAGCGAGTCCGGATATGCTCCCGCCTTGCCACAACCCGCCCCCATTCGAGAGCACGTTCCCATGCGATGGATTGCATTCCCACTGATCATGTTGGCGTTCGTCTCCGCACTCCACGCCGACGAGATTCACGGAAATGTCGTAGGCATCACGGATGGCGACACGATTACCGTACTCGACTCAGCCAAGGTGCAGCACAAGATTCGGTTGCAGGGTATCGACGCCCCTGAGAAGAAACAGGCGTTTGGGACCAAGAGCAAGGAATGGATGAGCGAGCACGTCGGTGGCGAAGATGTCGTTGTCCTGTGGAAAGAGAAGGATCGCTACGGTCGCATCCTTGGTGACGTCATGCTGGACAATCGGCATATCAATCTTGAGATGGTTCAAAACGGGATGGCCTGGCACTACACGCAATACTCGAAATCGAAGGCACTGGCAGACGCCGAAGACAAGGCACGGAAGGCGAAGACGGGCTTATGGGTGGACAAGGAGCCGATTCCACCGTGGGAGTTTCGCAAGAACGCAAAAAACAAGACGAAGCTATGAATCACGCCCCGCAAGACCAAGCCCTGCGGGGCGCTTT
>JANODP010000514.1:0-12887 GCA_031412755.1 Schlesneria sp. | reverse complement strand
TTCCTTTCGATCGGCTTCGCACGGATGGCAGAGCCGGAGCACGGATGGCAGAGGAAACCACAACACGTTCGCGATCTCCCCAACCGCCCCATTCACTCGGATCTGAAGCCTTTTCATCAGGCCACCCTGCCCCTCCCCCCGAAGACGGGGGAGAAGAGACCGGAAGAGGACCACCAATTGACAACGACATCCTCCCAAACTCGAAAGACCGGCGGTGAGTAGTGAGCACCGTTTTCAGCGCCTAGAATGCCCGTCTCGTTCCGTGACCACAACCGAACCCCGAACCCGGAAAACTTCCCGCGCATGCGATTTCTTTCTCGATGGGCTCCGTTGTTGAAGTGGCTGCTGGCGATCGGGCTGCTGTCGGCGCTGTTCTGGTTTCATCGCTCGGCCCTGGCCGAGCTGGGTCAGCGTGAGATCGGCTGGTCGTTGTTTGGTGCGGCGACGCTGGTGCGATTCGTGTCGCTGGTGCTGACGTTTCTGCGGTGGCGGATGCTGGTGACCGGGATTGGCTTGCCGCTGAGCGTGCGGGAGGCGATCCGGTTGGGGTTGCTCGGCGAGGCGTGCAACCTGCTGGGCCCGGGTTCGGCGGGTGGCGATCTGCTCAAGGCGGTCTGGCTGGCCAAGAGTCATCCGGGTCGCGAGGCTTCGGCGGCGGCGACGGTGCTGCTGGATCGCGTGCTGGGGTTGTGGTCGCTGTTCGTGGTCGGGGCGCTGGCCACGCTGATCCCCTCGGCGTCGAAGATCGGTCCCGAGATGCAGTGGGCCCTCTGGACGCTGTGGGGCGTCGCGGTCGCGGGCCTGGTCGGGATCGGCCTGCTGCTGGTCCCGGCCGTCACGCACTCCCGCCTGATGCACTGGCTGACGACGTGGCGCGGCATCGGCCGGATCGTGCGCGAGTTGATGGATTCGGTGGCCCTCTATCAGCAGCGGCCGCGCGTGGTGATGCTGGCCGCCACGCTGAGCGTCAGTGTGCACGTCGGCTTTCTGACGTCGATCTCCCTGTGTGCGCTGGCCCTGAACGGCGACCGGCCAATCCCCGGCTATGTCGATCACCTGATCGGCCTGCCGCTGCCGGAGGCCCTCGCCGCCGTCACGCCGACTCCCAACGGCGTCGGGGCGCTGGAGTGGGCCGTCACCTGGTTCTACCGGCAGCATCAGCAGACGCTCGATCCGGACAGTTCGGCCCTGCAATTGGAACACGCGGGAGAGAACGGGCTGCTCACGGCACTCGCCTACCGCGTCACGATTCTGATCGGAGGCGCGATTGGCGTCGTCTTTTATCTCGCCGCGCGGCGGGAGGTCAAAGCGAACCTGTCGGAGGCGGGGCCGGGCTCGGACGACGGCGCGTGAGATCGAGCCGCGACAACAGTTCCTTCGGAGCGGGGGACGTGAGTCCCCTGAATGCGGCCGTCACTGCGAACCACGCGAATTCCGGGGACTCACGTCCCCCGCTCCGAAACCGGTTTGAAACTGCTTCTACACAAACACGCCGCCGGGAGAACCCGGCGGCGTGGCGTGTGGAGGACCGTTTGAGATCAAACGACTGAGTTCAGACTACGGCAGGACCGACCAACCCCACGGCATGTTGTCGATTCCGGTCGGACCACCTTGCGGTGAGGTCAGCGGATTGCCGTTCGCGTCGAGGAAGTCCACATACGGGTTGTTATCCAAGAGGAAGTCCGAGGTGGCCGTCGGCAATCCGAAGATGTTGCCACCGGTCAGGTCGACTCGGAAGGTGCTCTGTCCCATGCCGGGGTACAGGAAGAGATCCGAGAGACCGGTTGACAGTTGGGGGTCCAACTTTGTGCCGCCAACGTCGACGAAGCGTGCGGCCAGGCGTTGTGCGTTTCGAAGGCGAGCGCCCGAACCGAACGGACCTGGGTCGTCGATACCACCGTCCGTCCCGTTGTCCTGGCCCTGGGTACGCGACTTGAAGATCGGTTCGTTGTTGTTGTAGGAGGCCCCTTGCCGCGTCGCGTTGAGTTCGTCACCCACGTTGTTGTTGAAGACCAGGTCGAGGCGAGCGATCGGATCGGCCTGATATCCCGTCGGATTGAACGTGTCGTTGGCAAAGTTGCGGGGGTTCTCGTTCTGGTCGGTCCAGGTGCCGCCGGTCGTGTTGGGGTCGACCGTGGAGGTGAACGATTCAAACAGCACGTCGGCCCCGAAGTTACCCGTGAGCGAGTTGCCGGTCATCGTGGAAATCACGCCGCCGTTGGCGCCCGTGGCGAATCCGCCCGGGTCGTTGAAGTTGTTGGTGTTTCTGCCGGTCGTGCCGACTCGCAGCAGGATCCCGCTGCCGCCGATGTTGCCGGCCAACTGGCCGTTCTGGTTGACGCGATTGTTCGTCAGATCGAGGGTCAGGAACGGCGTGCTGCCGACGGCCCCGCCGTTGGCCAGCGCCACATTGGCGACATTGTCCCGGAAGCCGCCGTTCGTCTGAGCCGCGTCGGAGGTCAGGATTGTGTAGATGCCCTCCTGTCCGTTCCGCAGCACGTCCGTGTTGTCGATGGCGACGCTGCTCGTGGGATTGAAGCCCGCGACGACAATGTCGACGCCGCGGAATCCGTTGTCCACAATCTGATTGGCGAGCGGGGCGGTGCCCTGGATGAACAAGCCGCCGAAGAAACCCTGATCCATGAACTCGACACCGTCGCGGCTGTTGAACTGGATCAGGTTGTCGGTGAGGCTGATGGTCGTGAAGACGCCGGTGTTGTCCAGCTCGAGGCCGTCACCCAGGTTGTTGCTGATGTTCGAGTTCGAGACGCTGAGAGTGTTGCCGCCGGTGGAGTTGAGGTCGATACCGGCCAGGCCGTCCGCACTCCCCGAGGTGTTGTTGAACCGAATGGTGGCGTTGACGACATCGAGCGTGCCGGGAGCCGTGATCTCGATACCGTCGCCCGCATTCGTGTTGATGGTGTTGCCGTTGGCCAGCGTCCCCAGGGTGATGGTGTGGAAGCCGGAGATTTGAATGCCGGCCCCGTTGGCTCCCGTGGTCTGACCGTTGGTGTCGATGGTGTTGTCGGTCCAGGCGCCCAGACCGCTGAAGACTTCGGCCGCATCACCGGGCGAGACCGAGACGGTCGTAATCAAGATGCCGTTGTCGGCGTTGTTGGTGATGACGTTGTTGGTCAGGATCGTGTTGATCGAGGCATCGGCCTGAGCGTTGAAGCGGATGCCGTTGACCGTGTTGCTGTCGATCAGGTTGTTGGTGATCGTGTAATCGTCGGTGGTCAGCGCGAACTGGGCACTGATGTCGATGCCGTCCGAGTTGGCGGTGAGCGTGTTGTTGTTGATGATCGCGCCGGTGATGTTGGCGTTGCCGTCACGTTGGAAGTGCAAGCCATCTCCCGTATTGCCGCTCGACGTGACGTTCTGAACCAACGGATTGGTCAACTGGGAGAAGGCCGCGGCCCCGAAATCGACACCGTGACTGCCGTTGCCAGTGAAGTTGGTGTTGCTCAGCACGGGATCGCCGATCACGGCGTTGCTCAGACTGGAAAAGCCCGACATTCGCACCACCAGGCCCTGACCCGTGACAGTACCGCTGACCGTGGTGTTCGAAACGTCCAGGGTTCCGACGGCGTTGTCCAGCAGAGTGAGTGAGACACCCGCGTTGTCGTTGGCGTTCAGCGTGTTCGGAGTCGCACTGGTTCCACCCATCGTGAGGTTGACCTGCGCGTTGTTCGCGCCCGCCACATTGATGCCGGTGCCCAGATTGTTCGAGATCTGGTTGCCCGTCGCCACGCTGTTGATGCTGATATTGAGGACCTCGTTGTTGTTCACCTGCGTGATGATACCGGTGCCGCTGTTGTTCGTGATCGTGTTGTCGTTGAACGCCAGATCGATCGGAGCACCCGCCGTGTTCGGGTTGATCAGCCGGAAGCCATGATTGCCGTTCCCGTCGATGGTGTTGTTGCTGATTCCCCCCGTCGTGCCGGTGGAGATGTCGCTGTTGACCACGTTCCGGAAGTTGATGCCGTGGGCGGTATTGGCCTCAATCTGGTTGCCGGAGATGTTGAGGTTCGTCAGCGAGGAATTGTTCAGGTCGAAGCGGATGCCGTCCAAGCCGTTGGTGGCAATTCCGCTGCCGCCGATGTTGCCGCTGGTCGCGACGAACGTCGAGGCCGACGGGTCACCCGGAACCGCCACGAGTGAACCACCGAGGAAGAGGCCGCCGGTGAAGCCCACGTTGACGATCGATCCAATCAGGTCGTTGCCGAAGACCGATTCGTCGCCGCCGGCAGTCAAGTCGGCGTCAATGTCCCAGGCAAAGTTTTCACCCGGTTGGAAATCGTTGAACGTGAGGCCGAGGAACTGGGTGAAGTCGGGCACCAGGTTGTTCGGATACGGCGGAACGGGCGTACCGTTGACCGTGAGCAGTCCCGTGGTCGTGTCGGTGCCGCCGAACGGAGTGAACGGGAAAAAGGCGCCCGTTTCGGTGTTGTACAGGGCACCCGATACGGAGGTCGAGGTGTCCAGCGAGAAGCTGACGATGTCCGCGGTCGGAGTCGAGGACGTGTTGATCAGGTTGAAGTTGCCCGTCCCCAAGCCGATGGGGAACGTGTTGCCAATGATGGTGAAGCCCAGACCGGTGTTCACCGAGACGCCACCGATGTTGTTGGTAATCGTCAGACTGTCGGCCGGTGCATTCGTGAAGTCGAAGTTGAATCCATTGTTGAAATTGTTGGACGAACTGTTCCCGTCGACCAGCAGGCCGTCGGCCGAATTCAGCAGAGCCGTGTTGTTGAGGATCACGACCAGACCGTCGCCCGCCAGACTGTCGCTGATGATGTTGTTCGTGATGCGCCCCGTACCCACGCCGAGGACGAGCGTCGAAATCGTGGAGTCGACGCCGCTGACGCTGATGCCGCGGTTCGCGCTGTTGTCGATCTGCATCGCATTGATCGTGAAGGGTTCCGCCACCAGACCGAGTGAATCGAGGGTGACCGAGACCACGGCCGGCAGGCAGGTTTCGTCGAACGGCGTCAGCGGATCGTCCACGAGCGAATCCACCAGCGTCAGGTGGTCGATGACGGTCGCGGCCAGGACCGGCGCGCCGTCCAGGGTCGTGTTCAGCAGGGAGATGTCGATCGCATCGTCGCCACTGTTGGTGATCGAGGTCTGGCCGTTGATCTCCAACGCACCGCTCGCGATCGTGTCCATCTCGATGTGAATGCCGTCCGCCGCGCTGTCGTCGATGCTGGTGAAGCCGCTGATCAGGATCGAGGCGTTGGTCACATTGGTCATCCGCAAGTCGATGCCGTCGCCGTTGCCGGATGGGCCGGGGAACGGAGCCTGGCCGCTGCGGTCGACCGTGCCCGGTCCCTGAACCGCCACCAGTGCACTGGTGGCGTTTACGATATCGATGAAAATGCCGTCGCCCGGGCTGTCGTCAAACGTACCACTGATCGACAACACGATCTGGTCGACCCCCGTGACGTTGATGTTGAAGGGACCGAGGGTATTACCTGCAAATGTGTTGTTTCCGGTCATCAGCAGGGCGGCGTTGGTTCCGGCACCGGTGGCGTTGAAGTTCACCCCATAGCCCGCGTTGCCCGTCGCGGTGGTATTGTCCAACTCGGCGGTCAGGATCGCGCCGTTGGTGGCGTTGAACTCGTAACCATCGTCCGTGTTGTCGTTGGCCGAGCCGCCACTGAACAGCGTCAGGACGCGCGTTCCCGCGCCGTCCGCGTTGACTTGAACGCCATCGAACACCCCACTCGCCCCGTTGGTGTTGTAGGTCGTGTTGACCGAGCGATAGTTGAGTTGCGCGCCACTGAAGGCGCTGGCCAGCAGGCCTTCCTCTCCGTTTCCGTCAACCGTCGTGTTCTCGACGTGGAAGTTGCCCGTGGTAGGCACTCCCGGCCCCTGGAAGAACAGGTTGATGCCATTCAGCACGTTGCGCTGAATCGAGGTCTGCGTGATACAGGCATTCAAGGTTCCTTCGGTCGAGGCGAACCCTCTAAAACCGTGTCCGCCATTGTCATCCAGGAACACCTGGTCAAGTTCAAAGTTGGCCACGCTGGCCGTGTCAATAACATCGACGTTGATGCCCGAGCCACCGCTATTCGAGAACGACGTGTTGTTCGTGGCCGAGAACGTCAACTCGCCCCCTGCCGTAACCTGCAAGTTCGCGCCGTCGAAACCGCTGCGGTCGGCCGCCACGCCGGACAGCGACACTGTCGCCGACGAACCGGCACCCGTCACAAAGCCCCGCGTCGCAGTCAACAAATGGTCCGAGAGCGATCCGCCCGTAAAGGTCGCGGTCAAATCGCCGCCATTGCTGACATTGAACTCATAACCGTCCTCCTGAGTTCCGGGGAGAATCGTGTTGGTGATATTCACGAGGTTGAAGGTCTGCGTGACCGTGGAGTTGTCGACATTGACCTGAACGCCGTCTCCGCCGACGTCCTGGCCGTTGTCGACGATTTGAGTCCCCGTGAACGTGTTGGTGAAGACCGTGCCGTTGGTCGCATTCAGCTCAAATCCATGCCGGCCGTTGCGGTTGATCGTCGTCAGCCCGCCGGTCAGCACGAGGCTGCTGTTGGGTGAGTTGTCGAGGTCCAGCCGAATTCCATCGCCCCCCGTGGTGTTGCCGTTGTCGTCGAACGGACTGTTCGAGAATGTTCCCTGGAAGTTCGACAGTCCGAAGGTCCGGACGAACAGGCCGTTGTCGAGGTTGTTGCTGCCCGGTGTGTTCGTGAAGTCGAAGGTGACCAGGCCCGCCGTGGTGACATCGCCCACGATTCCGTTGCCCGTCGGTCCGACAACTCCGCTGTTGCTGAACGACGACCGGACGGCGGTGACGTTCATCGTGCTCGCATCGACGTTGAAGAAGAAGCCGTCCCGTCCGCTGCGATCCACGGGCGAATCGGTCAGTGACAGGTTGACGAGCGAATTGCCCGTCACAATGCCGCGGATGCCGTGGCGGCCGTTGTCACTCAGATTGGTGTCGATGAACGTGGCGTTCAACGTCGAGCCGCCGCCCACGTTGAAGAACAGACCGTCGCGATTGTTACCCGAAACATCCGTCGTATCGACCAGCAGATTGACCGTCGCTCCGCCGACTTCGACCACATGGATGCCGTCTCGCGTGTTCCCGGTCAGGAAGCTGTTGTGAACGTTGGCGTTCATCACGGTGGCCGCCGAGCCGAATATTCCCAGTCCGTCCAGTCCGTTGTCGTTGGCCTGAATGCTGAACATGTCGAACGTGCCCGTGCCACCGGTCTGGCTGTACACGATGCCCGATCCGCCGTTGTTATTGAAGACCGAGGCAGAGTCCTCGATGGTCGCCCCAATCGAACCGCCGGTCCCCGTGACTTGCAGACCGTCACCCGTGTTGTTGCTCGCCGAGACGTTGGTCAGCGTGGTCCGCAACGCCCGATTGGTCTCACCGAGGATGATCCCCGCGATCGTGTTGCCTGCCGCCGGAGAGACCCCGTTGGCCTCAACGTTTGTGAGCGTGACCTTCAAGTTTCCGTCGTCCGCCTGCATGTTGATGCCGAACAGTTGAGACGCCGGGTTGGCGTTCATCGAAACGTTGGTGATGTCCACGGTCAGGGCGGGCACCCCCGTATCGACGAAGATTCCACCCGCCGCGTTGTCACCCAGACCGGTTCCGGCATAGCTCCAGCCGACGACCGGATTGCGATTGATGTCGCGGAGGACACCGCTGTCGATGATCTGTCCATCCAGCGTCACCAGACCGGTTCCGGTGGCGTTCACCAGCCGGATGCCGCCACCGATGTTGTTGGTGATTTCGAGGTTGTTGAAGTGGAAGCCGTCGACATTGTTGCCAGGTGCCGCGTTGCCGAAGATGGCCCGCCCCGTCGCTCCTTCGAGCACGAACGCGGAGACCTCGTTGTGGCTGCCGACGCGGATGATGTCGCCGCCGTTCAGCCCGGCATTCGTGTTCGTGAGGAACGGATACCTGAAGGCATTCACGGGGTCGTTGAACGCGGGGTCGGGCAAGACCTGGTCATTGATCGTGACGTGGAACGGGCCGGAGTCCGCGTAGGCGTCGAAGATGTGAGCCTTGCCCTCGCCCAGCATTCGCGCATAGTCGGGCAGCGTGATCGAACCGTTGAGCGGTGCGAGTTCCGTCGTGTTGCCGCGGCGAACCAGAACCAGATCGGTGGTTTGGTCCGGAGGTCCATTCGGGACCGTGGGTGGAAGAGTGGTGAACGGGTTCTCGAACGTGCCGTCGCCCGGAGCCGTCGCGCTGTTGTCCACCCAGACGACGAAGTACGGCTGGTTGTCGCGCGGATTGAAGGCGAGAACATTGTGGTCTTCGAGGAAGTTGCCGGCCGTGACGCGCCACTGACGTTGCACGGGCATCAGCATCCGCTCGCGAGTCGTCCACTGGGGGAAGTACCGCGTGGGCAGGAATCCGGCGAATCGCCAGTCGGCGACGAAGTTGACGTTGGTTCCAAACTGCTCGTCCCACGTGGTGGTCACTCCGAGCGACAGGTCATTGGAAACCCAGCCTTCCAGCCGCGCACGAACACCGACGGGATCCTTTCCGCCATCCTGTTGATAGGCGTAGCCACCGGCGTACGCGCGAAGCCACGGCGTCTGCGGGGTCACCGGCACACCGGCTTCCACGTCAGCGCCGCGCAGTCCCTGCTCCATCAACCGGGTGCCGATGAAACCGATGCGGTTCTCGAAGAAGAACGGAACATTCGACAGGCCGACTTCGCGGATGAAGTTCTTGTCAGTGCCGAACGGGACGTACCCGTTGGCCCGGAAATCGAAGAATTGACCCAGAGATTCCACGCCGAGACCAAGCTGGTTGTACCGGTTGTTGAAGTTGGTTTCGTCCGTGTCGAAGTACCCGTTGATGCCCCAAATCCGGTCGCGCTCCGAGTCGTAGCGGCGCGCCACCAGACCGAGATTGGCACCGATACCGCTGTTGTCGGTCAGCAGAATCCGTGCGTTGGGCGCGATGAAGGCGTCCTCGCTCAGCCAGATCGGAGTGAAGGCTCCGATCTGGGTGTACCCGTTCTGGTAGCCGACGCCGCTCCCCGACATGTACCTGACATCGAAGTAGGTCCCACTCAGCGTGGCCCCGCCACTGAAGTCCTGCAGCGATGCCGAACCGACATCGGAATTCGGATCGACGGCGGTCTGGGCCGCGAGAACGCCTGCCAACGACAGCGACAGCAGGCACAGCAGACTGATTTTCACACGTTGCATGGACGTCTCTCTCCCGCAGAATCCGATTCCGGCTTCCGTGACTCCGTCCCAACCGCTCTCAGTGAGCTTGAGTCTCCGTGATGCGACACACTCCGCCCGTTCCGACAGCGCCGGTTATGACGAAAAGATCGCTTCCTCTCGTTATTCGGCCGGTTAGGCTTCTGAGAATGAGTCAAACCTTGCCGGCTCTAACGATCTTCTCGATAAAGCCAGTTGCAACACCCACACCACCGAAGCACCTCTGTCGCCGCAGACGCCCCACTTGACCGTCGATTCTGCTGACGGCGAGTAACCGCGCCATGAAAAGAGGGGCATCGCAGCATGTCGTCGATCGCAGCCCGCCAACGAACGGGCGTAAATCAGGCTGATACGGGCGTCCTGATCGTCTCCGCGTTGGAATCGCGCCCGTCGTCGTGACTCAACGATTTCATCGGCGGTTTCTGCCGTTGGCGGTTTCAACTGCTGCAAGACCCACCCTGCGCCTCGACTGAAGTTCAGTCGAAATCAGTCGAACGTCATCTCGGTCCGGTTTTTCTCCCGGTTGCATGAGTGCACCCGCGGGTGATCGTCAGGTGGGACGATGGCTCACTTCGACAAGCGGCGGATTCACGACCTTCCGGCCATGTTTTTTTACGGACGGAGTTGAACGGCCGGTTGGCAGTCGTTACCTTCTCGCTCCGCAACCGAAGGGCTGGCCGTATTTTTTCGGTCGGTGGAATCATTCGGTTCTCAGCGTTGCACGACGTCGCCGATGGGCGGCTGGATGCAGCGCATGCCAGTTTCGATGGAAGGCTGACGACGTGATTGCTCCGCAGACGACGTTTATGAAGGCTGCCGACCGAGTTCAAGGCGGCAAATGCGAACCGCGCTGGTTCGTGATTGACGCCAGCGGGCTGGTGGTCGGGCATCTCGCCACCAAGATCGCCACCGTGCTGATGGGCAAGCACAAGCCCGAGTACACTCCGCACGTTGACACGGGCGATTACGTGATCGTGATCAACGCCGACAAGGTGCGATTCACCGGCCGCCCGATCAAGCACGAAGCGAACGAGCACTTCACCAAGAAGATGTCTCAAAAGACGTATACGTGGTACACCGGCTGGCCCAGCGGACAGCGGCACATCGCTGCCGTTGACCTGTGGGCGAAGAAGCCGACTGAGATTCTGAAACTGGCCGTCAAGCGAATGTTGCCGAAGAACGCTCTTGCCCGGCACATGCTGGACAAGTTGAAGCTGTTCGTCGGCCCGACCCATGAGCATCAAGCTCAGCAGCCCCTGCCGCTCCCTGAATTCCTGCATCCGAAAAAAAAGTAGTGTCGAGGGCGAGCCTGGCTTGCCAGATTTGATTTCCCGAGCCGGTTGAAGGCTTGGACGTTCCCTTCATCGCGTCAGAAACAATTGGATTGGTGGCGAATTTGATGGAAGACACCGCGACTCCCGTAACATCACCGGAACCGGGTCTGGCACCGGAATCGGGCCTGACATCGGAACCGAGCCTGGCGACGGAACTGACTTTTGGGCACGAGGACGCCGCCGCCACGACTCCGACGCTGGCCCCGCTCGTTCCCCGCGTGATTCGTGGGAAGCTGGATCGATTCGGCGTCGCCATGGGGACCGGGCGCAGGAAAACGTCTGTGGCGCGCGTCCGCATCAAAGCCGGCAACGGTTTGATTCAGATCAACGGGCGCAGCCTCGAGGAATTCTTCTGCATCGAGAAGGATCGGATCACGGCCGTCAGTCCGCTGCGGGCCACCGACAAACTGGGCCACGTCGATGTGGTGATTCGAGTGAACGGTGGGGGAACGACGGGCCAGTCCGGAGCCATCGTGATGGGAATTGCCCGGGCCTTGGAAGCAATGAATCCCAGCCTGTTCCCGATCCTCAAAGACGGCGGTTACTTCACGCGCGACAGCCGGATGGTGGAACGCAAGCATTACGGTCATAAGAAATCTCGCCGCGGCTTCCAGTTTTCCAAGCGTTAGTCGCCGCGGGTGGAATTATCGTGGTCGATCGATTGTCTTGACTCCCCGTCGGATCAGTTCCGGTGGGGATTTTTTTTGCCGGCCGGGTCGGCGCAGGTGGCAGACGCGCCAGTCGATCCGGGCGGTTGCCAATCACGTTTCCAATGACCGCCCGGCACGCGCTGGATTGTGCCACATCGACGGGTGGGGTCGCCGCGAGGATCACCATGAGCAGCATCAGGACTCAGGGCGGCTCGCGAGTCTACAACCCGCTGTTGCAGCCCGACCTCAAGTTGATGCTCGCCGAGAACGACGAGATCGGTCTGCAGCAGTTCTGTGAGGTCTTGAATCCCGTGATCGTGGCCGAGGTGCTTCAGGGGATGGAGCCCTCGGCCGTCTGGCGGGTCCTCTCTTCCATCGGCATCGAGCAACAGGCCGACATCTTCGAGCAGATCGACCCGTCACAGCAGATCGAACTGGTCGCGGCGGTCGAACGCAAGCATCTGTCTCAGCTCGTCGAAGCCATGTCGCCCGACGATCGGATCGCCCTGCTCGAACACATGGATGAAGAGCAGCTCGAAGCGCTGCTGCCGTTGATCGCACAGGCCGAGCGGGACGAGATCCGCAAGATGCTGTCGTACCCCGAGAACTCGGCCGGGTCGATCATGACGACCGAGTATGCGTCGCTGCCCGAGAACATCTCCGTGGGCGAGGCCCTCAGTCGATTGCGGCAGCAGGCTCCCGACCGCGAAACAATTTATTACGTCTTCGTCGTGAATGACGCCCGCCATCTGCACGGCGTCATCACGCTGCGCGAATTGATTCTGGCCCGCCCCGGAGCGCTGCTGGCCGACATCATGCAGCGCGACGTGATATCAGCCCATGTGGAGGACGATCAGGAGGAAGTCGCGAAGCTGATCGCCCGGTTCGACCTGCTGGCACTCCCCGTGCTCGACGAGCAGAGCCGTCTGGTGGGAATCATCACCCACGACGACGTGCTCGACATCGTTCAGGAAGAGGCGATCGAAGACGCCTACCGCCAGTCGGCCATCCAGCCGTTCGAGCACAGTTATCTGTCGACACCGCTCCTGACGATTGCCTGGAAGCGGGGCATCTGGCTGTTGGTGCTGTCGGTCATGGCCCTGGGAACGGCCACCGTGATGAGGGCCTTTGGTCACGTCGAGAACGACGACAACTGGCTCGATTGGTTTCTGCCGCTGGTCCTGGCGAGCGGCGGAAACACGGGATCTCAGTCGGCGACACTCATTATTCGGGCCATGGCCGTGGCCACGATGACGCGCCACGACAAGTTTCGGATGGCGTATCGCGAACTGCTCACCGGTGCCATCCTGGGCCTCTGCCTGGGCACCTTTTCGTGGGGCGCGTTGCAGTTGTTGTTCGATCGAAGCTGGATGCAGGCGGGTGTTGTCGGACTGACCATTTCGCTGGTGGTGACGATGGGCAGCGTGGCCGGCTCGCTGCTGCCGATGTTTTTCGAGTGGCTCGGCATGGACCCGGCGATCATGTCGAACCCGCTGATCTCGTCGCTCAGCGACATTCTCGGGGTCGTGATCTACTTCACAGTGGCGATCGCCCTGCTGCGATGAGCCCTGCGGCGACGCCTCGCGCAGGGCCATCGCCTAAATCACAAAGCCGAGTTTGGTAAAGAGTCGTTGAGATTGTCGTGTGAAGCTGCGGGTGGTGGCGGCGAGATTGACGGTTCCGA
>JANODP010000513.1:0-7074 GCA_031412755.1 Schlesneria sp. | reverse complement strand
AGGAGAGTGTGTGGGAAGTCAAAGATGGCGCGTTGTGTGGTTCGGGACCGGCGTCGATGCTGGTTTGCACGAAGGGGCCGTACAAGAACTTTCGCTACCGGGCGGAGGTGAAAATCAATGACAAGGGAAATTCCGGCTTGTACTTCCGCACGACCCGCAAACCGGGCTTCAGTGACGGCTACGAGGCCCAGATTGACAGCACCCATACCGACCCGATCCGCACCGGCTCGCTGTACGGGATGTGCCACGTTTACAAGCGTCTGGTCGAACCCGACGCCTGGTTCACCTATGAGATCGAAGTTCGCGACGATGTTTGGCGCGGCAAGGCTGTCACGCGGATCAAGATCACCGTCGATGGTAACGAGCTGTACGAGTACCTCGACTTCGCTCAAACATTCAAGGAAGGTCACTTCGCCTTCCAGCAGCACGACCCGGGCAGCAAGGTTTGCATCCGCAAGGTCGAGGTGCTGGAAATCAAACCCGCCGCACCGAAGTAGACGTAGATGATGTCGATAGTTGACACCAAGTCCGTCGTGACCAACAACCGCTCTGCCAAACGGTCAAATGGTCACTTGATCACTGACCCGCGTTTTGCCTGTTTCTGTTTCCTGTCCCACCGCTGAGAAGAAAGTTTCCCGATGAAGCACCTGCTGACCTGTTTGACGTTCGCCGCACTCGTTTGTCACGGTTCGATCCAAGCCGCCGAGCCTGACAAGGACGGTTTCGTCCAGCTCTTCGACGGCAAGTCGTTCGACGGCTGGAAGATCAACGAAAGTAAAGACAGTTGGAAAATCAAAGACGGAGCCATCGTGGCCAACGGACCGCGCAGCCACCTCTTTTATGTCGGCAACGACAGGCCGTTCGTCAACTTCGAACTGCGGGTCGATGTGAAGACCGAAACCGAGGCGAACGGCGGCATCTATTTTCACACGAAGTTCCAAGAGGAGGGCTGGCCCAAGTACGGCTTCGAGGCGCAGGTCAACAACAGCCCCGTCGGCAAGAAGGACCCCAAAAAGACCGGCAGCCTGTATGCCGTGAAGGATGTCCTCGAACTCCACGTCAAGGACGATGAGTGGTACACCGAAACTGTGATCGTGAAGGGCAAGCACGTCACGATCAAGATCAACGACAAGGTCGTCACCGACTACACCGAGCCGGCCGACAAAAAGGCGGGCGACGATTTCACCCGCAAGCTCGACCAGGGGACGTTCGCGTTGCAGGCCCACGATCCGGGCAGCACCGTCCACTTCAAGAACATCCGCGTGAAACGGCTCTACTAACAACCTGCATTTCGCTGAGTTCGCAAGAACTCAGCCCAACTCAGAATCGCGAACTGAGTTCTTGCGAACTCAGCTACAGCCCCACGAACGGGCTGAAGCGGGACCGCACTCATCTACTGAGTCACCTCGACTTCACCAGCGGCCCGACATCCCATGATGTCGGGCCGCTGGGCGTTCATGGATCGGACGATGCCGGGGCGGTCGATGTCGAACTGACGAACAAGCGCGTCTCGACGGCAAGCACGCTTTCTCGCAGACAAGCTCCACCGCAGGCAACACGTCCCGATCTTCGGAGGTTTTGGAGTCCCTGACCCCAACGCCTGGCGGGGATTTTCTGGATGGGATGGCGCGCGAGTGCCGATGAATCGGATTGTGTCGGAAAGTCTGCGCGGGCGGACCGTCTGGTCGATGCGAGGCCGTTCCATGGGTCGTTCAAGAAGTTTGGGCTGCTGCCTGCTGCTATCAGCGGCAGTTGTTGCCGGTGAGGCGTCCGCCCAGGGACCGCGCTCGAACTCCAAGACGATTACCTGGCAGTCGCCCCAGAACTCGCAGGACATTCAGGTCGGGATTCTCGGGGAGATTGCCGCGCCGGGTGTCTATCGCGTCGATGCGGCGTCGCTTTCCGTACAGGCCCTGGTGCGGCGAGCCGGTGGACTGACCGAAGAGGCGTCGCTGTCGATTCGCATCGTGCGACAGGAGCGAGTCGTCCAAAACCTGTTCTTCTCGCCTCAGGCCGATTCGCCGTTGATGCCCGGTGACGTGCTGATCGTCGAATCGAAACGAGCGTTGTCGGCGATGAGCAAAGTCTTGGACGGCCGACGGCCGGCCAGTCCGGTCGTTCCGGCGGCGAACAGCCCGGCCGATCCGACCGGCGTTCAGGTCGCTTATGTCAATGTGCTCGATGCTCCGGTCGTGGTGAAGCTGCATCTCGACGACGCGCGGCTGGAGCGAGTGGTTCAGATGCTCGGCCAGCCGATCGAGTTGACCGGCGCGGTGAAGGTCATCGATCCGCAAAAGGCATCGCACACCGTGGCCCAGGTCGCCTCGGGCACGCTGCGGCTCACCGATGGTTCGGTTCTGATCTTTCCCAAGGGATCAATCAACCACAGCCGGCTGCCGGCGCTGCCAAAGCCTCACGCCTCCGAAATCGTGACCGGTGCGCTGCCGTCAATGATCGGCGGGCCGTTTGGTCAGGCACCCGAACTGCGCAGCGTGGGCCAAATGGCTCCGCTGATCTCCTTGCCGAACCGCGATTCCACGTCGGCGTTGAACACTGTGGCCGCACCAGTTATTGCTCCACCGTCCACGATTCCCGTCGCGCCGCCTGTCCCGCAGTTCGATCCGCAAGCCGCGCCGATGCCCATCGTCAGTGGCCGACCCCGGATCGCAACGCTTCCGTTCACCGGAGCGGCTCCCCTGCGGAACTCATCCAGTCTCGGCCCGGCCGAGTCGGATCCAATCGCCCCCCCGCCGCAGGACGAGCCGCAACGTCCGTCGGTGCTGGAAAACAGCGCGTCACGCAGTGGGCCGGCACGAAACACACACCGGTCGAATGTCGCGCCGAATGACTCGTCGATCGAATCCAGTCTGACAGAACCAACCGAACCTGCCGGCGCGTCGCCCTTCACCCTCCTGCAGATGTTCGGTATCTTCGCCGGAGTGTCGATGCTGATCGGGGCCGCGCTGCTCGCGCGACGGCACTTCGACAAACAGGCGACTGCCGCGCTTCCGACGGACACGCGCAGAGACATCGCCAACCCGGCTCCGGCATCGATTCCCGGACCGACCCCGACCAACAGCGAGATCTCCCACGACGCAGCGGTTGCGGCCGAGCTCACTCCTCCTCCGGCCACACCCATTGAACAGGCTCTCGATTCCGCCGAGTTTGTGTCGGGAAACAAACTCGATCGATTGATTCGCAATGACCTGCCACTGCGTGAAGAGGCGGTGGCGTTTCCGGAATCCATCGTGTTGCAGGGTCGCCTCGCGTCGCGTCCGATTCATCGGATCGATCGGGCGGCCGAGCATGCGATCGGGGCGGGCCCGCACTTGGCCACGTCGGCGGACTCCTCCGCGAGGGCCTCACAGGAGGCGGTCGCGATGGAGCTGGATGCGCATCCGTCGAGCGAGGCGCGCATCTCAGGGCCGCATTTCGGCCGGCGCCGCCGCGACACCCGACCGATCACGATTGGCGATGCCGCCCGCGCCGCAAGTGCCACGCCGCACGAGGCCGTTCCGCCCACACCGCTGGCCGACGCGCTCCGTCAGTTAGAGGGAGACCGTCCATCGTGAGCATCGGACTCGACCTCGGCACGACCCAATTTCGATCGCTCCGCCTGCTCGACAACGAAATCGTCGGACGTCGGTGCCGCGCGGTGTATGTCGCCCTGTCGAACACCGCCGGTCATCGGCGATTGCTCGAACAGTCGGGAGCGAAGTTCGCCTCGTGCGGCGACGATCTCGTCCTGTTCAGCGATCTGGCGCTCGAATGGGCCGACATCCTGAATCTGCCGGTCATGGCGCTGCTGCCGGGCGGCCGGGTGCCACAGTCCGATCCCGTGGCCCGTCAAATTCTGACGCTGATGATCGATGCCGTCCTGCCCATCGCCGAGCGACCGGGCGACGTCTGTTGCCTCACCGTTCCCGGAGGACACGACATCCATCAGAACGAGTTGCCTTACGACGTCCGCTTCTTCCAGCAGTTGGTCGCGCTGCGAGGTTACCAGCCGAAACTGATCTCGCCGGGACAGGCGGTCGTGCTGGCCGAGTTGTCGACGGCTTCGTTCTCCGGGATCGGCATCAGCTTCGGCGCGGGCACCTGTCAAATCGGAGTCATTCACTGCGGACGCGAGCTGGCCAGTTGCTCGTTCCACGATTGTCTGATCGATCATTCCACGGACAGAATCGAGCAGACCACCTCCCCTACCGGACACGACCCAATCCCCGTTGACCGAACGCTCCGCGCCGCCCGCGATCAAGTGCTGGTTCGAGCGTTGACGGAGACTCTCACCGCCGCTCGTGATGAACTCGAACAGCAGGAGGTGAACCGCTGGCTGGCCCAGCCGACTCACATCGTCTGCACCGGCCGCCCCACGACAGAGCCCGGCTTCTCGCACCTGTTCGCCCAAGTCTGGAACAGCCTCGAATGGCCGATGAAGGTCGGTCAACTGCGCGTCACCACCGATGCGATCTACTCGATCGCCCGCGGCTGCCTGATCCAGTCCCGCCTGGAAAACCGCGACGACAAACACCGCGCGGCATGAGGCCGCGAGCGGTATCCGACCACGAGCCACGCCGGTGGTTGATGACGGGTGCGCTTGCCCGATGACGGGTGCGCCAGCCCGGAGGGCGGCACTCTGAGTGATAGCTCGGATTATTCATGGCCTCGTAGCTGAGTTCGCAAGAACTCAGTTCCTCATCGTGAGTTGGGCTGAGTTCTTGCGAACTCAGCTACATGCAGGCGGCGACGGTTCCACGAGGAGCCATGAATAATCCGGGATAGCCCCCGTCTCAACAGAGTGTCGCCCTCCGGGCTGCCAGCGCCTGTTGAACGTGACCCCACGGCTCGCGCCGTGGGCAACCTTCTGCCGCCCGCCGGGCTGATGAACAGTTCATCCAGAAATCAAGACCTTGCTCTTGGATGAGTTCTTGGCGACTGCGCATGAGGAGCCACGGGACGACTCCACTCCATACCGTTCACTCCGGTTGCCCGATACACTCTCCCCCCGAACAACGGTTCGATTTCAACGGTCACTCAGGGGGCAGAACGGATGCGCAAGCCAGAGATTCGTCGCGAAGACCTCAAACCGGGAGAGGTGCTCTGTCAGTACTGCACGGCGCGGTGTTGCCGATACTTCGCGCTGCCGATTGACAAGCCGAAGACGTGGGAAGACTTCGACCACATGCGCTGGTACATCATGCACGGCACGACGTCGATCTTCGTCGATGACGACGTCTGGTACCTGTGCGTTCACGGAGACTGCCGCCACCTGCAACCCGATAACATGTGCGGCATCTATCACACTCGCCCGCAGATCTGCCGCGATTATTCGACCAACGAATGCGAGTACGGCAACAACGGCTGTTACGACAAGTTTTTCGAGGCTCCCGAACAATTGTGGGAGTACGCCGAAGCGGTTCTGCCGCCGAAGCCACGGTCCCGCAAGAAGCGTGGCGAAGCGAACCTGCCGAGCCTGCCAATCTTGGGTTGAGGGTTGAAGGTCGAGGGTTGATGGCCTGAAAGAGTCCGGCCACAACCGATGCCCGTTCTGTCTGACCCTCAACCTTCAACGATCAACCTTCAACCCTTCCGGCCTCACCATTGATTACTCCACGCACGCTCAAGGGCTTCCGCGACTACCTGCCCGAAACCATGCTCGTTCGCGAGCGGCTGATGGAGACCGCGCGCCGCGTCTTCCGCAGCTACGGCTTCAGCCCGATCGACACGCCCGCCCTCGAATACGCCGAGATCCTGACGGGCAAGGGGGGCGAAGAGTCCGACAAGCAACTCTTCCAATTCAAGGACAGCGGCGACCGCGACGTCGCCATGCGGTTCGACCTGACCGTGCCGCTGGCCCGCTTCACGGCGCAGCATCTGGCTGAGTTGGGAACGCCCTTCAAGCGGTATCACATCGCGCCGGTCTGGCGGGGCGAGAACACTCAACGCGGCCGCTACCGCGAGTTCGTGCAGTGCGACTTCGACACCATCGGCACCGACGCCAACGCCTCCGACATCGAGACGTTGCTGGTCATTCACGATCTGCTCGTGGCTCTCGGGTTCAAGCGGTTCACGATTCGAGTCAACAACCGGCTGATCCTGAACGGCGTGTTGAACAAGCTCGGCCTGCAAGACAGGACGGTCGGCGTGCTCCGTTCGCTCGACAAGCTTGGCAAGGTCGGAGCCGATGCAGTCGTGGCTGAGATGGTCGAGCGAGTCGGCGCGACGGAGGCCCAGGCCCGGCAGGTGCTCGACATCGCCAACCCGAACATCACGCTCGACCAACTGGCGACGATGCTCGCCGGAAACGAAACCGGGATGCTCGGAGTGAGCCGTCTGCGGGAGCTGTTTTCGGCCGCGACGACCGCCGGCATTCCGATGGACCGTGTCGAGTTGGACGTCTCCATCGCGCGGGGTCTCGACTACTACACCGGTACGATCTTTGAAACGTTTCTCTCCGATCTGCCGACCATCGGCAGCGTCTGTTCGGGGGGACGGTACGACAACCTTGCGGGCCTCTTCACCAAGGAGCGGCTGCCGGGTGTGGGGGCCAGTCTCGGTTTGGACCGACTGCTCGCCGCGATGGAAGAGTTGAAGCTGATCGGCACGCAGGCGACTCCCGCGCCGGTCCTCGTCACGCAGTTTGATGCCGCGCGACTGGGGGACTATCTCCGCATCGGCCGCCTGCTGCGAGCGGCGGGGATCAACACCGAGGTCTATCCCGAAGCGACCAAGCTCGGCAAGCAATTGAAGTACGCGGACCGCAAGGGATTCGCCATTGCGCTGATCGCCGGCTCGGACGAGTTCGCCAAGGGCGTCTGGCAGGTGAAGCAACTCTCTACGGGAACATCCACGACTGTCAGCGAGGCAGGATTGGTGAAGACGATTCAAGACACGATGAGTCTGCCAGAGGCTGGCTGATGGTGCCTGCCCTTCGTTGAAGTAATCGGCTGGGAAAATGTACCTGTAGGATGGGCACTCTTGCCCGTCCGGCTTTCCGTCTTTCCAGCCGGACGGGCAAGAGTGCCCATCCTACATCGCGGTACGTCAATGGCGCGGGTGAATCGTCATGGTTTG
>JANODP010000512.1:0-26056 GCA_031412755.1 Schlesneria sp. | reverse complement strand
CGTGCCGAGATCCGCGTCGTTGACCTTGAAGTCGAACGTGCTGCGGGCCGCGCCGTTCGCGTTCGCCGCCGGGGTGTAGATCAGCGTGGCGATCTGTGCTGCCGTGATCGTCATCCCGTTCGTGACCGCCACCGCGCCCGAACCCTGGTCCACCGTCAGCGTGTCGCCGCTCGCCAGTGCCAGGCCGCTGACCGTGATCGAGACCAGACTGTTCCCCTCAACATCCGTGAAGTTGAAGTCGGAGACCGCGAACGTCTTGGCCGAGTCCTCGTTGGTGGTGACGCTGCTGGCCTGAGCCACTGGCAGACTGTTCGCCGTTGTGAAGTTCCAAACGGTGGCTCCACTGATTCCGGCGAACGCATTGCTGGACAGATCCGTGATCGCGGTGGCGGCCAACGTCACGTAGTAGCCCGTGTTTCCCGTCAGGTCGGCCGGGTTGATCGTCACCACTGCCCCGGAGACCGAGACCGCGCCGCTCGTCACGTCGATCGTCTGCACCGTCGAGTCGTCGCTCGACTTCTTGATCAGGATGTTCCCCGTCCCCTTCGCCACATCCTCATTGAACGTCAGGACCAGGTTCGTCCCCACCGCCACACTGGTCGCGTCGTCGGGCGGCGACAGAGTGCTCACGACCGGGGCTGCCGTGTCGTCCGCCACACTCAGCAGGTAGTCTTGCACTTCGCCATCCGAAGCCTGACCGGACGGGGTCAGATTGGTATCGGTGCTGATGCGGACGCGCATGTAAGCGCTGCCGCTGAAGCTCGGCGTGAAGTTGAAGTTGACCGTGCCGTTGGCGCTGACCGTTTGTTGCAGGACGCGCTCACCAGTATGAGCAAAGACGCCGTTCTGGTTGCTGTCGATCCAGACTGCCAGTTCGCGCGAGCCGCCGGTGAGGTTCTGCACATCGAACGTCAATGTCGCCTGGACACCCTGCGTCAGTGTGGGGATCGTGACCCCGTCTTCGTCGTCCGTCGAACCGGTGTTCGTGGCATCGTCGCCGGTGCCGTCGAGCGGCGTACGTGCGTCTACTTCCGAGTCGCGCGTGCTCCCCAATCTGACACCCGTGGCGATGTGCCGTGCGCCGTTGGAAGCGAACGTCGTCAAGTGCGTGTTCGGTGCGTCGCCGTAATCGACCGCCAGCGTGAACTCGCCCCAGCGCGTTCCCCAGCGGCCTTCCTCGGGATGGCCCGAGAAGAACTGGCCAAGGTTGTTCCCTTCGCCAATCGCATATTGGTTGAAGACCCAGAACGTGAGATCGTTACTCGGGTCAACCGAGATCCCGCTGTAGTCACCCCAGCGGTTTCGTGTACCGCCGAAGGCCCGCACGTATTCGTCCAGCCCCGCGGCGTAAACGACGGCGGGTTGCACCGTTCCGGCGGTGTCACCGGCAAATCGGCCGGTGTAGGCCGCACTGCCGAAAATGGTCGGTGCCGAGACGGCGAAGCCCATTCCCATGTTACCCTGAGCATCCACCGCAATCGAAGGCATGAAAGTATGAGCGCCCACGGCGATGTCTTCGCCACCAACGTTCCCCTGATCGTTGACCGCAATCGAGGCGAGGGTTGTCGTATTGAGGTTCCACCAGTGGGCCGTCGCCTGGCCCGCGTCTGCGCCAGAACCCGGTACCACCTGTGCGGTGGTCCACAACTGATTGTTGCGCCAAACCGCGTTCATGGCACGACGGTCGTTGGTCTCAATCGGTGGTGGATTGCTGCTATCTCCATCGTCGAGCTGCGGCGCATCGGGCATGGCGGCTGCCGTGTTGTCGATATCGCCAACCGAGACAAACTGCTGCGAGAACGTCGGAGTGGTCAGCGGATTATCGACTCGAACCACTTGTACGGATTCAATGCCGCCGCCGGAGAGGCCGCTGTAGGAAACCAAGAACGTGCCGGTCGAACCCGGACCGGCGGAATTCATGTAGGCGGGCTGTGTTGTCGTGGCGATGCCTCCGCCCGCGTACGGATCGTGGACGGTAAACGAAGTCGCACCGCCCGCATAGAACCCGCTGGAAATCCCCTTGTCGATAATCCACAAGCGCACTCCCAAGTTCGCGCCCGCCCCAAATGAAAACATGTTGTTCGTGATGTAAACGGCTTCCTCATCGACCGCGAAGCCGGGATAATCCGCCCAGGCGTCCGTGCCACCAATCGTCGTCTTGGAGTTGATCGCAAAGTAGCGCCAGGTGCCGTTGGGATCGCTGTCGTCCGACACGGCCACGAGAATGCGCGAGGTATCCGCCGCATCTCCGGAAGTGCTGCCGTCGTTGTCGTCAGTCTTTTCGAGCGTCAACACGATGAAGCGGTCAGCAAACCTGTCATAAATGACCTTGGGATCGAACGTGCCATTCACCGGCGACAGCGGTTCGAAGAAGCTGCCGACGGCCGTGGATCCGTTGCGACCGAGCCGTTGACTGTTTTGCTGGACCCCGGCTTTCGTATGCCACTCAATCGACGTGTTGACGACCGACACGACGTGATTCGGACCCGCGGCACCAATCGGGTCCGGCGGAATATGGTAGAAGCCGCCGTTGGTCGCATCTTCGACGAAGTTGATCCCCTCAATGGTGCTGTCCGTGCCGGGAGCGTTCGGTTGATCAGGCTGTCCGATTCCAGGATCGGCACCGACCAGTTGTTGAAAGACAGGCTCATTGAGTGCCGTCGTGGGTTCGACGGTGAACGTCAGCAGGACGCGTCGCTCCAGCACATCCACCATCGCTGACAGGGCGGAATAGTCCCTGCGCCGTCCGCGAGCCCGGGGCCGCTCGGTTCGGGTCATCAATCGTCGATACACTGCGGCCAGCCAGGAGCGAGTTACCATGAGAGAACGCCCGGTGCGATGGAAGTGGCTCAGAGGTTTCTTGACGGAGTCCCCGATTGGACGTGGCAGACGATTCTTCAGCAAAGTCTGGGCGACTTCACTGCCCGCGCAGCTTGACGAATCTGCAACTGCCGATGGAGAGGCGATAGAGTGCCGCAACCACAAACGCCCCGCAAGGGTAATAGAAGGGCGATTTCCAAAGTATTTCCCCGCCTCCAAGGTTCACCGTTTGTAATCCGCGCCGGTGAGGCTGCGCAGGACGGACTGCTGCCATTCGTGGAGCCGGGTTTGAAGTTTTTCCGCAACGGCGGGGTGTTGCTGGATGAGGTTGGTTTTCTCGGCGGGATCGGCCTGGAGGTCAAAGAGTTCGCGTTGGGTGTTGCCGCTCTTTTGCTCGTGGAGGACGAGCTTGAAGCGACCGTCCACGATGGCGCGGGGGCCGAGGTGGTCGTCGGCCGTGATGGCGGGGTGGCGGTAGTTGGTGAAGTCGCGCGTGGATTTGCCGCCCATCAACTTCACGAGCGGCGTCGTCCCATTTTGCAGTTCGGGATCGATCCACGGTGCGGGCTTCGAGCGAGCGAGGCGTTCGGTGTTGTACTCCCAGAAAAACAACGGGCCGGGGCGCTCGGACAATTTGCCATCCAGCGCGGGGGTGAGATCCATGCCGTCGAGCGGACGATCTGGCACGGACTGGCCGACGAGAGCGCAGAGTGTGGGTAACAGGTCGCAGGTGCTCGCGCGGACGTTGGTGCTGCGCGGCTGGGGAATGCGCGCCGGCCACTCGATCAGGCCGGGGACGAGCGTGCCCCCCTCATAGAGCTGGCCTTTGACGCCGCGATGCGGGAGGCCGAGCGCGGCATCGGCGGAGGTGCCGTTGTCACCACAGTAAAAGAGCAGCGTGTCCTGGCGGAGACCCCGCGCGGCGAGGTGCTTTCGCAACAGGCCGATCGCGCGATCCATGGCCGTGATCTCGGCGTAACGCTCGCGCAACACTTCGCCTTGCGGCCGAGTCACCGGCCCTCCCGTTTCATTGGAAGTGAGGCTGACCTGCTTCGAGTACTTCGCGGGCAGGTCATCGTAGAGCGCGAGATCGGCGGGCAGGCCGCTGTAAGGCTCGTGCGGCGAGCCAAACCAGACGACGGTGAAGAACGGTTTGCCATCCTGGCGGGCGCGATCGATGAACTGCATGGTCTCCTGGACGATGATCTCGGAACTTTCGCCTTTGATGACCACGGGCGGGCCGCCGTTGCGGGAGAGGGACGGATTCAGCTCGAAGAAATTGTCGTGCGAGACCCATTCGTGAAATCCCATCGCGCCGGGGTTGGTGGGTGAGCCGGCTTTGACCGGGCCGACGTGCCATTTGCCGAAGTGACCGCAGTGGTAGCCAGCCTTGCGAAGAATCTGCGCGATCGTGATCTCTTCCGGCCGCAACGACCAGCCCGGCGCGAAGGTCCCCATTCGGTTGGGATGTCGTCCCGTCAGAAAGCTCGCTCGCGTCGGCGAGCAATTCGGATGCGCGGCATAGAAATGGTTGAACCGCAATCCGGAGGCGGCGATCTCATCAAGCACCGGCGTCTTGACGTGCGGGTGCCCGTTGTAGCCCGTCTCCTCCCACCCGTGGTCGTCTCCCATGAGCAGGATGATGTTGGGGCGCGTCTCGGCGGCGAGGGCCTGACCGCAAAGGATCGCAACGAACACAAGAGAAAAGACGTGAGGTTTCATGGTGGGGACTTCTGAGTTTGGCTTTCAGTCGAGCAGAGTCAGCGTGACGCGGCGCACGTCCATGACGGACTGGCCGGGGATTTCCAACGCTCGCAGGGTGAGCGGGGCTGGTCCTTTTTCCAGTGTGATCTCGCCGAGCTTCAGCGGGCGGAACTCTTTCATTTGCGATTCGGCGGGCGGGCGCGGCAGCGTGTCCTGGTTCGTGTAAAGCGGCGGATTCCAGCCGGGAGTGACTCGGCCGGTGAGACGGCTGTCACGCAGCGAGAGTTCGACGAGCGAACCGGCGTCCGCGTCGGGACAGGTGTAGTCGATGACGACCTCGTAGCGGCCGGTCGTGTGGACATCGAGCAGCCAGACCAGGCTGTCTTCCTGGGAAGTCCAGTTCACGAAGTACGAGCAGTTCGGCGCATTGCTGCTGCGACGGACGCCGCCGCGCGGTTCGCCATCGCGAGCGGGGAGCATCGTGATTGGAAACTCGCGATAGCCGACGGGGATCGGACGGGGATCGACGGCATTGCCTCCCGCCGCTTTCTTCTGACCCTGGCCCTTCGTCTTCGCGACCGTGTCCGCCGGACGAGATGCGGGGAAGACCTCCTGCCGCCACGCGGTCACGGCCGTCGTCAGTCGCGCGGCGAGTTCGGGTTCGCGTTCGGTGATCGGCGCGGTCTGCCCCGGATCGGCAAGCATGTCGAAGAGCTGTCCCTGATCGTCGAGCCGATGCCGTTGAGTCCGCACGCCGACTCGCCCGGCCCAAGTCGAAAAGATCATCCGGTCGGGCCAGTCCGTCGGTTGCTGGAGCAGCAACGAAGAAAGATCGCGGCCGTCGAGCGGCTTGTCGCCGACTCGCGGCACGCCTGTCAAAGCGGTCAGCGTCGGCAGCAGGTCGATCGCGCCGGCGATTTGCGGAACGGTGTGACCGGCCGGCAATCGCGCGGGCCAGCGGAGGAAACAGGTCGAGCGCACGCCCCCTTCGTCGGTACTTCCTTTGCGTCCCTTCATGCCGCCATTCCAACGCCAACTATTCGGGCCGTTGTCGGAGAAGTAGAGCACGATCGTGTTGTCGGCCAGCTTCAGTTCGTCGAGCTTCGTTAGTATCCGACCGACGTTTGCGTCCTGATTCTCGATCATCGCCAGGGCGCAGCGCGTCTCATCCAGTTTCTCCTGATCGGCGAGCGTCGCGCGCTGCGTGATCGGCCGGTCTTTGAAACGCTGCCAGTCTTGCTCGGGCGCGGCCCACGGCGAGTGCGGCGTCGTGAACGGGACGTAGCAGAAGAACGGCTTCGACTTGTTCCGGTCGATGAAATCGAGTGCCCGGTCCGTGCAGACATCGACGATGTAGCCGCGCGCCCGAATCATGCGGCCGTTCTCTTCCAGCGGCGGATCGAAGTATTCGCCCCAGTGTCCCGACGTGTGGCCGAAGTATTCGTCGAAGCCGCGCGCCCTCGGGTGATACGGCCACTGACTGCCGTTGTGCCACTTGCCGAACGCGCCGGTCGCGTAGCCGGCCGCCTGGAACGCCTCCGCGACCGTTCGCTCGTCGAGGTCAAGCCGTTCCTGCCCGGTCGAGACGCCGCGCACTCCGCCGCGCGGATGATAGCGCCCGGTCAGAAATTCGGCCCGCGTCGGAGCACAGACGGGACAGACAAAGAAACGATCGAGCGTCACGCCGCCGCGCGCGATCGCGTCGATGTGCGGCGTGCGGACCTGCGTGTTGCCGTTGCGGCTGTAATCGCCCCACCCGGCATCGTCGGCGAGAAAGACGACGACATTCGGCCGCGTCGGCCTCTCAGCCGCTTGCAGAACCGACGCACCGGTCACAACAGCCGCACAGATCGCGGACAAGAGGCAGAGTCGTACTTTCATGAGCCGTTCTCGGATCGGAGGAGGAATCACCGGGACTTCTTCCCGGCGGGCCATTTGGGTTCCCAGTCCGGGGAATCGCTGCGGGCCTGACGCAGATATTCGTCGAGCTTGGCGGCGATGTCGGGATGTTGTGCCGCGACGTTGGTTTTCTCGGCGATGTCGGCTTGTTGATCGTACAGAGCAATGGGCGCGTCGGGACCGCCGCTGCGAATGCCCTTCCAGCGACCTTGATACAAGGCGGCCTGCTTGAAGCCTCCTTCGTGAAATTCCCAGTAGAGGAACTCGTGCTTCGGCTGCTGTGTAGCGGGCTGGCCGAGCAGCGTCGGCACAAAGCTGAGCGAGTCACATCCGTCGGGAGTCTTGGCCGCGGCAAGTTCGGCGGCCGTGGCCATCCAGTCGCCGAAATAGGCAACGTGATCCGTCTCGGTCCCGGCCGGCACCTTGCCGGGCCACCACGCGATCATCGGGACGCGGATGCCGCCATCGGTCAGGCTGCGTTTGATGCCTGACAACGGACCGGACGGATTGAACCTCGCGAGGCTGTGATTGCTCTCGTTGTGCGGGCCGTTGTCGCTGGTGAAGATCACGAGCGTGTTCTCCGCCAGACCCTGCTGTCGCAGCGACGCCAGCATCCGGCCGACATAACCGTCGAGTCGCGAGATCATCGCCGCCTGTCCCTTGTCGGGTTCGGGCCAGTCCTTGTCGGCGTACGGGCCGAAGTCGGGGACCTGCGCGCCGTTCTTCAGCTCGCGAGTCCGCTCGTTGTTGGCATGCGGGATGACCATGCTCCAGTACAAAAAGAACGGTCGCGACTTGTTCTCGGCCACGAACTGGACCGCTTCGTCCGCGAACAGATCATCGGCGAATTGCACCGCCCGGGTCGCATAGCCCGCACCGTCGTCGCCGACGGGAGTCACAACGTTCGGCAGCGCGATACGTTCCTCATTGCGCCAGAGAAAATCCGGGAAGTGATTGTGCGCGTGACGTTGGTTGAGGTAGCCAAAGAACCGGTCAAAGCCGTGTTTGCGAGGCAGCCCGCTCTCCGCCGCGCCGATATCACCCAATCCCCATTTGCCGATGAGTGCCGTGCGATAGCCGGCTTGCTGCAACACCCTGGCGACCGTGGTGTCCTCCGCCCGCAACGCCTGCGCCAACGGATTCGTCGGCCCCGCGTTGCCGCGCACGCGGGTGTGCCCGTGATGCCGGCCGGTCATCAAGACACTGCGCGACGGCGCACAGACCGTGGCCCCCGCGTAGAAGCGCGTGAATCGCAAGCCTTCGCTGGCCATGCGATCCAGGTGCGGTGTCGCGATGACTTTCTGTCCGTAGCAACCCAGGTCACCGAAGCCCAAATCGTCGGCCATGATCCAGATCAGATTCGGCCGGTCAGCCGCCAGCGCTGGATGTCCGGCAATGGTCAGGAGTGCGATCAGCGCCGCGCGGAAGAAGGTCTTGATCATCGAGGGGGCTCACTTGAATCCGGGATGGCGTCGGTGCGGCTGTCGCTGAGTTCGCAATAACTAAGATCGTGGTCGTGTCTCGGGCTGTGTTCTTGCGAACTCAGCGACATGCAGGTTGCGACTGGTGCCCCAGCGTCCGGCGCAAAGAGAGCCAGAACAACAACACAACCGACCCAAGTCACAAGCTTCGACACACAGTTCATCGCGAGGCTTCCGAACGAGTTGGCGCGCGGCTCCAGACAGTTTCTGACGACTGTAGGACGGCATGGGGGGGGCGCATCATCGTCTTAACGTCGCGAAGCGGCCAGCCAGTGGGCAGAGATCGCGCGGAGGTGGAGTCGGTAATTGGTGGTCCTTGGTTTTCGGCCCGAAGGGCCATCCATTCACCCAGCCAGGGCCATCGGCCCTGGGAAAGGTGTCGCTGGAAGATTTGAGGCCCAACGGGCCGACAGTTCATCACCACATTCCGCAGGAACTTCTCGAGTCCAACTCGACATGGCCAGAAGAACAGGAGAATTGCCGGCCCGTTGGGCCTCTTGTGCGAGAGACGGCTTGATTCCAGGGCCGTTGGCCCTGGCTGGGAGAACGGATGGCCCTTCGGGCCGGAAGATGTGACCACCAAATAGCGGCTGCACCCCAGCGCGGCCAGCGATTCTCCTGGAGTGCACATCGACCGGCGCGCTGACGCGAAGCGATTGCGTCGGATCGATCAAACCGACGCGCGCGATTTGGTTCCTGATCGCGCCCTGGTTTCGACTCAGGGAATGATCGCCTTCAGATTGAATTGAACGCCCTTGTGGAAGCCAACACCGCGCGTGGAGTTTCCGCTGGGGAGGCCGGTGAGGTTGGTCGTGCGGGTGACGCGATCGGTCGTTTCGATCAGGCCCATGTTCCCTTCGCGGGTGATGAAGACGAACGCGGCATTCGCATCCGGCTCGAGTTGCTTCGATTCGGAGTCGTAGTGCATCAGCAGTTCGCCGACGGGCCGACCTTCGGGAAGCATTCCGGCGGCGATCAACGTGTCGAGGTTTCGCACGTCCCGCGAGTTGATCTCACGAACTTTCATCCCCAGCGCCCGCAACACGTACGTCTCGGTGCCGTCCGGCGAACGATGGGTGATGCACATCAGATCGATGCCGTTTTGGGACGCCCAATCCGCCAGTGGCTTCGCATCGCGAGAGCCCTCGTCCCTGGGAATGCCGGTCGGCCAGTTGGGTCGATAGCCGGTATCGAGATCGTAAAAGTGCCAGGCGTGCTGGCCGTCCTGGATCGCCGGAGAGAGCACGGCCCCGATCATTCCGCCGCTGAGTCGGGCTGTCTTGCCCAGAGCTTCAGGTGCGCGAGCGGGGGGAACCGTCTCATCGGCGACGGTCAGATTGACCTTTTGATACGCGGCATCGTCGGTGAAGCTCTGCCAGTTCTTCTCCCACCACGCCTGCCAGCGCTGCGCCTGTCGCCCGTGGATGCGGCGCTGCAGGACTTGCCGCCGTGGATCTTCGCTGAGACTCATGCTGAACAACTCGGCGTCTTCGAAATTTTGCTTGGTCAGCCCGTGCAGCGCGCCGACGATCTCACGCACAGGCCTTCCCAGATCGAAGTACGTCCCGCCCGTTCCTTTGCCCAGGTCGTGCATCTGCATGAAGGTGGACAATCCCTTGTCGTTGACGATCAACCCGTAGTCGCTGCTGCTGGGGAGCAGGGTCTTGGGGAGGGCTCGGATGAGGGCCGGCACCGCCCGCGCATCGCCGATCGCCCGCAAGGCGAATCCCAACCGGCGGAGCATCCGGTCGTTGGTCGTGCGATCGAGTTCGTCGCACAGTTGCGGCACCGCCTCGCGCCCCACGGCCACGAGTTCGCGCATTAGCAGGCACCACAACTCGGTTTCGTCGACGGTGTGATTGAGCTTGCGGAACTCAAGGAGAATCTGGGCGGTCCGATCGGACGGCTGCTTCGACAGGGCCTCGACGAGCTTTCGGGCCGCCTTCAGTTTTTCTTCCGGCGGGACCTTGGGCGTGATGAGCATGTTATAGGTGGTCGTCTCTCCCTCCTTCACGACGACCGGCGGCTGCTTTCGGGTGTCCCAGGCCATGCGCACGCCGTGAGTGTTCACGAAGTACGGAAAGTTTTCTCCCGGGGCCGCGCGCAGGGTGAACCGGCCCGTCTGATCCACCACCGCCAGCCGAACCGGAGAGATCGCTCGGCCTGCCGGCTGAGACGGCCCGACCAACCCGAGCATGATCGGCCCTCCAGATTCGGAGACGGAGACCGACTCGCCGGTGGCCGTGTTGACGACCTGCCCGGAGATGAATCCGCCGCCGATGAGCGTGAACGCCGGCAATTCGACCTTCTCGCCCGCCAGACATTCGCGGCCGGTCACCGCGATCGAGACACGATCCTTCGCGTCTGCCAGAAAATCGTAGCGCCCTTCCGGCACCACCAGGCGAAACCTTCCGGCGGCGTCCGTGACCACAACCGACTCGCCCCATTCGTCAAACCGCCGAGCCGTGATCGTGGCTCCTGCGGCGGACTCGCCGGTAACGCTGTCGGTCACCGTTCCCGTCACAACACAACCGGTCGGCAATGTGACCACGACATCGGCCGGCAGCGCGCTCGCCTCGCCGCGCGTCTCAGGGTGGTCCGGGTGTCGCACGTTGAAGCTGGTGGTGACGGCCTTCCCATCCGGCCATTTGTAGACGCCAACATTATCGAGTTTGAACCGGCCATCGGCGTCCGTCGTCGCTGAACCAAGGCTCGGGATCGGTCGATCGGAAACGAAATACGGAACCACCGTCGCTCCGGCAACCGGGCGTCCCTTGGCGTCGATCACTTTGCCGGCGAGCGTGGCCTGTTCGTGAGCCATGTGAAGTGTGACGACCATTTCCTTTTCGCGAAAAGACATGAATGGCATTCCGATCGGCCGGTCGTCGGAGAAACCGAGCACCCCATAGTTCAGGCGATCGAGATGGCCTTCAGGTCGTGGCGGTTCGAGATCCGTGAAGGTGTAGCGGCCATTGGCGTCCGTGACCGTTTTGGCAATCTCGACCGGTGGCGAAGTCCGCCCTTCCAACCGATAGAGCCGTACCGAGATCCCGGCCAGGGGCAACCGATCGGCGTTATTGACGCAGCTTCCACTGAGGGTGTGCGTGTTGACCTTGGGTTCCTCCTTGGTCGTCGCCACGACCGCTTTCGGTGCTTGAGCCTGGGCGGCCGGCATGGCGTCGGTCAGGCCCATCAAGGCCATCCCGAGCAGCAAGCCGGCGGCAACCGGCGCGCGGAGTGCCGTGACCGAAGGGAACCTCAGCAGACGCTCGACGCGCGCCTTCAGGCGGCACGTCGAAGAGAACAGGCCGATCAGCCCCGGCGCGATGGCAGACGGGCTCAGGCTCGCCGCCAGTTCCACGATCGTCGCGGCATACGCGGATCGATCGGCCTCGCCCCCGCCCAGTGCGGCGAACGCCAGTTCGTCGCAGGCGGCCTCGCGCTCGGCCTGCATCTCGCGGACCGTCCACCAGGCCACGGGGTTGAACCAGTGCAGAATCCGCGCGGCCAGCAGCAGCCAGTTCGTCCAGAGATCGCCGCGCACCAGGTGCGCCAGTTCGTGTGCCAACACATGGCGCAGCCGTACGGTGAAAGTTCCTGTCACGACCGATTCCGGCAGGACGATTCTGGGATTCCAAGTCCCCACGATGCAGGGACTGAGGGACTCGGGCGTCACCAGCAAGGCGGGAGTCCGTTTGAGCCCCAGCCGACGACGAGATGTTTCCAAGAGTTCCAGGATGGCGGCATCCGTCACGGGACGACAGGCCGAAAGGCGCCGGCGCAAAATGAGCACGGTCGCCAGCAGCTTCAAGGCCAGCAGCAGACAGCCGACCAGCCAGATCGTCGACAGGACTCGCGTGACGAAGACGGCATCGAACAGACCGTTGACGGGCGACGTCGCTTCCATGGCTGTCCGGGCGGAGATCGACGGCATCTCTGCGGTCTCGCTCACCGACGCCGCCGAAGATTCTGGTGCTGAGTCGGCGACGCGGGGCGATTCCGCGTTTGATTCGTATGGGCCGGCTGTCGAATCGGCCCCGTGTGGAACCGCCATGGACCTTGCGTCGGCCTCGTGCCGAACAATCGGCCGAGCGTTTGCTTCCGGATTCCAGCGGACCAGATTGAACACGCTCCAGGGACTGACTGGAGTTGCCACGAACAGCAGTCGCGTCAGGACGACACCCCACAGCAGAAAACGCCACCGCGGCGACAGACGTTCTCCACAGCACAACAAGAGCAGCGCGACGAGAACGGCCAATGCGGCCGCCTGCCACGAGGCCCGCCAGATCGCCGGTCCGAGGTTATCGAGTAGCGTCGTCATGTCCGTTTCTCCTGGGAGTTCTTCTTCTGAGCGAGCAATTGACGGAGTTGCTCAATCTGGTCGCGATCGAGCGAAGATTCTGTGACAAAGTGTGCGAGCAGCGCTGCGACGTCGCCGCCGAACGCCTTCTCCAAAAACGAGCGGCCTTCCTGACGCACGCAGCGCTGGCGGGAGACGGCAGCCCGGTAGATGTACCGCGATCCGTCGACGTCGTACTCCAGTGCCCCCTTTTCCACGAGCCGCGCCAACAGCGTGCGGATCGTGCTGTGATTCCACTCGTGCGTGTCGCGGAGCTGCTTGATCACGTCTGCCGCCGTGCAGGCACCGGCCGCCCAGATCGGCTCCATGACGTCCCATTCCGAATCCGAAATCTGCAAGGCGCGCGTCATCACGAATTCTCCTCTGGCCACAATTGTGGCGACAGTTGACTACAGTTGTGGCTATCTGTCAAGAGATGAAACGCGACGGGACCGCGCCGTGGTGTGCTCCCGTCGTATTTCAGATCGCCGTCGCACCGTCGCAAACTGCATGTAGCTGGGTTCGCAAGAACTCAGCCCAACGCACAGTCGCGAATTGAGTTCTTGCGAACTCAGCTACAGTCCCATGAATAGTCCGGGTTAGCGCGACCTGTAACGCTACTCGCAAACCTCTTCCGAGCCATTCCGAAAATCGCCGCCCGGGTCGCGTTGTTTGCAACTCTTAGCGCGGTGCAACCAATGTGAAATCTTTTCCAGAATGCGAAATCACACAACACGCCGATGGCCAAACTTTTCGTTCCCATCGCCGCGATACTCCTGAATGGGAATCTGAAGGCCGATTGAGTTCCGGTTCGCGACGTCTGCGATAGACGGATTACAACGGAATCTCAAGTCCGAGTCCGGCCACGACCATCTTCATTGGCTTGGTGTCGATAAAACGTTTCAGTCATTTGCCGCGCAATGAAACATTTGTTAGCGTGACCGTAGGAGGTTTTTGATGTCACACATTACTACGATGAAGACAGAGTTCGTTGTCACCGAGCAGCTCCTGGAATCGCTTCAGGACGTCAAGGTGGAGGTGGTGTCGAAAGGTTCCGGCCTGGTGATTGCCAATATTCCGACGCTCGGGCGGCAGGTCACTTTTCGGAAGATCGGAACCACTTTTCAAATCGAGGCTGACTGGTGGGGAACGTCGACGGCGGACCAGTAACGATTCCTTGGCAAGCTGAAGCAAAGATACGTCTATCGTGTCGCGTGCGCCACCTACGGCAAGCAAGGATATCAGGTCATTTCCGAAGAGGAAGAAACGATCGGAAGAATCAATCTCGTGCTGCGCAAGATTACTGCGTAGAAGCAATTTCAACATCGATGATGCGTCGAACCGTTCCGGCTGACGCAGTCCCCCCGGCCGGATTCCATAGATCCGCGAAGTTGCTCAAGTCTCATTCACCAAACTCAGCAGCGAAGGATTAGGACACCATGAACGTGAAAGAGATTCATCTCTCGATCGATTCGAATGGCAACATCGCCCGAGAGGAAATGCGGGGCTTCACCGGAGGGGAATGCTTGGAGGCGTCAAAGTCGTTTGAAGAAGCGCTCGGCGGCCGCGTCGAAGATCGGGAAATGTTGACCCCTACTGTCTGGAATCGGACCGCTGGCGAGGAAACCGAGTCCGAGGGATTGAGCGAGCGGAAAAAAGTTGGCCACTAATGCTCAAGCCAGCGACGCAACCTGACGACCTGGCTCTTTTTGTGCATTACCTCTTGCCACGCAGCTTTGCCAATGGGCCGGGTGCTCGGTTCGTCATTTGGACCCAGGGTTGTTCTCTGGGATGCCCCGGCTGCTTTAACCCGGAAACTCATGCCAACACGCAGGTCACGGGGATGGCATGCAGGATCGACGAACTGATGGCCCGAATCTGCGAAGCCGCGTCTAATATTGAAGGGATTACCATCAGCGGTGGTGAACCGCTGGAACAACCCGACGCTTTGCAAGAGCTTCTAAAACGTGTTCGGACCCAGACAAATCTTGGCGTGATTCTGTTTTCAGGCTTTTCCATGGCCGAGATCCAGGCTGTGCCGTCAAGAATGGGGGTGCTCAATCATGTCGATGCCCTGTTGGCCGGCCGTTATGAGGCGCGATATCGAATCGCAACCGCATTGCGGGGCTCGCTCAACAAGCAACTCGTGCTTCTGACGGGAAGATACTCACTCGCGGATTTTGATGCTGTCCCACCAACCGAAATCATTATTGAGACCGATGGACAGTTCGTCGCCACCGGTATCCGACCCGTCCAACTGCCTCGAGGAGAGTCATTTTGAGTGAATCAATTGCAAGCGGAAAGGGGCCACTCAAGAATGGATCGACATTGTCGCGAACCTTTGGAACGGGACGCGCCACGATGCGTTCGCTCACCGATTGCAGGCGGAGCGGCTGGTCGCATCCAAACCGGTGCAGTTGCGGACTCTCACGGTTGTCCTGACCGAGCGCCGCGACGTGTTGGACTCGGAATGGAAAACGCTGCTGCCCGAATGGGTCAATGCCTGCCGTGATCGGGACCGGACGGTCGCCGCACGAGCGAAGCAATGGCTGCGTTCGGCTCAAGATCAGCCGCTGATCGATGCCGTTTGCCGTCACGCCTGGCAAACGGGTGACGTGGACTCCACGTCGGCTGCCGTGGAGTCCGGCTATGTGCCCTCGGACGGCGTCGAAAATGCATTGTACTTTTTCTCGGTAGAACTCTGGGACAAGTTTGAACATGCCGACCCGAACCTCCTTCATTTGACGGCGGCCTACGAAACGCTGACTGATGCGGTCAAGAAGCGGTTCCGAGAGATTGCACTTCGAACATCCCGGCTCGATTTGGTCGTCGCCATGACAAAGAACTTCAATTCCGAGGCGATCAAGAAACTTAGCGACGACGAGTTTGAAGTCGCATTTCAGGTCTTGTTGAAAAACAGCGAATGGTCCCGCCTGAAGCGAATCGCGGCTGAGATTCCGGAACGGTACAACGACTCGATGTGGAACCGGATTCTCGAGTCGGGCAAGCAGGTTCCGGAACAACTCTGGCAACTGGCACAGGCCTCGCCGATTGGGATTAGTCTGAAATGCCTTCAAGCTCTCAAACGTCAGAACTGGAAACCGCAAGCAGCCGAGCAACTCCGGGCCGCGGAGTCGTTGTTTGCTTTAATTGACTGTGATGTTGCAGTGAATCTCAAACCGCTGCTCTTGCGACACCTCAAAACGACCGTCAATCCGCCAGCGGGGCAGAGTGTCCAGTCGGTTCAACCGAATTCGAGTTCAGTTTCCGACGTCGTTTTCCAGCATCAATCCTACGCTGTGCGATTCAAGACGCCTTCTTCGTGGAGGTATAGCTATGTACTGCCTGGTAGCAGCAATGCAAGGCTGAATCTATGGCGGACCGATAAACCTTCTGGGAGTTACTCTTCCGCATACGGCTCTGTTTCTTGTGCGACCGCGTATCCGGATATCTTGCTTGATCGCTCTCCGTTTTCGATCAGCGTCGACGAGTTGCAGACGCAGTCGACCGTGCTTGACGAGTATTCAACTGACGCAGACCGTCGCTTTGCCGAGTGCGTGCTCGCGGTCATCCATGGGGCTTCCTGACCTCTCTCATCTCCCCGTTTTCGCGGGAATGTCGCGCGGGAAGCGTACGACCTCGACATCGTTCCTTTGTGGAGCGCCCGGTGTGCTACGGCCGTTGGTGACGAGGGTTTCGTAGAGGGTCTTCATCTGGGCGACGCGGTCTGGTTGTTCGGCGGCGAGGTCGGTTGTTTCGGCGAGGTCCTCGGCGAGGTTGTAGAGGCGGGTGTCGGGATTGTTGGCGGCTTTGGCCAACTTGGGATCGGGGCTGAGGATCAGTTTCCATGAGCCTTGGCGGATGCCGGGGATGCCTGTTGCGGCGCAGCTCACGGCGTGGTCGCGCACGGGATTGTCTTCGCCTTTCAAAAGCGGCAGCAGACTGAAACTGTCCTCGCCCGCGTTGTCGGGCAGCTTGGTTCCCAGGATGTCGGCGAGGGTGGCGAAGAGGTCGGCGTGATGCACGAGCTGACCACACACGCTGCCGGGCTTCACGACGGCGGGCCAGCGGATGAGGAACGGCTCGCGATGGCCACCTTCGTGCACGTCGGTCTTGTAGCCTCGCAGCGGACCGCTCGGAAAATGGCCGCGGGATTCGAGATCCTTCGCACCCGCATAGGCCGCGAAGCCGTTGTCGCTCGTGAAGAAGACCAGCGTGTTGTCCGCCTTGCCGCTCTTCTCCAAGGCATCGAGCACACGGCCCACGATGGCGTCGGTTTCCATGATGAGGTCCGCGCAGGCGTTGCCGAGTCCGCTCTTCCCCTTCCACTCGGCATTCACCGCCAGCGGCGTGTGCGGAGTTGTCAGCGGCATGTAGATCAGAAACGGCTCGGGTTTGGCGGCGTTCTCCGCGATGATCTGGCAGACGCGGTCACCGAGTGCGGGGAGCGTTGGTTCGAGCTTCCAATCCTGCAGCGCGGGACCGGGAGTGCTGGCTTGGTTGTTCCCCAGCAACGGGTCCGGCAGGAACTCGGAGGGAATGCCGACGGTGCGATCATTCTCGATGAAGCAGTAGGGCGGCCAGTTCGGGACGTCGGTGCCGAAATAGGTGTCGAAGCCACGCGTGGTCGGACCGCCGGCAATCGGTTGCGAGAAAATCTCTTGCCAGGCGGCGCGATGCTCGTCGGTCGCGGGGCCTCGACCGTTCAAGAATCGCTTCTGCTCGGGCTTGATCGGCCAGTTCCAGCCGAGATGCCACTTGCCGACCGCAGCCGTGCGATAGCCATGCTGTTTGGCGAGACTGGCGACGGTCATGCGATCCGGCGCGATGAGCGGCTCGCCCCACGTCCCGACGATGCCGCTCTGCAACCGCGTCCGCCAGTGATAGCGCCCCGTCAGCAACGCATACCTCGACGGCGAGCACACTCCGGACGACGAATGCCCGTCGGTGAAACGCATCCCCTGCGAGGCAAGCCTGTCGAGATGCGGTGTCGGAATCTTCCCTCGCTCGCGGTTGTAACACTGCACGTCTCCGTAACCGAGATCGTCCGCCAGGATGATGAGGATATTCGGCTTCGCGCTGGACCTCGGAGTCTCGGCGGCATGCAGCGCCGTCATCGAGGTCAACAGGAAGGAGATGAGCAATGTCCGAGCGTGTTTCATGGTTGCTTCTTTTCTTGTCGATTGTTTGGCCGAAGTCGCCGCACGGATGGCAGAGCCAGGGCACGGATGAAAACAAGAAGCATCGTCGGCTGTGACTTCATCCGTGCCCTGGCTCCGCCATCCGTGCGGAGTCACGATCGCCTCGAATTCTAAGCCCCGTTACCTGCAATTCCGAGCGGCCAAAGTTGACGGCGACTCCCCACGGCAAGCCGAGCGTTCGCATGTGGGAGCGGCCGAGGTTCATGTTGAATTCATTGTCGCAGTAGAGCGCTGTGAGAACGAGCACGAAGCGGTCTTCGATGACGAAGCACTCAATCGCGCTCTCGTGGACCTGGACGCCCTGGTAAAACGCCTTCGCGACGGGGCGAACGACCACCTTGAGCCCTTCGAGTTGCAGGGCAAACAACACCAGCTTTTCGACGACCTCGGAGCCATACCCCGTGTGATGCGCGTCGTAAACCAATCGCAAGGTGTCGCGAATAGCGTAGCCAATCTCGCGGCCTTGGCCCGCAATCTCACCGCTCCAGTACGCCCAGTCCTCCACGATGGCCGTTGGTGGCGGGTCGTAAATGCGGCGTTCCACATGTACGCGGTCGAGACCCATGTTCACCAGCAATCCCAGGCGGTTAGTACCGGCGCGAAAGTAGTCGAAGAGCTGTTGTTCGTCGGCAGGTCCAAGCTTGTGGGGCAGGGCCTTCAATTCAATGGTGATCTCCTGCCAGACGATGAAGTCGGGAAACAACACACAGGCTTCGCGGCCTCGAAGCATCAACGGCAGCGGCGGTTTTCCTGGATGCTGGAACGCCATGCTCGGCAAACCAGAGGATGCATGCCCGGTGATACGCTTCCTCATCACGTCCCAATCCAACCGCGTTTTGAACGGCGAAGAAGCCGCCAAGCAGAAGCTTGGTTTTGTCCTCGTAAAGCAGACTCATGTTGCGTCCTCGCACAAACAATGACATCGCTTTGCACGAATTTCAGAGCCGGAATATCTATGACAAGACGGTTGATCTAACGTCCTCAGTATTTCATCCGTGCCCTGGCGCTGCCATCCGTGCGACGTTGCGATTTCTCGCACGGATGGCAGGGCCAGGGCACGGATAAGTCCAAAACAACGCCGACAATTCCCAACAAGATTGTCACAATTCCAAACGGGGGTCGATCGCGTGCGACCTAATCCGAGCTGGCCTTCGACTTCAAACCCACCGTGTTGACGGCGATCACGCGGTAGGTGTGTTTCTGGTTGGGCTCGGCCTTCGTGTCGGTGAATTGCAGCGGTACGAGCGGTTGCGTGGGGGTGTCGCTGTATTGCAGGTTCTGAAAGAGGGGACGGCCGAATGGGTTCTTGCCTTGCTCAGGGACGTTGGCGAGGAACTGGCCGTCACGCTCGATGATGAAGCTGGCCAGACCGCTTTCGACATCTGCGTCGGCCTCCCAGCTCAACACGTTGCCGCTCAGCCGCACGTTCGCCGGGGCGGGAGGAGGAGTCGTGTCGGTGACCGCGGTGTCTTTGACGTACTGCATCCACGCTTTCGCCACGGCTTCGTTGGGGAGCCAGGCGGCTTTCAGTGGATCGCCAACGAAGCTTGCGGCTGGGACGGCTTCGCTGCCGGTGATCGGGGCGAGCCACGGTTTGTCGGTCGGCATGTCGGTGAGCGGGCCGGTGCCAGCTTTCGGCAAGCGAGCGCTCAGGCAGGCGTCGAGCCACAGGATGGCGAAGTAGCGCTGGTTGCCACATTCGTGTGCCGACAACGGATCGACCGCCACGCTGATGAGACCGCCCCTGGCACGCACCTCGTTGAAGAACGCTTCATTGGCCGGCCACACGGCGGCGAATCGACCGTCCTTGACGGTGACTCCTTCCTGCGTGCCCGGATTGCACATCACGGGAACCTTGAGCGAAGCGTCGGGAAGAGTGTGGGACTTGATCGTGGTTCGCGCCGGGTCTTCTTTCAGCAGCGGCACGCCGGAACGCAACCACGCGGCGGCGACTCGTTCCGGATGAAGCAGCACCATGCCTCCCGCCCAGTGGCCGCCGCCGCTATGTCCCCACAGCGCCCACGGCACCTCGGCCAGTTCGGGATGGCCGGACTTCGCGCCGAGATCAACCAGACACTTCTGAAACGCGGCGCTGGAGCCATTGCGTGGATCGCACCACATCTGGCAATCGGCCTTCTCCGGCTGTTCGTAGGTCGGGGACAGCAACGCACAGTCCTGTTTCTTCGCGAGTGCCTGCCAATGCAGGTCATACGCGCCGGTCAGGCCCGACTTGCACGAGCCTTCGCCGCACCCGTGCTGATGCACGACCACGCCCCGCAGTGTCTTCACGCCATTGGGAATCCAGATCGTGTAGTTGACTGGGTAGATAAGTTCGCCCGGTTGAGTCGAGGCCTCATACCGCACGCGGTAGTACGGCGGGTCAGCCGGTGGAAAAACGTCATAGGGTGGCTGCTGGGCCAGCAGTGTCGTGGACAGAGCCAGCAGCAAGGCAGCGATGCCACTCGCCGCAACGTTCGTTCGTCGAATCATGGATTGAGTCCTCTGGGAGAGTGAGTTGAGTGGTGTGGATTTCCATTGTTGCGGAGACTGTTACGGCGACGCTCGGAGGCGAACAATCGGTTGAGGCGACGTCGCGGACCAGATCGCAACCTCGCCGTGAAAGCCACCGGCGGCGATGCGGCCTGTGCCGGGGTGAGCGTCGAGGGCGTAGAGCTGATCGGCGAGACCGGCGTACGAGTGGTCCGGCGCTTTGGTGTTCAAGTCGAACTTCGCCGACGGGCCGGAGATGCTGAAACTTTGCACCTGGCCGCGCGGTGAGGTCGAGAAGAGTTCGGTGCCGGAGCGGAGCAGTGTGAGCACGCCGTCAGGATTGTCGTGGCGAATCAGGTCGATCGTGTATTCCCTGGAGAAGCGGGCTTCCATATCGGCGGCGGTGCCGTCTTCGTCGCGAACCGTGAGCGGGTTCCAGCCGTGAAAGTGTCTCCCTTCGCCGCCGGACCAGATGCGTCGAGTCCCCGGCTCTGCCTGCACGCCGAAGACGCGATGCAAGCCCGCCAGTGGGCCGTATTCGCGACGGTGGCCTTTGTAGGTCGTGAACAGCGAGCCCGAACTCAACGCCAACACCTTCACCGTTCGATCGCGCGACGCGGAAACGACCCACGGTGAAGTGGGCGCGGTGCGGCCCCAGGTGTTGTGCAGCGTCATGAGAGAGTCGATCACGGCGGCGTGTGCCGGCAGCGCGTCGCCTGTCAGCCGTTCGCGCGTCTCCTTGTACGTCTTGCCGATGCCGGTGATCGTGATGCGAGTCAGCGCCTCGATCTGATCGCCGACGGCTTCCAGTTCCCAGTTCGCTTTTCTCGCGATGAAGCGACCGTCTGGAAAGGCCCAATGCTGCTGCGGGTGAGCGCCGCTGACCTTCTCATGTTCGGTCTGTTCAAAACCGGGTGGCAGAGTGTCATTGGAGACGAGTTCCTCGGCGAAGGCGTAGTCGGTCACATCCAAGGCCGTGACCCAGTCAATGTGCTGCTGAGTGCGCCACAGTTCCCTGCCGGTGGCGACGTCGTAACCTCGGACACTGTTGTCCGCGCCGCCCGCCACCAGCTTCGCGCCGTCGTGTGAGAAGGCGACATCCAGCACCACGTCTTCCCACGGCACCAGCGTCCGCAGGCTTTCGTCGGAGAGTTGAATCAGGCGAATCTCGCCGTACTCGCCCGGTGCGCCTCCGGCGACGGCCAGCGTCCGGCCGTCCGGACTGAATCGCAGCGCGTGAATCCGCTGCGGCAAGCCTGCGATTCGGCGCACGAGCTTCCCGGTGGCAGCGTCCCACACCAAGACCTCATGCACACCTGCCGAGTAAAGCAACTGGCCATCGGGCGAGAAGCGGAGCGCGAACGTCGGTACCGGACGACGATAATGTTCCGGCGGGGGCGGGTGTTGGCGCGGCGGCAACAGCGTGACGAGCCGGTCGCTCGCGGCGTGGCCATCGAATTTCGCCCCTTGTTCGATCCACGTTTTGAACAGCGCGATCTCGGTGGGCGAAAACGGATCGTCTTCCTGCGGCATCCGAACCGACTCATCGGTCTCGGTCAGCTTTTGGAACAGGTAGCTCGCGTCCGGCTGGCCGGGGACGATCGGCCGCTCGCCGCTGTCTCCCGGCTTCAGCAGTTGCTCGAAGGTATGCAGCGCATACCGCCCTTCCGTCTTGCGATTGTTGTGACAACCCAGACAGCGGCGCGTGAGCAACGGCGCGAGCTGATCCTTGAAACTCACGTCCGCCGCGGCGGCGTAGGACTGTGCCAGCAGCATCGCCAGCACGGTTGCGGCTGGCATGACCACGGCCAATGTTCGCGATGATGTTGGAGGAAAAAAACTGTTCGGCATTCGGTTCCCGCTCAATGTTGAAACATGAACTCGTTGGTGTTCAACACCGCCCAGACAACATCTTCGATGGCCTGCCGCCGATCCTGAGACGCCTGCAGGTAGCCGAGCAGTCTCGCCCGTTCTTTGCCGGTGGGTGGGCGACAGACGGCCGCCACGTACAGTTCGTCGAGCAACGCTTCGTTGCCCAGTCGCTCCAGCCGCACGGCCCCCTGCTGAATCTGGGATCGAATCAGGCCGCTGTTCATCAACTGCAGCGCCTGATCGAGGTTCGTGTCGGAACGTCGCTCGCAAGCACACGCCGTTTCGCGGGGAGGCTGGCCGAACGCGGCGAGAAATGATGTCTGCAAGGGAAACGGTTGTTGCGTCATGAAGTAGCCGTCGAGGCGAGCTTGAGACCCGTCGCGTTGTTTGACCGCCGCTGCGATGGCAGGCGACTCTTCCCGTTCACCGTCGATCAGCCGGAGCGATTCGAGATTCGCTTCCGTCGCCGCCAGTTCCGCCTTGATCTTTTCCAGTCCTTCCGTGCCGGCGCACACGCGCGTGATGGCGTCCTGCATCTGTTCGGCGGAGAGCATTCGAGTGCGCGCATGCGAACAGAGGATGTCGTCGTCCGTGTTCGAGTCGTTGGTCTGCGACGCGCGTTGGTACGTGCGGCTGTTCAGGATCACCCGCAACGTGTGACGGCGATCAAAACCGGCTTTCACGAAATCTTCGGCCAACGTATCCAGCAGCTCGACATTCACGGCCGGGTTGGACGAGCGAAAGTCGTCGATCGGTTCGACCAGGCCGCGTCCCAACAGATGCGCCCAGATGCGATTCACTTCCACGCGAGCAAAATAGGGATTGCCGGCTGCGGTGAGCCACTCGGCAAACGCCCGGCGTTTGTCTTCGTCCTTTCCGCGTTCGACGTCCGTCGGCCAGGGTTTCTGGACGACGCCCGTGCGCGGATTGGCCAGCGAACGCCCCGCTGTGACGGCAATCACCATCTCGGCATCGCGTGAATCGTTGGACTTTTTCTTCTTGCGCTTCCCATTGGCCACTTCTTCCATGCCGTCTACCTTGATCGCTTTGCGGTCCAGTTCGTGAAACGCGGCACCGATCTGATAGTAGTTGTCCTGCGTCCAGCTTTCGTAAGGATGGTTGTGGCACTGGGCACACAGCACGCGCGAACCGAGGAACAGTTGAGCGACGGTCTCGGTCACCGTGTTCGTGTCACCGGTGACGCGAAAGAAGTTGGCGGCCGGATGCTCGTCGGTGTTCCCCCCGCTGGTGAGCAGTTCGCGGACGAATTCGTTGTACGGCTGATTGTTCGCGAACGAATCGAACACCCAACGGCTATACGCCCCCGCCCGTTCTTCGGAGAGTTTCTGCCTGTTGATCCGCAGCAAATCGGACAGCCGCAGCCCCCAGAACCGCGCATGTTCCGGCGACTCCAGGAAGCGGTCGATCCACGCGGATCGTTTGTTCGCGCCACGATCCGCCAGAAATTCTTCGGTCTCGGCGACGGTGGGCAACAGGCCCCGGACGTCGAGCGACAACCGGCGAAAGAACGTCCCGTCGTCGCATTCGTCCGAGGGAAGGTATTGAAGCTGCCGCAGCTTCTGGTTCACCAGTCTGTCGACGAAGTTGTTCTCCGGCGGATTGTTCCAGACGAATTGAGGAATGTCCTGAACGAAAGTCATGTTGGTCGAAGCGATGTCGTCGAGATACCGCACGACGACTGCTGTTTGCCCTCGCTCGAAGCCGGTCACCAGGCCGAATTCATCGACTCGCGCGATCCGTTCGTTCGACGTGGTGAACGACGCGATCTGTGTGACATCGCGCTGCGCGCCGTCGGAGAAGTGAGCGACCACGCGAACCTGTTGAGAAGTCGCGGCTTTCGCGTCGGTCGAATCCTTTACGTCCGACGCCAGTTTCAGCACGCGGCCGCTTTTCGGAAACACTTCGAGCTTCACACACTCGGCCGTTCCGGGAGGATCGGCCTGACAGCCCTCCTCGATCCACTGCTTCAGGATGGCATACGCCGCATCGCTCGGTTTGAGCCGCTTGCCACCGCCGTGCGGCAATTGCAGCAGCGGCTTCTTGAGCAGCAGGCTTTCCGCCGGGTCCAGCGGATGCGTGAACCGCAGCAGCGGTGCCTGGATGAGCGTCCGTTTGTCGGCGGCCGGATCGAACGCGTTCAACGACAGCTCCAACGCCCCGCGACCATTCGGCTTGCCGTGACATGATCCGCTATTGCAACCCTGCTTCGTCAACACGGCCAACGTCTCGTTGCGGAACGACACCGGCGCGGGTTCGCGGCAGCGTTCGACTGACAACGTGATCGCCTGCCGCTGCTCACCACACACCACGTCGATCACACCTTGACCGTCGTCCAGAGGCGTGACCAATCCCCGCACGACGTTCGCCGTTTTCCCGCCGCGATACTCGGCCAGCCGCGTCAGATCGCGGACCTCGCCGTCCGCGAAATGTCCGGTCACCACCAATTGAACCGACGAACGCAATCCACGGAGTCGAACCTCGTCCGGCTGCACCTCGATGCGCAGCAATCCGGCCGGGATCTCGGCTCCAAAGGTGACGTGCAGACCCAGCGGCGCAGTCAGCCACGTCAGGAGGAAAAGGGCAATGGTTCTTGAAGCTGTGTTCATGGTTTGAGCGGCAGGGGGTGAATCAGGCGGGAAGAATGGGCGGAGGACGGGCGGAATCATTGGCTATGCAAACAATTCCGGAATCGGCTTGCCTCCCTTGGCCAGAAAGATCGGGCGATCTTCGGGCGTGTAGATCGGTTCATCGACGTCGATCCCCAGCTTCGTGAACAGGCTCGCTCCGTAGTCTTCGATCGTGTAGGCCATCGGGCTGGTGATGTAGCCGCCGTCGGGATCGGTTTCGCCGACGAGCTGTCCGCCGGGAACTCCGGCCCCGGCAAATGCGAACGAGAAGGCATGCACCCAGTGGTCGCGTCCCTGGCGTTCATTGATCTTGGGTGTGCGACCGAACTCGGTGACGAAGCAGACGAGGCATTCGGCCAGCAACCCTCGCTGGTCCATGTCGGTGATCAAGCCTGACAGCGCCCAGTCGGTGCTGGGCATCATCGGCCAGGTGCCGATGCCGTAGCGTCCGGCCCCGGCACCTCCTCCGGGAATGTTGGTGTGGTTTGTGGAATAGATCGCGTCGTGATGATCCCAATTCATGTTGCCACCGCCGGGCCACAGCTTGCCGTCCGCGGGCCATTGCGTGTTGATGGTGACGAACCGCACTCCCGATTCGATCAACTTGCGGCCGAGCAGGTACATGCGGCCACGATGCGTGCGATCCTTTTCGTCCGGATGATAGAGCCGCTGCACGTGGTCCGGTTCCGCAGTGACATCAAACGCTGCGAGCGTCTTCGGATTCGTGAGCATGTCCTCGGCCTGTTCGGCGAACGATTCCATCGCCTGGACCTCGGTCCGCCTGGTGCTGAGCAAACCGACGTTGATATCGGCCAGCAGTTCGCGCCGCTGTCGCAAGCGATCGGTCGCGATTCCTTCGAGCTTCAAACCGGACACCACGCCGCGTTGAATGTGATACGCCTTGTGTGCCGCCGGCAAAAAGCCAAGCTTGGATTGCCCCGACTGTTCGCCGCTCCCCTCCAGAATGTACGCAGGCAGATGTCGCGCCGCCGTCCCCAATCGGCGAGAGACCACGCTGCCGATATCCGGCAGCTCGACCGGTCCCGTGGGATCGGCTCCGGAGAACACATACTGCGATCCGAGAGGATGGGAGTTGCCAATGTTCGGCTTGGGTTGCCGCATGCAGCGCACCACGGTCAACTTGTCCGCCACTTGCGACGTCTTCGCCAACAGTTCGGTGAACTGCATCCCTGGCACCTTGGTGGCGATTGTCTTGAACGGGCTGCGATGCACGGGATTCGCCAGCGGCTTGGGATCCCACGTATCAGTCTGCGAAACGCCCCCTTGTTCGAAGATGACGAGGCAACTTTTCGCCCGAGACCTTCGGGCCTGCGCTGCGATCGCACTCCGGACCGCCGGCTGCAATCCAGACAGACCGCAGATTGCCAGTCCCACAAAACTGCGTCGCGAATGGTGAATCATGTTTGTACCCGCCTGAGGCCTGGCTGATTTGTCACCGGCTCTTGTCTTTCGGTTGAGGATCCGATTCTTGCCCGGCCTGAACTCAAGATTGCAAACAAGTCCGGATTCTATCAGCGATGCGTTGAAACTGCGTGCGCACTCGGCGGACTTCGCAGCGGGGCGTTGACACATCAGCCGGAC
>JANODP010000511.1:0-17089 GCA_031412755.1 Schlesneria sp. | reverse complement strand
GTGGTTGGGGTCCTCGCGCTTCCACCGCGGCGGGGCCCCCCCCCCCCGCCCCGCTCCGAAACGTTAGACGAGGGCTGACGCCCAAGAGACGCCGCGTGCGGTGTTGTCTCTCGCGTGGGGAAGTCTACTCCGCCGGTTGCTCTCCACGTCGCCAAGCCTCGGCCTGCGCGTGGCACTCGATGATCCGAGACCGCACGAGTTCGATCAGGGCCTCGTCCTTGTCGCGTCCGTCGAACTGGGTGAGTTCCTCGACCGAGATCGGTTCGCCGACGACGACTCGCACCCGTCTGGGCTTCATGAACCAGCTTCCCTTGCCCATCGCCTGGAACGCGCCCGCGATGCCGACCGGATAGACGGGCAGCTTCGCGCGGCGAATCAGTGCGACAAAGCCGGGCTTGAACGGACCGACCTCGCCCGTTTCCGTGCGGGTTCCCTCGGGAAAGACGCCCACGAGAAAGCCGTGGTGCATCCGGCGAATCGTCTCGCGCAGGCTGGCACTGCTCGCCGACTCGCGACTGATCGGCATCACGTAGGTGTTGCGCAGAACCCAACCCACGAAGGGGACTTTGAACAGCGAGTCCCGCGCCACATAGCTGATCGGCCGATGCAGCGGCAACCCGACGAGCAGCGGATCGAGAAAACTTTGATGATTGGCGAGCACCAGTCCGCCCCCCGCCTCGTCCAGCCGCTCCTGGCCCCGCACCCGATAGCCGTTCCAGAAACAAAACACGTTCTGCATGATGAACTGAAACGTCCGCCAAACGACGTTGCGAATCTTGGGCGGCGGCAGCGGTGCGGGTTCGGTGGGGATTGTGGTCACGTCGATAGGCACTCGATCAGGGAGTCTCTTCGATTTGGGTTGCATCGTCGTCGCCCGGCTGGCTTGGGTCAGGACTGTCACCAACAAGCGGATTGGTGATGACGAAAAACGCTCCGGGTTGCAGCGTTGGCAGCGCCGTCAGAGTTGCTGGAATGAGCGGCGACAGGTCCACGAATCGGTTCGATGGTGCGGACAACACCACGACGGCGATATCGTAGTCCACGACATACTGTTGATAGGTGAAGCCGCGATCGACTGTGACAAAGACATCGAACTGATTCTGCGCGAGCGACAGCAGACGACCGTTCTTGATGCCCGACCAAGCCATCTGCTGAACAGTTCGGATTTGATGCCCCACCATCAGCCGGCCCAGTCGTTTGGGCAGACATTCATCGAGCAGAATCCGCATCGGAAATCGCCTGTGTCAGCAGATACGCCTGTGCTTCTTCCAAAGTCGCAATGGCCTGGTCACGGGCGACCGTGGGGAAGTCGTCCAAGAACTCCGCGAGCGGATCCCCCGCCTTCAAGTGATCGAACATTGTCTGCACGGGAACTCGCGTGCCGACGAAGACGGGCGTTCCCCCCATGATCTCCGGGTCCGAGTGAATCGTCTTCGGAATCGTCGCGGTCGAAAGCATGATCGGCTCCTCGTTCGCTGAACATCGCACGGGTCAGCCGCCCGTTTGCGTTTCCACACACCGCCTTCTAGGATTCTAAACCTCTCGCGCTGACCGAGCCAAGGCTGGCACTCTGGGCATCACATCAAGGATCGAACCGGTGCCGCGATCGCTCGGAGGTGATCGTGCTCAAGCACCGTCCATCACGCCCTTCGAGGACTCGGGGCGTGCCACCCGTTAGTTTTCCTGTCCACTGTCCACCATCCACGACCCACTAGAAAGCCTTGCCATGACCGACAGCATGCAGCCCGCCACGCAGTGCCTCCACGCCGGACAGGTGCCCGATCCCACGACCAATTCGCGGGCGGTGCCGATCTATCAGACGACGTCGTACACGTTCAACAGCACCGAACATGCCGCGAGCCTGTTCGGGTTGCAGGCCTTCGGCAACATCTACACCCGTCTCATGAACCCGACGACCGACGTGCTCGAAAAGCGAGTCACCGCGCTGGAAGGCGGCTCGGGCGGATTGGCCGTCGCGTCGGGGCAGGCCGCCGAATCGCTGGCCATCCTCAACATCTGTCAGGCCGGACAGAACATCGTTTCGGCGGCGAGCCTTTATGGTGGGACGTACAACCTGTTCCACTACACGTTCCCCAAGTTCGGCATCAAGACGAAGTTCGTCCCGACGGCTGACGTCGAGGGCTTCCGCAAGGCGATCGACGACAAGACGCGCTGCATCTTCCTCGAAACGATCGGCAATCCGCGCGTCGACGTCCCCGACTTCGAGGCGATCTCGAAGGTCGCGCACGACGCCGGCATTCCGGTGATCGTCGACAACACGCTCGCCTCGCCGGTGCTGTGCAATCCGTTCCAGTGGGGGGCCGACATCGTCGTTCACTCGTGTACGAAGTTCATCGGCGGCCACGGCACGTCGATCGGCGGAGTCATCATCGAGAAGGGCGATTTCAATTGGGGAAATGGAAAATTCCCCGAACTGACCGAGCCCGACCCGAGCTATCATGGCCTGAAGTTCTTCGAGACGTTCGGCCCGATGAAGCTGGCGTACATCCTCAAGGCGCGAGTCCAGCTCCTGCGCGACCTCGGCCCGGCGATCAGCCCGTTCAATTCGTTCCAACTGTTGCAGGGGTTGGAGACGCTCCACCTGCGGATGCCGCGTCACAGCGAGAACGCGCTGGCGGTCTCTCAGTTCCTGAAGTCGCATCCCAAGGTGAGCTGGGTCAACTACACGGGCCTCGAAGATCACCCGTCGTACAAGCTCGGCAAGAAATACCTCCCCAACGGCTGCGGCGCGATCCTCGGCTTCGGCATCAAGGGCGCCACGCCGACTCAGCAGAAAGAAAACGGCATCAAGCTGATCAACAGCGTGAAACTGTTCAGCCACCTGGCCAACGTGGGCGACAGCAAGTCGCTGATCATCCACCCGAACAGCACGACGCACCAACAGTTGACCGCCGAGGAACAGCAAGCTACCGGCGTGACTCCCGACTTCATCCGCTTGTCAGTCGGCACAGAAGACGTCCAAGACATCATCGCCGACCTCAAGCAGGCCCTCGAAGCGGTGTGATGTATTGTTGAATGTGTGCCACTGGCGGCGGCTCTGGGCCGCCAGTGCTCTTTGATACCAATGGCGACCGAGATTCGTCTTCAATTGTTCATTTGTCTCTCAATGAACCATCGACGGCCGAGATCAAGATGGACTTCCTCCGAATCCTGTGGGACGATCCTGACGACCCGGAAGGCAACGTCGAGCACATTGCCGAGCACGGGTTGAGCATGGACGATGTCGAGGATGTTTTGGAGAACCCGACCAGCGAAGGACGCAGCCATTCCAGCGGCCTCCCCTGCGTCTGGGGTTACACATTGGAAGGGTTGTACATCCTCGTCGTCTATGAAGAGATTGACGAAGACTCGATTCGAGTGGTCACAGCCTACGAAGTCCCCGAACCGCGATGAGGGCAATCAACATGAACCGAAAACTAGAACGAGTCTTTCGTGATCGCCCGCTTACAGCGGAAGAAGCGGCCCGCGACAATGAAGTGCGTCGTGCCGTACAGGCCGAGTTCCCACCAGTGACCGCGTCGCACGAGTCCCGTTCCGATTCGCTCGGCGAAGCTCTGCGAAAAGCCATCCGTGATAGCACACAACCGGCGGCTGAGATCGCCGAGAAGGCCCACCTGTCTCCGTTGGCCCTGTCCAAGTTCCTCGCCGGTGAGCGGGACATCCATCTGGAAACGGCAGACCGACTGGCCGAGGTTCTCGGAATCAAACTGGCCAGCAGTTGAACAACAAGCTGGGGGCGAGCAAAGACGCTCGACCCCAGCCATCCGGCCCTTTGCTATGGCTGGGGGCAACGAAGACGTGGCCTCCCAGCCGCCATGATATCCCGGCCATTCGTTGGTAGAGAGCGTATTAGATGCAGTTGGCTGCTGCATCTCTCATAAGGCTTGGCAACTATGTCCCCACTCATTAGAGGTGATGTCACCGGATTGCTGGAGCGAGGTCCGGCAAACTTATTGAATCCATCGGGCTGGAGCAAAAGAGACTCTGAAGTCATTGCCCACTTTTTGCAGGTCCACAAGCTCTTGATTACGAGCCGATGGTTTAATGCCGAGAAGTCACTAGCGTCTCAGGGTGACAATCGCCTCAAGATGCCAGATCTTGAGCAGTTCATTTTTGCAGCCGTCTATTTTCGGCAGCTTGTTGCCCCAGGCGACGATCTCGTCAAATTGGCGGTTGACAGTTACTGTCGGCAAGTGGCTTGTGACTTTAGCCGAATATGGGCGAATTCAGCAGGACGAGCATTTCAGGCTTCTCTCGACTCGTCGCCACTACCGTTCGCGCCAGTCAAAGGCGAACCAACGCTACTGGAATTGTTCGATGCATTCATCTATGGCGCGGGACTGTTTCATGTAATTGCAGATGAAGCAGATGATGGTGACAAGAAGAAACGTCGCGAGGCTGCGCGCAAGAAGCGGTTTCTAAATATCTACGACTCTGCCGACCGCCCTAGGATGCTTCTAGCCTTGAACGGCGGAATGGCGGTCTCGCTAAACGAAGTTTCGAAGCTGGCCATGCTGATGCAGAGGGACTTCCCATACTGGCAGCAAAAATACTCGCTACCTCTGCCTGATGTGAGATGGCATGAAAAGTTATTCCACGATGTATCGTGATCTGCATTCAGTGTCGTAGGGTGGGCAATGCCCTCCATTTCCAAGATTGGCTGAGAAAGGTGAGCAATACCCGCCGTTCTGGACTTTGAAGCAGGCTAGTCCAGACATTGCTTTGAACGTCTGAAGGCGAAGTCAAAATAGGTTGGTAGTTGGCGCCGCTGACGGCTCCTTTGCCCGTTGTCACTCTACGACTCAGATACTCAATGACTCGTCTGGATTATGAGCGACCGCCCATCATTCAGCCAAACTCCAGCTGATCGGGAAATGACAAATGATGAACCACATGAAAAATCCTTTCTTCGGGTTCTTGTTCGTCGGAGTTTTGCTCACGGCGGTTGTCGCGAGGGCTTTCGTGGACGATGCCCAGGATGAAGCGATCAAGAAGGACCGCAAACTCATTGAAGGGACTTGGCGAGTCGTGGCCCTCGAAATTGACGGCAACAAGTCCATGGATGAGGACGCCAGGAAAATCACGGTGGTCAATGGCTCGGACGGCACATGGAGCCTCCGTTCCGAAGGGAACGAGATTAGTAAGGGGACCAGCACCATCGACCCCGCGAAGAAGCCCAAGACCATCGACTTCACCGTGACAGAAGGAGAAGGAAAGGGGAATCAATACCCGGGGATTTACGAACTCGGTGAGAAGACCCGCAAGTTGTGTTTCGCTCCATCGGGAAGAGCGCGACCCACCGAGTTTTCCTCCACACCCGGCAGCGAACATATTCTCGTGACGCTCGAACGGGAAAAAACCAAGTAATGGCGGGGTGGTGGTGCTCCGGCGCTGACGGAGCGAAGAGGATGAACGCATGGCGCTCACTGACTACGACGCGAGGAGTTACACGCTCGAAGGCAAAACTCGGAAGGTCTTCGTGCGCGGGAGCGGGCCCGCCGTCATTGTGATGCACGAGTTGCCTGGCATGACGCCGGAGTGCCTGGCGCTGGGGGATCGTTTGGCGAGTCGCGGGTTTTCCGTTTACCTGCCACTGTTCTTTGGAGCGGCCGGTCAGAAATCGTCAGACCTGCGGAATCTCGGCTATTTCATTCGCTTCTGCATCAGCCGCGAATGGAATGCGCTGGCACTCGGTGTGACCAGCCCCGTCGCCAACTGGGTTCGTGCTCTGGCTCGACAGGCGCACCAGGAATGTGGCGGCAAGGGGATCGGCGCGATTGGCATGTGTTTGACAGGGAGCTTTGTCATCCCGCTGCTGCTGGACCCGGTCGTGCTGGCTCCGGTGTCATTGCAACCGGCGAGGCCATTTCCGCTGACTCGCTCGCGGCGCCGAGACCTCGGCGTCAGTCCGAATGACCTTGCATGTGCTCGCGAGCGACTGGAGCAAGACCATCTGACGATCCTCGGTTGGCGCTTCACGAATGACGGCAAATGCCCACGGGAAAAGTTTGAGGAAATGTCCCGTTGTTTCGGTGAGACGTTCAAATGGAACGAAATCGATTCTTCGGAAGGCAATCCCCACAAGATCGACCCGAAAGCACATTCCGTCCTGACCGCTGACTATTGTGACGCGGAGGATCACCCGACTCGCAAGGCATTTGAACGGGTCGTCGAACTCTTCACTCAGCGTCTGCTCGGATGACCGTTTTCGTTTCCGCTGGGAGGCTTCGGCCGTTGCTTTGGCTACCGAAGTGGCATGAAAGCCTTGTTCTTGATCAACCTCTTGTGCCCATTGGAAACACAGATCACCGACGCGGCAAGCGGTTGGTGACCGGCCAAGTTGGCCGGTCACCAATCACACGTTGGCAAAAGCCGCCGGGAGGCACGCAACCACGACCAAGTTTGGTTAGGCGAACTCGAACTCTGTTTCGATCACTTCGGCCAACTGATTGACCACGGAATGCCCATCGACGCCCGAGGCTTCCACTTCCAGTTGCATGCCCGCCTCAGCACCCAAAGTCATGAGGTGCAACAGGCTTTTGGCATCGGCCCGCTTGGAGCCGCGACTGACAAACACGTCGCCACCAAACGATTGAGCTTTCCGCGCAATCACACTCAGGGGTCGCATGTGCAGACCCTTTGGGTTGCGAACTGTCGCCGTGGTTCGATGAATCACTCCTGCCACCATGAGTGCCTCCCTGTTCAAATCTTGTTGCCGTAATGCTGGGACTCGTCCGACGTGGGATGTCCAAACCCCGAGTGAGGTGCGAGCCTGCTTTGCGAACGCCGTGCCATCGCGAGGAAGACACCTCGGCCGCTCAGAAGGTTCAGAGGTGAGACGAGCCCGTTTCGCGAGTCCCGGTACCAGCTGGCCACCCCGCCACTCCTCGCCTGCGCGAAGCAAACATTTACACAGTTCACGTCAATTGATACCGTCCCGCCCCCGTTCCGGGGCTGTGATTCAATGACGTGAGATAAGCTTCCAGCTTGTCATGTTCTTCGGCGCAACTGACAAGCTGGAAGCTTATCCCACGAAAAACTCACAGCCTCTCCGCGGCAGCAGCAATTCACATTTCGCTTTCGTCCGTCGACAGCTTACTTCAGGGTCGTGAAGTTCGTGTGAACAGTCTGTCATTGGAGGGGGATGACCAGCCGAGTCATCACGTTCACCTCCCTCAGCACTCGGAGTGCCTCGACATGAGCGAAGATCCTCGCAAATTGAGTCCTGCCGAATTGCTGGCCGAACTTCAGTCGCAGGGAGGCCCGTCGAGCGTTGCATCCTCCGCAGAGAAGGCGGCAATTGCCTCCGACGATTCGGCCTCGGGAACTTCGTTGCGAGATCGGGAGGCGGTCGGTTCGCCGATCGCGTCACTCGACCGAGCGCAAACGTTGCTCGATGCGGCGAAGGGGACCGCTCCGACGACCCCCACCAGAACGTATCAGCCGCAAGAACCGAAGACTCTTCAGGCGACCGGTTTGTTGCCGGAGGAGATCGAACGACTGATCCTCAAGTTCCTGCTGTCTCGTGGAGCCACCTCGGGACGCGGTATCGCCCGGATGATCTGCCTGCCATTTGGCCTCATCGTTCCGCTGCTGACCGACTTGAAGGCCATGCACTTCGTGGCCTATCGCAATGCGGCGGCGATGGGCGACTACGAGTACGCATTGACCGATCTGGGCAAGGAGCGGGCACGTCGCTATGCCGAGGAATCGACGTACTTCGGAGCGGCCCCGGTGACTCTGTCCGACTACGCCGCTTCGGTCGCCGCGCAGACGATCACCAAATTTCAATGCACCGAGCCGGATCTGAAGCGGGCGTTCTCGGACCTCATCATCAACCAGACGATGCTCGACACGCTGGGTCCCGCGATCAACTCGGGCAGGGGAATGTTTCTCTTCGGGGCACCCGGAAACGGCAAGACGAGTATTGCCGAGCGAGTCACCGCCTGCTTCGGTTCGACGATCTATGTCCCGCGAGCCTTGGGGATCGATGGCGACATCATTCGCGTCTTCGATCCGACCCTCCACGAAATCGCCGACGAACCGGCAGACCAGGTGGGAAGTCTGATGAACGACTCCAACCTGGACACGCGCTGGGTGCGGATCAAGCGACCAACCGTTGTCGTGGGTGGCGAACTGACGATGGCGGAACTGGAGATCAAACAGAATCTCGCCACGAAGATTTGTGAGGCCCCGCTGCAGCTCAAGAGCAACTGCGGCATCCTGGTGATCGATGACTTCGGCCGACAGCGAGTCCCCGTCATCGACCTGCTCAACCGCTGGATCGTGCCGTTGGAAAAGCGCTACGACTTCCTGAATGTTCCGAGCGGCAAGAAGATTCAGGTGCCGTTCGATCAGCTCATCATTTTCTCGACGAATCTCGAACCGAAGGATCTCGTCGATGGAGCCTTCCTCCGCCGCATCCCCTACAAAATCGAAGTGACCGACCCGAGCACCGACGAGTTCACACAACTCTTCGGACTGGTTGCCACCAAGATGGGTTTCGCCTTCGACAAGCGCGCCGTGGAGTATCTGCTGGCCAAACACTACACGCCGGTCAAACGCCCGCTCCGCGCCTGCCAGCCGCGCGATCTGTTGCTGCAAGTGAAGAACTACTGCGTCTACCGCCGCCAACCCATCGCCCTCTCCCCCGAGTCGATCGACTTTGCCTGCAAGAACTACTTCTCGGTGATGTGATTTCTCGGCGGTCGAGTCATCCGGGTCGCCGGTGACATCAGCCTCTCGCGCCGCAATAATGCGGACGGCAAGTTGTCGTCCCGCGGCGCGCCTCGATGGAAGTGAGCTTCTCGAAGGAATGGAGAGATTGATGCCGACGTCTGCCGGTTGCGGTCTGAAACGAAGTCTCGCGGCGGTGATCGCGTGGCTGGGGATGGTGGCTGCCGGGACGTTGGCCGATGACAACGTCCCGAAAGCCAACTCCGTGAAAGATGAGCCGAAGGAGGCCGCGACGGCTGAGAAGGACGATGTTGCCGAGCGGCGGATGTCGGTGATGAAGTCTCGCGCGGAGAGTTTTCGTTTTTCTGCTTCGGACGCCGAATTTCCGAAGCAGCTCCAGCCGATGCCGCTGTTTCGGTACGAGGATCAGACGCGCGGCTATGTGGACGGGACGGTCTGGCGGCTCGGGGAACAGGGGCGTCCGCTGGCCATCATCACGGCCGAGTTGCATCCCAATTATCTCAACGCCGGCTCGGTGATCGTTTACGATTTTCTGTCGCTGACCGAGCGGCCGTTCGCGGCGAAGTCCCCGGATGTGACGGGTTGGACTCCGCGCGGATCGGCGGTGACGATGCAGCGCATTCCCGACGCTCCCGAGCCTGCCAAAGCCGCCGCCGCACGGCTCGGTCAGATCAAGCAACTGGCCCGCCGGTTCACGGCCACTCAGGAGGTCAGGGAAATCGACACGTCGTTCGTGCATCTGCGCATGCTGCCGCGCGAGATCGACCGCTACAGCCCCGACCAGACCGCCGAGTCCGATGGTGCCATCTTCCTCTTCGTCAACGGACGCAATCCGGCGATCGTGCTGCTCATCGAGACCAAGGGCCCGGAGTGGCACTACGGCGTCGGCCGGCTGTCGGCTCCCAGTGAGTTGACGATGCGGTTGGACGACGCCATCGTCTGGAAGCAGCCCCGCGCCTTCGAGTCGCTCGCGTGGACAAACCCGTACACGGCCTCCAACTCCCCGGCCACGTTTCCGTGACGCACGACGCGGGTCGGCACAATGCGACCAGCACTCAACTGGGAAGCACGCTTTCAATCATGCAAACAAGGGCGTGGCGAACGTGACCGCGGGACCGACATGACTCAAGAACATCCCAACAATCCGCTGCATGGCATCACACTCGCGAAGATGCTGGAGCAACTGGTCGCGCACGTCGGTTGGGCCGAGATGGGACGGGTCATTCCGATTCGGTGTTTCACTCACGATCCGAGCCTCAAGTCGAGCCTCACGTTCCTGCGGAAAACACCGTGGGCCCGGGCGAAGGTGGAGTCGTTCTACCTCGATTGCCTGGACGAGATCGGCTCTGCGTTGAACCAGCCGGAAGGGGATCGCGGATCAGTTTGAACCTGCGACCACGAGTGGGGTGTGCTGAGTCGTCGAGGGGCGTGGACTCGCTGCTCGCGCCCGTCGACAACTCATCGGCGCATCACACAAACTGACCAGCGACGTGTTTGCCAAGTCGCTTGATGCGAGTTCGGCCCAACAGTAGAATCCCGCCCGCTCGCGACGCCCCTATAGCTCAATTGGTAGAGCAAATGACTCTTAATCATTAGGTTCTAGGTTCGAGCCCTAGTGGGGGCACTCGGTGAAGTTTGGAAACCCCTTGGTTTGCAGGATTTCTCTGCGAAACAAGGGGGGTTTCATTTTCGGTTTCCAGCGATTGCGAACGGCTGCGAGCCGATTCGGACGGTTGCTGCGCCGCCCTGGCGAAGTCTTCGTCGCGAACGTGGAGATAGTTCTGCCGTGCGGAGCAGGTCACGCGCTCGCGGCGTTCGTCCATGCGGTGAGACTCCAGGTTCGTGAGGCGGGCCGCACGGGAGAGCGGGCGGAACTTGGAACGCCCATTCTCTCCCGTGCCGATTTGACCGTGGTCAGTTTGCAACCCGCCACGAACCCGTTGGACAACAGGCTACCGCTCAGAATGTTGAAGTCCACCGCAGTTGGCGTCCGTGCATCACGGTGATGTTAAGAGCAAATGATGGACGGCGGCGGAGAGGAGTTGGGTGCTGGCGGACTCGGCCTGCGTCAGCTTGGCTTCCAAGGCGTCGCACAGCGACAGCAGCTCGGTCACCTTCGACACGATCCGCTTTTGCTCGGACAGCGGTAGCACGCGAAGGCGCGGAGACGCGAAGAAGAGGGGAGTCATTTGTTTTTGTTCCCTTCGCGGCGTCGCGGCTTCGCGTGCGGTCCTGCTTCCGAAAGAAGAGAGTGGATTGCGGAATCCATGAGTTTAGCGCTTGCCTCTCGTACAGCCGCCTGACGCGCTGCCAACTCGTCACACAGCCCCAGCAGTTGGTCCACCTTCCCCACAATCCGCCGCTGCGTTTCCGGTGAAGGCGGAGCAAATCGGATTCGGTGAATATCTTTCGCCGCGATATGTGGCACTCCGTTGCTCTTTCCAGGGTCAATTGAGCGGGTGAATGCTGGCGAGTTGAGCCACATGAAAAAATACTCTGGGACGACGCGACTGTCCTTGAACTGTGGCCTTCCAACACGCTGAAGCAATAACGCTGGCAAGTCGTCTCTAGTCAGCCGTGCGACTTTCAGTCCGGTCGAAATCAACGGACGGTCCAGAGAAATGACAATGTCACCTTCGGTCAATTCAAAGCGGGCAAACTCTTGGGCGCGTTCTTCCGAAACACACGCGAGATCGTCCCAACGCAACTCGTCGTGGCCAATGTTCACGTTCCGAACAAGTCGGACTCCGTCGGGAATGAACCATTCGCTCTTGAAGGCGTATCCGTTCTGAATGGTCAGATAGTCTTCAACGAACGTCTCACGGTCAGTCGATTCATCGTCGGGGCTTTTGGGAACGAGTCGGCCTTCGACGGCGAGTTTCAGGATCAGCTCGCGCAGTTTCGCGACGCCGTCCGGGGCTTCGGCGAAGGTCGCGAACTGCTCGCAGAAGGTTTCGGGGGTCATCGTAGAACTTCCAAAAGAGAGGCTCACGCGAAGGCGCGGAGACGCGAAGAAGACGAGGGTCAGGGCTGTTCCCTTCGCGGCTTCGCGCCTTCGCGTGACCCCTCTTCCCTCCAGTCCGCCGCCCCATTGGAAACACGAGACAGGCCCTCCTTGATCAACTCGGCACCGAAGTTGATGAGGTAGCCCAGCCGCTTGTCAGACAACCGGAGATAGGTCAGTAACTGCTTCTTATGCACCGGATGAACCTGCTCGACCGACTTCAACTCCAGGATCACCGAGCCGGCCACGATAATGTCCGCTCGGAAGCCTTCGTCGAACCTGAGATCGTCGTACACGACGGGGATCGCCACCTGCCGTTCGACCAACAGGCCACGTTTTTTGACCTCGTAGGCCAGGGCCACTTCGTAGACAGACTCCAACAGGCCGGGGCCGAGTTTCTGATGCACCTGGAAGGCGCAGTCGACGACGATCTTGCCGATTTCGTTTTCTGTCATGGTGGGTTCCTTGAAAAGAGGGCTCACGCGAAGGCGCGAAGCCGCGAAGGTAAGAGGAGGAAACAAGAAGGGCCGGAAGGATTGTATTTCAACTTCGCGGCTTCGCGCCTTCGCGTGAGACCTCTGATCCTTGAAGCGCGGCGAGCAACTCGTCCTTCAACCGGTCGCGGGTTTGTTGCAGGTCGGTCATCAGGACTTGATAGTCGGCGAGCAACTCGTCGGGGTCGGTGTGCGCGACGCTCGTGTCGTGCGGGTTCTTGATGTCGAGGTTGTAGCCGGCGGATTGGACTTGCTCGACCGGAACCTTCCAGGCTTGCTCGGTCTCCTTCCGCTTCTTCCACCACTTCTTTTCGAGGTCGAACTCTTCGATGCGGATCGGCTTCGTCTTGTTGTAGGACTTGGCTCCCGGCGGATAGGGGTGCTCGTAGAACCAGATCTCTTTGGTCGGCTCTCCCTTGGTGAAGAACAGCAGGTTCGTCTTGATGCCCGTGTACGGACTGAAGACGCCGTTCGGCAGCCGGACGATCGTGTGCAGATTGCACTCGGTCAGCAGCTTTTCCTTGATCGTCGTTTTGACCCCTTCGCCGAACAGCGTGCCGTCGGGGAGCACGATCGCGCCGCGTCCGCCGTCCTTCAGCAGCGTGAGAATCAAAACCAAAAACAGATCCGCCGTCTCGCGCGTGCGGAACTTCTGCGGAAAGTTGGTTTCGATGCCGTCCTCTTCCATGCCGCCAAACGGCGGATTGGTGATGATGCAATCGACGCGATCCTTGGGGACGTAGCTGGCCAACGGCTTGGACAGCGTGTTGTCGTGCCGGATGTTCGTCGGCACGTCGATGCCGTGCAGCAGCATGTTGGTCACGCACAGCAGATGCGGCAGCGGCTTCTTCTCGATCCCCAGCACCGAGCGTTGCAACAGCTCTTCATCGTCGGGCGTTTTGACCTGTTTCCGCAGATGCTTGATGGCGCACGTCAGAAAGCCACCCGTCCCGCAGGCGGGGTCCAGCACCTTCTCGCCAAGCTGCGGGTTGACCATGTCGACCATGAACTGCGTGACGCGAAGGACACTTTGAGACCAGCCCTACGCCTGCGGCCATTGAACAAACTCAGACGGGAATCGTCTTGCCCTTGGCAAGAATCTCTTGGACGAGCGTATCGAGTTGGTCGTTGAAAACCATGCGGACGTTATGCGCCTTCAAGATGTCGTTGACCGTGGCGCGAGCCTCGTCGTTTTTAGAGCGAAACTCCCCCACAACGATCAGCTTCAACTCACCAAACGTCGCATGCTGATGGCCGTAGATTGATTCGCCTTCGATGGCATAGGGCAACGCTTTTCGGACGGAGTCGTCGGGATCGTCCGCTATGAAGCTCACGGGCTGAATCAAGTTGAAGCGGCCATTCTGAAAGCCGAACGGGAACTCGACCGGCTTCTTGAAGTAGGGAACATCAACCGATACGGACTCGCGTAGTTTGTCGCCGAGCCGAGCATTCCGCAGCCGTTCTGCAACGACAGTCTGAAAGCGTTTCTTGGGAACATGCGTCTGAGCCAACTCACCACCAACAAGCGAATCAAACAGCTTGCTGAGATCGTCATCGGGATTCGACACACGCATTGACGTCGGCGCTGTGATGCGGATTAGGTTGGCGCGGCTGTCGATGAACGATTGAAGTTGATCGCAGGTGCGGATCTTCGTTGATTCGCGAGCGATTCGTTCCTCCATTCCATCCTTGAAAAGGCGGATCTGCTTCCAGTCGTGCTCCTTGCGCCCGAAGAACTGCTGTACCCGACGATTATCATTCGACATCCGCACCGAGAGGTACTTCCGTTCCGGACAAAAGAGCAACACACCCACGTTGGCGGCTTCGAGCCGCGCGGGATCGGGACAGTATTGAATGAGGCTGTAGAACCCCTTGTGAAACGTCATGCCTCGCCCTCCGAATTGCCGTAATTCAAGTCGTTCTGTCGATGCTTTGGCCCGAGAAGACGGCCTTCGATCTCATTTGCAGTCTGGACAGCACGCTGAACGATCAGTTTCACCAATCGTTTTCGCGTCGAAACACTCACGCCCCACCCGCTTGGTATCGACCCAACAATGTCCTCAACTGCGGCCTTCTCAAGTTTACCAAGTCGGTCAGCCGTCTCGCGAACGGTAGGTCGGTCCAAAAATTCCCTAAACTCGGGAAACAGCCCGTAGACCTCAAAATCGTCGGGATTTTTGATCTGATCGAGGTCGAGTTGAACTTTGTCCTGCACCGCAAAGCAGTGGGTATGATCAATCGCAACCATTCTCAACTTGCCCTTGGCCGTTTTCGTCGTGCTCAGGAAGACGTTATCGGTGACTGCCATCAACTTCGACTTTCGGTCTCGATTCATGACCCAGGTGTCGAACACGACGAGCCTTGAGATGTCTTCGGGATTCACAAGTTGGCGAAGTTGCTTCTTGGAGCCATCCCACACATCGCCGGATTCAAGTTTGGCGATGAAGGCAGGCCCGCTCTTCGCTTTGCCACCGGAGTAGAAACGAATGTCGTCGATCTTGTCGTCAACATTGACCAAGCCGTAGTCGAGTGTTTGAAGTCCGAGCCATTCCGCGAGCTGCGTTCCGACGAATTCGCTCGCGAGACAGTGCGTACCTGCGGGATTGCCGATGGCTTTGAGAAATCCTTGGCCGATGTCGGTCTCGACGATGACGACGTTCGTACTCGACTGTCGCGAGTCGATGGGCCGAACGATGTATTGGGGATGCCATCTGCCAACCACGTCAGGTTCCCTGAAACAAATGTCCGACAGAGGCGGAGAGGAGTTGGGTGCTGGCGGGCTCGGCCTGCTTCAGCTTGTCTTCCAAGACGTCGCACATCCCACTGCCGATGCTGTGGTTGTTGTCATTCGCCTCAATGACCGCCAGCGGGAGGTTCGGCTTGTGGAACAACAGATAGTCGGCGAATTTGCGGTCGCCCTGCTTCACCGTCTTCCCGCGAACCATTACCCGGCCATCGGTGAAGTAGTATTGCTCCCGAATCTGGTGCATCAAATCCCAACCGGCCGCCTCCAGCGCGGGATTGATGAACTTGGTGCAAATGTCCCGCTCGGTCAGAGACTTCTTGTCGATGTCACTCATGACGGAAACGCTCAAGGGCCGGGAAGCGGGCTTTGATGGATCGTGATCGCCCCCCGCCGCACGGTCAAACGGGGAGAGTCGGCACGCTAACCCATCCACCCCCTCAAAGAACAGCGACGCATTCTTCCGAGCAACTCTTCAGCGGCGGACTGTGGTTCACCTTTTTTTTCAAAACCCGGTCAATTACTCGTAGTGCGAGCGTGATGGTTGGAAGGACAAGGGGTTTGTTGTGTTCCGCGCGGTGCTGCCGGTCAAACGTCTCACGTCCGTCTGCGTGCAACAGGATGTCTCGCGGCCTTAGCCTTCGCTGAGGAAATAGCCGCTCTTGCCGCCTGATTTTTCGAGCAGCCTGGTCGGGCCGAGCGACATGCCGCGATCGACCGCCTTGCACATGTCGTAGATCGTGAGGGCCGCGACGGAGACCGCCGTGAGCGCCTCCATCTCGACGCCGGTGCGCCCGTGAACTCGCACCGTGGCCTCGATGCGGACCGTGGTGCCGTTCAAGGGGGCCAGTGCCACGTCGACGGCATCGATCCCCAGCGGATGGCACAGCGGAATCAGATCGGCCGTCCGCTTGGTGGCCATGATTCCCGCCAGCCGCGCGACCTCGAAGACGTCTCCCTTCGCGACCTGCCTGTCGAGGATGAGTTTCAATGTCTCCGGCCGCATCGTGACGAAGCTTTCGGCACGGGCCATGCGCGCGGTGATCTCCTTCGCGCCGACATCGACCATGCGCGCGGAGCCGTGTTCGTCGAAGTGAGACAACTCGGGCATGTCGGCTACCAGTCTGTTGAAATAGTAGTGCCACGGCTGTGTCAGCCGTGAGAACGGGGAAAAAGACGGATGCCCTCCGCACGGCTGACACAGCCGTGGCACACGATCAACATTGTCAAAGGGCTCTTACCCCAAACGATTGAACCGGATCGGAACGCCGCGTTCGGCGAGATACTGTTTCGTCACACCGATCGGGTGCGTGCCGTAGTGGAAGATGCTGGCGGCGAGGGCCGCGCTGGCGTGGCCCTCGGTCAGGATCGTTCTCAAATGTTCGGGGTTCCCCGCGCCGCCGCTGGCGACGACCGGAACATTGACGGCGTCGGCGACGGCGCGCGTCATCGGCAGGTCGTAGCCGTCCTTGGTGCCGTCGGCGTCCATCGAGGTGAGCACGATCTCGCCCGCGCCGAGCCGTTCGACTTCTTTCGCCCAGGCGACCGCTTCGAGTCCCGTGGGGATGCGGCCTCCGTTGACATGGACTTCCCAGACCTCGCGACCGTCCCGTTGAACCCGCTTCGGATCGATGTTCACGACGATGCACTGGCTGCCGAATTTCAGAGCCGCCTGCCGCACGAAGTCGGGGTCTTTCACGGCCGCCGAATTGATCGAAACCTTGTCGCAACCGGCACTGAGCAGCATGCGGATGTCGTCGAGGGTGCGGATGCCGCCACCGACGGTCAGCGGCATGAAGCAGACCTCGGACGTCCGCCGGACCACGTCGAGGATGATGCCGCGCTGTTCGTGACTGGCGGTGATGTCGAGGAAGACGAGTTCGTCCGCACCGTCCTCTTCGTAGCGCGCGGCAACCTCCACCGGATCGCCGGCGTCTTGCAGGTTGAGAAAGTTCACCCCTTTGACGACTCGTCCGGCGTGGACGTCAAGACACGGAATTATGCGTTTGGCGAGCATGAAACAGTCTTTGGCTGGACAACGAGGCGGACGAGGGGGGCTGGGCAAACCCGTGTCGGGAAAGCTCGTCTCGACACGATTTGCAACAGACTTTAGCATCTTCCCGCAGTCGG
>JANODP010000510.1:0-34072 GCA_031412755.1 Schlesneria sp. | reverse complement strand
CAACGTCTCTCGACCGCCTGGCCCCCACACCCAAAACCAAACCCCCCAAGACGGAGGAGAGGGGACAGGAAAAAGACCACCAATTAGCGACTGCACCCCGCCCTTCCTTTCCAGAAGCCTTGGAGTTGATCGTTAACCCGGATGATGGCCTCGTAGCTGAGTTCGCAAGAACTCAGCTCGCGATCGTGAGTTGGGCTGAGTTCTTGCGAACTCAGCTACGCCCCACGATTAATTCGGGCCAATCGGAGAGAGTTCTCATGGACGCGCGAGTAGAGTCAACCGCGTCGATCCCGTGCGCACCGGTCCCCCCAGCAGATGAATCTGCTCGAGCACCGAAGCCGTCACGGGGCAGGGGTGTGTTTCTCCCGCATGCGTCATCGCGCGGACGTGGCCGGCCAGCATCTGCAGACCCTTGAGGTCGTCCACGTCGTACCAGGGGGCGAGCAGATTGAGTGACAGTTCGGCGGCGGTCGCTCGCTGTACGGTCTGCACCAGCACGTTGGCACCACTCCAGGCGATGTTTTCGAAGAGCGCGGGCAGGGGACGACGAAGACCGATCAGGTAGTAACCGCCATCGGTCGCCGGACCAAGCACACAATCGACCTGATCGAGCAATTCGAAGGCCTGGTCCACGAATTCTCTTGGTAGCGTGGGGCTGTCGGTCCCGATCAGCACCGCCCGGCTCCCCTCCTCCTTCAAGGCGTACTTGAAGTAGGAGATGATTTTCTGGCCGAGGTCTCCTTCGGGCTGTGGCCAAAGTTCGTAGCCGAGCTTGGAATACTGATCGAAGAAGTCGACCGAGTCGGTTGGCCAGAACCCGAGAATCCTGTTGTCGCCCGCTGCGCGAAAGCGAAACGCCAGATCGTCCATGAAGGCCGCGTACAGCTTCGTGGCGGCTTCCGTTCCCACCTCTTCGGCCAGTCGGGTCTTGACGCGTCCCGGGAGGGGATGCTTTCCAAACAGACCAAGTGTTTTCATCTGCCGCCCTCAACATCAAGAAATCGACCAGAGAAGCCCCCCCATGAGGCTCCACGAGTTGGCAAATTGGGACACGGCGCCCAGACGAACCGCCTCCGGCGGATTGACGGACTCCGTTGGTGGCAGACATACTACCGTCGTCGCTCCGGCCGCAGAAATGTGCGGCCGATTTTGTTTCCCGGTGCTGTTTAAATTTTATGTTGGACAAGGAACTGACTCGGATGGCTCAACGGATTTGGAACTTCTCGGCCGGCCCGGCCGTGCTCCCGGAATCGGTCCTGGAGGAGGCCAGGGACAACCTGCTGTCGCTCGGCAACACGGGGATCGGGATTCTCGAACACTCCCACCGCGGCAAGGCTTTTCTCGCTGTCTACGAAGAGACGGAAGCCCTGTGCCGCGAGGTCGGCGGAATTCCGGCGGACTATCGCGTGCTGTTTCTGCAAGGAGGCGCATCGACGCAGTTCTTTCAGATCCCGATGAACTTCCTGAGCAGGGATCGGACGGCCGACTACCTCGTCACGGGAGCCTGGTCCGAGAAGGCTCTCGAAGAGGCGGCCCGGTTCGGCGGAGCTCACGTGGCCTGTTCGAGCCAGGACAAGAACTACTCGTACATTCCCCGCGAGTGTTCGTTCAGCGCGAACCCGGTCTACGCGCACTACACCTCGAACAACACGATCTTCGGGACGCAGTGGGCCGGGTTGCCGCCGGTTCCCGCGAACGTCGATCTGATCTGCGATGCCAGCAGTGACATCTTCTCGCGGCCGGTCGATGTCGCGAAGCACGCGATGATCTATGCGGGAGCTCAGAAGAACCTGGGGCCGTCCGGTGTGACGTTGGTCATCCTGCGCGACGACCTCGTCGAACGCGGAGCCAAGGATCTGCCGACGATGCTTCAATACCGGACTCACGCCAAGAATGAGTCGATGTACAACACCCCGCCGACGTTCGCGATCTATCTCGTCGGGCTGGTTCTCAAGTGGATCAAGTCGAACGGCGGGCTGGCGGGAGTCGGCGAGACCAATCGTCGCAAGGCGGGCAAGCTGTACGCGTACCTCGATCAAAGCCGGCTCTTCAAACCGACGGCGGCCGCCGACAGCCGGTCGCAGATGAACGTGACGTTTGTCACGGGCGATGCCGATCTCGACGCGAAGTTCTGTTCGGCGGCCACCAAGTCGGGTTTCGACGGCCTCAAGGGACATCGCAGCGTCGGCGGGATGCGAGCCAGCATCTACAACGCCTTCCCCGAAGCGGGCGTCGATGCGCTGATCGAGTTCCTGAAGAAGTTTGAAGCCGAGAACGCGAAGTAGCACATTCGGTTGGCGTTCCACGTCAGGGGTCGGCCTGCGTTGGCTTGCCCCACTCCACAATAAAGTACCCGCATGAGTCAAACCGAAGTCGCCGCCGTGGATGCCGCTGAGGCCGACATCGGACTGGTCTGCGCGTTGCCGCTGGAGCTGGGTGAGTTTCTGAGTCGCTGCCAGAAGGTGAAGCGGTACACGGGTGGCAGCTTCAAGTTCTGTGGTGGCCTGTACGACGACATCCGCATTGCCATCGTCGAGTCCGGTACGGGACCGTTGCGCGCCGCCCGGGCGACTCAGGCGCTGCTCGACGCTCACAAACCGAAATGGGTCATCTCCACCGGCTTCGCCGGTTCACTGACGACCGAGATCAAGATCGGTCACATCCTCGTTGCCGACCGCGTCATGGGGGCCAATGGGGAGGAACTGTCGATCGACGTCGGGATGACGACCGATGCCGCGCGCGGTTTGCACGTCGGACGGCTGCTGACCGTCGATCACATGGTGCGCACGATTGCCGAGAAACAGTCGCTGGCCGAGAAAACGGATTCGCTCGCCGTCGACATGGAGAGCTTTGCGGTGGCGACGGTGTGCCGGCAGACCAAGACCCGCTGCATGGCCGTTCGCGCGATCAGCGACGACTTGTCGGCCGATCTTCCGCCCGAGGTGCTCAGTCTGGTGGGCGAAACCGGCGCGGTCCGGTTCGGCGCGGTGATCGGATCGCTCTTCAAGCGGCCATCGAGCATCAAGGACATGTGGCGGTTGCGCGAACAAGCCGCCGTCGCCGCCGACCGACTGGCCGACTTCCTGGATGGCATCGTCGTGCAACTGCATCTTGCGAAATCGTAGGATGGGCACACTTGCCCGTCCGGCTTTTAACCTTCAAACCGGACGGGCAAGAGTGCCCATCCTACGAAGATCAACGTGCCACATCCCGGAGATGATTGATGTCGCTGTTGCCGCAGTGGTCCACCACTTCCGTTCCTGTGATCGGCATGTTGCATCTCCCGCCGCTGCCCGGTTCGTCGCGCTGGGCCGGCAATTTCGAGGCCGTTCGCGACTTCGTCCTGCACGACGCCGAGTCGCTTTGCACGGGCGGTGTCGATGGCCTGATGATCGAGAACTTCGGCGATACGCCCTTCTATCCGGATCGAGTTCCCGCCATCACGGTCGCCGCGATGACGGCGCTCGCGTGTGAAGTGCGACGGCGGTTTGACGTGCCGCTCGGGATCAACGTCCTCCGCAACGACGGTCGCAGCGCGCTGGCGGTGGCTGTCGCGAGCGGTGCTTCGTTTATCCGAGTCAACGTGCTGTGTGGTGCCCGCGTCACGGACCAGGGCCTGCTGCAGGGGATCGCACACGACCTGCTGCGCGAACGAGCCGGCCTGAAAGCGGAATCGATTCGCATTCTGGCCGATGTCGATGTGAAGCACTCGGCCCCGTTGGCAGCGCGACCGTTGGCGGTGGAGGTGTCCGACGTGATCCACCGCGGTCACGCCGATGCGATCATCGTCTCGGGCGCGGCGACCGGCCGTGCGACGGAGACTCAAACGCTCGGCGCCGCGAAGAGTGCGGCCGGGGCGACGCCCGTCCTGATCGGCAGCGGCGTTTCGGCGGAAACTGTCTCCGAACTGATCGCTCACGGAGCCGACGGACTGATCGTGGGAACGTCGCTCAAGTTCGACGGTCGGATCGCCAACCCGGTCGATCCGGCGCGAGTCCGTTCGCTCATGGAAGCCGTATTGGGGAATTCCCATTCGTCGTCTCCTTCAATTCGTCGAACCCCCAGCCTTTCTCGAATGTAAGAGGTTCGACGAATTGAAGGAGACGACGAATGAAACCGGTCGCAATCGTAGAAACAGTCGCCGCATCGATGGTTAGTGTGCAGTGGGAGTTGCCCTCAACTCCAGTCGCAGGTTGGACAGCTCGCAGTCGTCGTAGTCGGAGCCTTTCTCGGTCAGCGGACGTTGCCGCAGCCGAACGGAGTTGGTTCCCGCACGAAGCACGTCCGGTGCGAGCGGACACAGCAGGCGTTCGGGCTGGTCGGGCGAGACTCGGAACCGCAGGTGGCTGTTCAAATCGCCGACGGGTTGGTCGTTCACGATCACTTCGGTGAGCAATCGTCCCGCGCGAAGCTCCTTGAGGAACGCGCTGCCGGCTGGCGTGTCCCATCCGCTCGGTTCGAGATCGGCCACGTTCAGCGAAAGCCAGACGTCACCGCGGGGCTTGGCAGCCAGAAGAAACTCGCTGCGCCACTCGGTTCCGTCGGGGAGTGGTCGACGAAAGTCGGCTCGAATCGATTCGCCCAAATGAACTCGACGAGCATCGAGAACCAAGACTCGTCCGACGAACAGCGGCTCGATCCGACCGATGTCTCGCCACGAGACGGGGAACTCACCGAGAAACGGATGCGACACGAACAAGCCGTGGCGATCGGTCGCGACGATCGTGGCCGTCACTCGGTTGGCGCGAAGCTGAGGCCGATCAACAAACGGCTGCCACTCGATGCGCGCGACGAGTCCGTCAAGCGGTGCTGCCGGTCCGCTCAAGGGCCGATCGGGAGACCGGAAGCCAATCGTCGCCACGCGAGACCACGGGACGGTTGCCTCGCCCGCAGTCCCGTCCAGCGTGATTCCCCGCGGCGTGACCCGCGTCACCCGGCCGAAGAATTCCTCGCCCGAGTGCGTACCGACGGCATCGTCCCCTTGGGGAAGTCGCATCGCCAGCGGAGACGCGTTCTCGTCCAGGCGGCTGATCGACAGATCGTCGATCCATAGGCCGCCGCGCGGCTCCAGGCGGATCGAGTGAAGTGGGGACTCCATTCCCGAACCCGCTGCCAGCAGGTTCTCGTCCACCAGGCACAGCACCCGCTGAGGCGAGAGGACGACCGTCAGGCAGTGCCAACCGGAACGAAGCTCGACCCCCTGCCTGGTCCATTGCGCAATCCGGCCGTGACGACTGACAACCGCGAGCCGCGAACCGTCGAGTTCCAACACGAGCGCGTTCGCATCGGAGGGCTCGCCAAACGTGAACGCGATCCGACCACCGGTCGATGCCGACGATGATGGGCCGGCGCGGAACCAGAACTGAACGCGCGCCGCTTCCAGCCCCGCGGGACAGGACACGGTGACCGGTTGCGATTCAGAGGACAGTTTCCACGAGCGATCTCCGCTGGCGGCGTGTTCGCGATCGAAGGTCACCTGGGATCGAACCGCCTCATCGATGAAGCCACTCAGCGCGTCAGCGTTCTCGAATGGTTCGGCCAGCAATTCGGTTTCGCCCGCCGGAACGAGCAGCGTCTCCACCGCAACCGCCGGGACGAGCACGGTCTGTCCACTCGTCAACCGCAGTTTAACGTAGTCGTCATGCCAGTGAAGAATCTCCGCCGAAATGTGGTCTCCACCGACGAAGCCAATCTGTCGCAACGGACCGTACGTTCGCGAGACGCGCGGGCGATGCGGCAGATCGACAGACCGACCCACGGCAAGCTGCCCGGCACGCGAGCAAACCGGCGCGAGAACGCAGTCGAAAAGAAATTGCCCCGGTGAGACAAACTCACTGCGTGGACGCACACCCACCGAGGTCGGGCGAACTTCTTCGGATCGCACCGGCGCTGGAAGCAGCGACGGACACGCGAGGGCCGCACACAGCAGTCCTAACCATCGCACATCGAATTGCCTCACAACTTGCCGCACGCGCACGCTTCCAGAATCGTCACGGAGAGGCCTCTTCCACCGAAGCCACCGTCGCAGTCTGAGAGATTCAATCCACACGGTCAACACGCGCAGCGCCGTCGCCCGGAAGTCCGGTTTTCCGAAAGCCAGACTTCATTCTGCCCAGTCGGCTGCGTTGTCACGCTACGAACGAGTCAACCCCCGCATCGAGTTCGACGGGCTTTGTGAATTCAAACTGACTCACTCCGAAATTCTCATGATGGGAAATAGCCAGATTGGTCAACTGTGGCAAACTGGGCGATGTTGATTGACTTCGCTCGACACTCGAAATACTGTGGCAACAATCCATTCGGGTCTGTTCTGATCTGAGTTCATGAGTGGGGAAGACGATGCTCGATGCAACAGTCAGGTTCCTCGCCGATGAGGTCAACCTGTATCTCAAGCGACAAACCGCATCCAGTGTGGTTCAAGTCGTGCCGGGGGGACTGACAGACGATTCCGGGAAATGGGCCGTCAAAGAAGGGGCCATCGGGCTGGCGCTGGTGAATGTGGAAGAGGAACGGATTTTGCGCTCGCAGGTTCCCGAGCGTGTTGTTCGTAACGGCAGCCACATCGTGAGATCGCCCGAGTTGAAGCTCAATCTCCTCGTCGTGTTCGCGGCGCGGCCGAACACGAGCCAGAACCCGAACCCGTATGTGCAATCGCTGCGATATCTTTCCTACGTGTTGACGTTTTTTCAGGCTCGACCACGCTTCACGCGGGACGAATATCCCGCACTGGAGCCCGGGATCGAGAAACTGACGGTCGAGTTGATTTCCTACGGACCGGAACAACTCAATCAGTTGTGGGCCTATATCGGTACCAAATATTTGCCGTCGGTGGTTTATCGCGTGCGCATGGTTGTGCTGCAGGACGGCGAACCCCAGGGGATCAGCCAACCGATTACAGTGCTTGACACGGTACTGAACGAAAAATGACCCAGCACTTCGCTCCACTGTTCACGGTCGCGGTGAATCACAGTTACTACTCCGGTCACTGTGAGGATCTTGAGTTTTTCGTACCGCCGGAAACCTCTGGCGTGATGCGCGGCGGCAAAGTGTTGACTCGCGTGTTGGGAGGTCGTTTGCATGCGCTGTACGGGACCGACTCGCCCGGTTTGCCGATCAATAACCTGGCGGGACGCACTCTGCTATTCGGCCTGCGGCTGAGGAATTCAACGTTCAGCAACTTTACCGATCCGGTGGTGAACGATACCCGGCAGACGCCGTTCTACTTTAATGGCAACAATCCCGCGGTACTCGAACCTCCGCAAGGGATCATCTTGGCCAGCGGTATGCATGCGCACGTACCGCAAACGGCAACGCGGCCGTTGACGCTGCGACTGTCCGATCACAATGGCACCTTGCTTGTCAGCCAAACGCTGCCGACGGGTGCGGTTGAGGGCAGTTTCGATCTGCGTGCTTTACCGGAGGGCCGTTACCAGATTGGCGAAGATCCCGGCGGCGGAAGCGTTGCTCTTTCGCGGCTGTACGTGAGCGCGAAGTTGCGCAGCGCCGGCTTGTGGGGGCTGATCGCGATCACCGTTGACGCCGGTTTTTACGCCGCGCCGCCCGCGTTGACGCTGGATTTTACGGCCCGACAGGAGCAACTGAAATATTTTGTCGTCGCCAAGAACTTCACCCAACTCGAATTCGATCAGCTCAACGTCACCGACAATGGGTTCAACGAAGAGGGCCGCCCGCAGTTGAATTTCGACAAGGTCCCGCCGAACTTGTTTTCCGCGACAGACATTTCGCCCGCGCTGCTGGGTGATGGTGACAGTCGCATCGTCATGTTTCGGTCCCTGGCGGCCGTGGCCCGCAACGAACGAGGGTTCCGAAAAATCCAACTCAACCGCAACGGAGACGTTCTGGTCTCGCACCTGCCGCAGCCATCCGCGGACAAGCCGCAAGCACATTTCATCATCCACCTTTCCAAACCGTAAAGGAGCACCTGCATGCCAACTTATAAAACACCGGGCGTCTACGTTGAAGAAATCTCTGTGTTTCCACCCTCGGTGGCCGAAGTGGAGACGGCCATTCCCGCCTTCATTGGCTACACGGAGCAGGCGCAACGCGTGGTCGCCGCCGATCTGCTGGACAAACCCACGGTCGTGACTTCCCTCACCGAGTACGAACAGTGGTTCGGCGGGCCACAGAAGAACGCCATCGCCGCAGTCGCCAACCGCGACACGGCGGGCGCGATCACGGTCACGGTCACCGCACCGACCGTGGGGCGATTCTTGCACCACGCAATGTCGATGTTCTTCGCCAATGGCGGTGGCAAGTGCTATGTGTGCTCAATCGGTGACTACGACGACGTGCTCGAAACGGCCGACTTCACCCGCGGCCTGGAGCGCATCGCCGAGGAGGACGAGCCCACGCTGCTCGTGGCGCCCGAGGCGGTGTTGCTGGCGGCGGTTGATTTCCAGGCCGTGGTGCAGGCGATGCTCGCCCAATGCGGCAAGCTGCGGGACCGTTTCGCGGTCATCGACGTGCAACTCGGCGACAAACCGGCTGGCGTGCAAACGGTGACAGCCAACGTCGATGCCACGCGCACGGCCCTGGGTACCAACCACCTGAAGTACGGCGCGGCTTACTACCCGTTCCTGCGGACCGTGATCACGCACCCGCTGACGGTCAATGCCAATGATGTCAGCGGCGGCAACGTCGACGTGACCGGCACCGTGGCCGGCAAATTGGACGCCCTCACGGATACCGGCATTGCCAACGCCGTGCGCGCCGAACTCGGCAAGTATCGGCTGACACTCCCCCCCTCGTCATCGGTGGTGGGCGCCTACGCGATGATCGATACCACGCGCGGAGTCTGGAAGGCACCCGCCAACGTGAGCCTGGCGAATGTCATCGAGCCGGCGGTCAAGCTCGATGATTTTGCGCAGGAAGGTCTGAACATCGATGCCACCAGCGGCAAGTCGATCAACGCCCTGCGCGCGTTTGCCGGCAAGGGGACGCTGGTCTGGGGCGCGCGGACGCTCGCCGGCAACGACAACGAGTGGCGTTATGTTTCCGTGCGGCGGTTCTTCAACATGGTCGAAGAATCGGTCAAGAAATCGACGTACTGGGCCGTGTTCGAGTCCAACGACGCCAACACCTGGGTCAAGGTTCGCGGCATGATCGAAAACTACCTGACGCAGAAGTGGCGCGAAGGGGCGCTGGCCGGCGCGACGACCAAGGATGCCTTCTTCGTGCGCTGCGGGTTGGGCGTGACGATGAATGCCCAGGACATCCTCGAAGGGCGGATGAATGTCGAAATCGGCATGGCGGTCGTGCGGCCGGCCGAGTTCATCATCCTCAAGTTTTCTCACAAGTTGCAGACGTCGTAGCAGCACATCTTCTTCTCAGCGTGTCGTTCGTCCTTGCACTGATCCAGATAAGGAATCTTCACCATGCCAGCTCAGTATCCGCTGCCGGTTTTTCATTTCACGGTCCAATGGGGCGGCACGCGACTTGGGTTCTCCGAAGTCACCGGCCTCACGCAGGAGAATCAGGCCATCGAATATCGCGACGGTTCGTTCCCCGAGTACTCGTCCATCAAGATGCCGGGGTTGCGAAAGTTTTCCAACGTCACGCTGAAACGGGGCGTCGTCAAAAGCGACAACGAGTTCTTCAAGTGGCTCAGCACCGTCAAGCTGAACACGGTCGAACGGCGCGACCTGATCGTCAGCCTGCTGAACGAGAACCATGACCCGGTCATGGTGTGGAAGGTCCACAATGCGTTTCCGGTCAAAGTGGAAGGGCCGCAGCTCAAGGCTTCGGGGAATGAGGTGGCCATCGAGTCGATCGAAGTCGCCCACGAAGGACTCGAACTGCAGAACGAATAATCATGGCGAACTATTACCCGCCGGTCGGGTTTCATTTTAAGGTCGAGGTGCTGGGCTTGCCCGCCAACGATTTCGATGTCCGCTTTACCGAGGTCAGCGGACTGTCGGTAGAGCTGGCCACCGAAGAACTGGCCGAAGGGGGCGAGAACCGCTTCGTCCAAAAGTATCCGATCCGCGCCAAGTATCCCGAGTTGGTTCTGAAACGCGGTTTGCTGCGGAACTCCGCCGTCTGGGACTGGGCTCGCGAGTGCATCGAAGAATTCAACATCCAGCCCAAAAGCATCGACATCAAGCTGCTTAACGAGAACCATGATCCGCTCATGACCTGGCACGTCATCGGTGCCTATCCGACGAAATGGGCCGTCTCGGACCTGAACGCCGCCAACAACGCCGTGGTCATCGAGACGCTGCAACTGTTCTACCAGTACTTCACCGTGAAAAAGTCCTGAGGATGCCATGCCGATCATCGTGGACGAAGTTGTGATTTCGGTGGAAGTGACCAACCAGGCTTCCGGCGGCGCCGCCGCACCCGCTCCCCCCGAGCAGGACAAACAAACGATCGTCGCCGAGTGTGTCGAACGGGTGTTGGATATCCTGCGTGAACGCGAGGAGCGATAAGCATGTACGACCGCGGCATGCTGGAGAAGCTGACGATCCTGGCTTACACGCAGCCCGACTACAAGGGCGATCCGGTCAGTCGCTTTGAAGCCTTCGTCAACCCCAACGAGCTGACGTTGTCGTACGAGATTGAGTACGACAGCGCCCAGGGGGCAGGTACGACCGGCAGCCGGATGAACTTTAAAAAGATGAAGCCGGGCGATCTCGCGTTGACCTTCTTTCTCGACGGAACCGGCGTCAACCCGCCGCCGCGCGGGCGCCGCGAGGGCGACGACGACGTCCAGAAGATGGTCGAACAGTTTCAGAAAGTGACCGGTTACAGCGGCGACATCCACCGGACGCACTATCTGAAGGTGATGTGGGGGACACTGGGAATCAAGCGTTGCGTGCTCAAGAGCGCGTCGATCGCTTACAAGCTGTTCAAGCCCGATGGCGTGCCGCTGCGCGCGGTGATTACCGCCAGCTTTACGGACAACTCAGACGACCAAACGCGCGTGGCGATCGCGCAGGATCATTCCTCGGATCTGACACACCGGCGCATCTTCAAGGCGGGTGACAACCTGCCGAGCCTGTGCCACCAAATCTACGGCAATCCGCGGCTCTATTTGAAAGTGGCCGAAGCCAACGGTCTGGACGACTTTCGCAATCTGGCGCCGGGTACGACGGTCTTCTTTCCACCGCTGGAGAAATAGACCGTGGCCGACGCCCGCACGCTGCCGATCGCCCCCGAGCATCGCGAGTTCACCATCAAGGTGGACGGCGCGGCCGTACCGCGCGAGCACCAGTTGAGCTCGGTGACCATCAGCACGGTCGCCAATCGCATCGCTTCGGCCCGCCTCTCGTATCTGGACGGCGCGGCGGCCACCGGCGATTTCCCGCTGAGCAACACCGATCTGTTCGTACCCGGCAAGGCGATCGAGATTGTCGCCGGCGGCGGGAACCAGTCGCATTCGCTCTTCCAGGGAACGGTCGTCCGCCAGGCCGTGCGCATCCGCGATCACAGCGCCCCGCAGTTGATCGTCGAATGTCGCCACGCCGCGATGAAGCTCACCGTCGGACGGCGCAACGCCAACTTCTTCGATCAGTCGGACAGCGAAGTCATCGAATCTTTGCTCTCCGCCGCCAGTTTACCGGGCGACATTGAAGCGACCGCGATCAAGCACAAGCAACTGGTGCAGTTTCATGCCAGCGACTGGGATTTCCTGCTGGCGCGGGTCGAGGCGAACGGCCAGCTCGTGCTGACGCGCGGCGACAAGATCGTCGTGAAGGCGCCGGCCATCAGTGGCACCCCGGTGTGCAGTCTGCAGTTCGGCGCCACGCTGCTGGAACTCGATGCCGAGATCGACGCGCGTCAGCAGTACGCGGCGGTGCGCGGCGTGAGTTGGGACGCCGCCACACAAGCCCTGCTGGAGGTGGACGGCGCGGAACCGACGATGGCGGGGCCGGGCAATCTCGCGCCGGCAACACTGGCAGCCGTGGCCGCCGCGCCGCGAATCGAACTCCGTCACGCCGCGCTCGTCCAGCCCGAGGCGCAGGCCTGGGCCGACGCGACGTGGCTGCGGTCCCGGTTGAACAAGGTCAGCGGCCGCTGCAAGTGCGAAGGCATCGGCACGATCCATCCCGGCGACGTGGTCTCGTTGGCTGGCGTCGGTGCGCGTTTCAACGGCGATGTGTTTGTCACCGGCGTCAGGCACGATTTCGATCTGGTCCAGGGCTGGAAGACGAACGTCCAGTTCGGCGGGCTCGATCGCGAGCGGCCGGCCGCGAATGGCGACTCGGCGCCGCCGGCCGGCGGACTGCTGCCGCGCGTCAGCGGACTGCAAATCGGCGTCGTCGTGAGCAACGAAGATCCCGATGGAGAACATCGCGTGCGGATTCGCCTGCCGCTGGTCAGCAACGACGACGGCATTTGGGCGCGGGTCGCCAGCCTCGACGCCGGCGGCGATCGCGGGTTCTTCTTTCGTCCCGAGATCGGCGACGAGGTGGTGGCCGGATTTCTGGATGAAGACCCGCGCTGCGCGGTGATCCTGGGAATGCTGCACAGCAGCGCCAAGGCCGCGCCGCTGAAAGGCTCGGACGACAACCACCAGAAAGCCTACAAAAGCCGGTCGGGCATGCAACTGGCCTTCGACGACGAGAAGAAGGAAGTCGCGCTCAACACGCCCGCCGGCAATCGTCTGGTGCTGAGCGAAGACCAAAAGTCGATCGTGCTGGAGGACCAAAACGGAAACAGCATCAAGCTGACGTCCGACGGGATTCAGATCGAAAGCGCGAAAGCGTTGACGCTCAAGGCGGGCACCGAGGTGAAGCTCGAATCGGGCACCTCGTTCTCGGCCGTCGGCGGCACGGAACTCAAACTGGAAGGGAGCGCCACGGCGGAACTTTCGTGCAGCGGGATCACCAAGGTGGTCGGCAGCATGGTGCAAATCAACTAACGCGGGGGACGAATCATGTAGGCAGTCGCTGAAGTTGCAAGAGTTCAGATTTCGCGGAACTGGCTGAATTCTTGCGAATTCAGCTACTCAGAGATCAATGCGGTTCCACTTAGCGCGGGGGACGAATCATGCCAGCAGCAGCCCGAGTGGGCGACGTCAGCAATCACGGCGGAACAATCACCGGACCCGGTGTGGCCACGGTGCTCATCGGCGGCATGCCCGCCGCGGTCGTCGGCGACCTGCATGCGTGCGTCCTGCCACCCACCGGTCACCAGCCGACAGTCAGTCCGTTTCCCAGTGGCAGCAGCAAGGTGCTGATCGGCGGCCGGCCCGCGGTGCGCACCACCGACGCCTGTCTCTGCGGCGCGATGGCGGCGGTCGGCGCACCGACCGTCATGATCGGTTGAGGAACCCCAGATGGCCAACCACGAACCAACAGACCAACAGCACTCCTTTCTCGGTACCGGCTGGAGCTTTCCACCCGCGTTTGGCAACGGCGTGGTCGCGATGACGTCGGACGAAGATGACATTCAGGCCAGCCTGCACATCCTGTTTCGCACGGTTCCCGGCGAGCGATTCCTGCTGCCCAACTATGGCTTGGACATGAATGAATTGATGTTCGAGCCGATGAGCACGACGTTGCGCACGTTCATGATCGACCGCATCAACACCACGATCCTGATCCACGAACCGCGCATCCGAGTCATCGATCTGCGGATCGACAGCCCCGACCCCCATGACGGCACGCTGCGGATCCTGTTGGAATACGAAGTGCGGGCGACCAATTCGCGATTCAACCTGGTATTCCCCTTCTACTTTACGAACAGCAATGAACTCCGCGCCGCAGTCGGCGGCGTCCGAGCCTGAAACGAAAATCATCGACGATGGCAGAACAGGACATCATCCAGAACTTGATCTCCCGACTCGGACAGAGCCAGGCCGAACGCCTGCCGCCCGAGTTGGACCGCCATTTCGTCGACGTGGACGAGCGGCGTCCCGAGACGCTGATGCTTCAGGCCGCCAAGCTGGCGGAACTCGTGCGGTTCTATCCGCAGAGCGACACGCAGGACGTGGGCAACTGGTCGCCGTTCTTTCCGGCCAACACGGACGAACAACAGGCATTGGCAGAATTCAAAGCCTTGTTCGATCGCGACGACGGCAGCCTGCCGCCGCATCTCGGGCTGTTGGCGACGTTTCTGCGGCTCTATCGTTTCCCGCAGCAGGCCATCAACGCGCTGACCGGGAAGCACCTGGATTTTCAGTTTCAACGCGTGCTGCGGTTTGTGCCGCGTCCCGCGCAGCCGGATCACGCGCACCTGTTGCTGGAGTTGAAGAAGGGCGCGATGCCGGTCGCCATCGCGCCGCAGGAAATGTTCTCAGCCGGCAAGGACGATCGGGGCGTCGAACTGATCTACCAACCCGTGCGCGAGGTGGTGATCAACCACGGCCAGGTCGCCGAGTTGAAATCCGTTTTTCGCGACGCCGGCCGTCTGCGTTTTGCGCCCATCGCGAACTCGGCCGACGGACTCGGCGGCGCGCTCGACAAGGAGCAGCCCCAGTGGCCGGCCTTCGGACACGCGGACTTGCCCGAGGCCCAGGTCGGGTTCGCGCTGGCGTCGCCGGTGTTGCGCATGGCGGAAGGCCAGCGCACGATCCGCGTCGAGTTGCAACTCTTGGGAGTCGATCCGCAGCGCCATACCGACCAGGCCCTGACCAACGCCTTCGCCGCTCACCTTTCCGGCCCCAAGGGCTGGATCGAAGCCGAGTCGCTGTCGGCGAAACTGGCCGCCGATCGACTGACGTTGACCGCCACCGTTTCGGCCACGCAGCCGGCGATCGTCGACTACGACGCCAGGATTCACGGTCATGCGTTGGCCGCCCAATCGCCCGTCGTGCAGTTGTTGATCAAACAAGCCGGTTCCTTGCGTTATTACGATCTCGCCGGTTTGACGTTGAAGACGATTCGGATCCAGGTGGACGTGGAATCGCTGACGGGGCTCAACGTCGAAAACGACTTCGGCAAATTGAACGCGAAGAAAGTCTTTCAGCCGTTTGGTCCGCAACCGGTGGTCGGTTCCCGATTCATGATCGGCTGTGACGAGGCGCTGTCCAAACGCCTGCGAGAACTCACGATCAAGTTGACGTGGCAGGGCGCCCCGCCAAACCTGTCCACGTGGTATGAGAATTACGACCACCGGAATCAAATGGCGAACGGGGTGAGCGCTCATCTCGTCTACCAGGATCGCAGCGGACAAACCAAACAGGCAACCCGTCCAATCATCGCGAATGCCTCGACGGCGGAATCGACGCTGAGCGTCGAGAGCCCGCCGCCCGTCGCCGTTCCTCAGGACAACAAGACGGACTCGCTGCTGTTCGCGTTGTCCGTGGCCGACAATTCCGGATTGCGCGAGGCGGGGTTGCGTTTGGCCAGACAGCGTCCGATTCATTTCCGGCCGCTCGTCCCCGCGCCCACCGTGCGGAGTGGCTTCATCACGATCGCGCTGATCGAGGACTTTCTGCACGCCGACTATCGACGGGAGACCATTCGTAACGCACTCTCTCGGCCGAGGCCCAAGTCTCCCACGATACTGAATGAACCCTACACGCCCTGCGTGCAGGCCATCAGTCTCAATTACAAGGCCGAGTCCGACGAAGTCGATGTCAATGACTACCAGGTGGAGCAGGGTGACGCCGAGGCGAACGACAGGAACCTGGACCGCTACACCCGTCCCGACGTGCAATTCTTCCATGTCGGTTGTTTCGGGCAGATGCGCGAGCACGCCTATTTGCGCCATCAGTTCGCCTTCGTGGCGGACAAGCGGGTCAGCCTCCTACCCACCTATCCCGATGATGGCGAGTTCTTGATCGGCGTCAGCGGCGTGACGGCCGGCGACAGCCTCAGTCTGCTGCTGCAAGCGGCCGAGGGGAGTGCCGACCCGGATCTGCCTGCTCAGACACTGAGTTGGTCGGTGCTGTGCGACAACTACTGGCGACCGCTCACGAACTCGGAACTGGTCCTGGACACGACCCGCGGGCTGCGGACCAGCGGCATCGTCGCGCTGGCGCTCCCCAGGGAAGTGACCACCGACCATTCCATCATGCCCACCGGATTGGTCTGGCTCCGCGCGACAATTCCGATTCATTGCGCCTCGGTTTGTCGGTTGATTCTGGTCGGCAACAACGCGGTGGAAGTTCGTTTTGTGGATCAAGGGAACGATCCCGCACATCTGGCCAACGCCTTGCCGGCCAAGCGCATTGCCAAACTGAAGTCGCCACAAGCGGCCATCAAGAGTGCGGCCCAGCCCTTTGCGAGTTACGGGGCACGCCCCAAAGAAACCGACACGATGCTGACGCGGCGGGCCGCCGAACGTCTGCGCCACCGCAACCGCTGTCTCACCGCCTGGGACTACGAACGGATGTTGCTCGAAGCGTTTCCCGCGGTCCATCTGGTCAAGTGCATCCCGCACGCCAGCGAAAACTCGTGGCTGGCGCCGGGGCATGTCCTGCTGGTGGTCGTTCCCGACCTGCGCAATCAGAACATGATCGATCGGTTGCGGCCGCGGGTCGATACCGGAACGCTGAGCGAAATGACGGAGTTCGCGCAACGGCACTGCGGAATGCAGGTGCGCATCCGGGTCAAGAATCCGCGCTACGAGAGTGTGAAACTGGCCTTCCAAGTGCGCTTCCGGCCCGGCTTGCCGTTCCATTTCTACCGCCGGCAACTGGACGAGGCTTTGGTCCGCGCGCTGACGCCCTGGGCGTTTGATGCGACGCAAGCGATCCAGTTCGGTGGCCGGGTGTATCGATCCGTGCTGCTGGACTTTGTCGAGGAGTTGCCGTACGTCGACTTCGTCTCCGATTTCAAGCTGCTGACTCCGGACAGGGGTTCGTCTCCTCTGGATCTTTCGAGCATCCAGGCCGAGACGCCGGACGCGATTCTGGTTTCCGACACGTCCCACACCATTGATGAATTCACGGATGCCTAAGGCGATCCCATGTTGTTGAAGCAGACCATCACATCGGTTGCGGAATCCGACCCGGCGCTGGACCAGGCGCAGCTCTTTGCACTGGGTTTGAACGACGTCCGGCGATTCTCACGCTTGCTGTGGACCGACCACAACCTGCACGACCCGGGCATCACCATCCTGGAACTGCTGTGTTACGCGCTCACCGATCTGTCGTACCGCGCGCAGCATCCGCTGGAGGACTTGCTGACGACCCCATCCGGCAATGCCCAGGACATGACCTCGCAGTTCTTTACGGCGGGCCGGGTGCTGCCCAACCGGCCCCTGACCGCGATCGATTACCGCAAGCTGCTGATTGACCTGCCGGGAGTCCGCAATGCCTGGATCGGTCCCGCGCCGTTGCACTACTTCGCCGATACCGTCGCGAAGAAACTGGTGCGTGAAGGTCCGGCGACCAACACCAAACGGCAGGTCGATATTCACGGCCTGTATCGAGTGCGCATCGAGTACATGGACGACAAGAACACCCAGGCCGAACGGCAACAGGTCCATCGCGACGTCCTGGAGTTGCTGCGGGCCAACCGGAATCTGTGCGAAGACTTTGTGGCCGTGGAAGGCGTCGAGACGCAACTCTATTCGCTGTGTGCGGAACTCGAACTGACCCCGGGCGCCGACCCGATCGAGGTCGCCGCACAGATCCGGTTTCAGGTCGATCGATACCTGGCACCGCCGATTTGCAACTACCGCCTGGCGGAAATGCTGGACAAGCGGCACGAGGATGGCGGCGCGTATACGGTGGAAGAAATCTTCGACGGGCCGCGACTCAAAAATGGTTTTCTCGATACCGAAGAAGTGGCGCGGGCCGAATTGCGAACCGAGGTGCGACTCTCGGACATCATCAGCGTCATCATGGACATCACGGGCGTGCTGGCCGTGCGGGACATCGTCGTCAATCAACTCGAAACGCAGCCGGATGGGACTCTCGTCAAGCCGGTCAAAGCCATCGAGCCGCAAAACAAATGGCGGCTGCCCGTCCCGGACGGCAAACAGCCGCGTCTGGCAGACGAGCACGGGCGATTGGTGTTTTACAAACGCAACCTGCCGCTGCAGCCGGATCAGGACCAGGTGAACACGCGGCTCGCGAAACTCAAACAGGAACAGCGTGCCCGGCTAAAGGCCCCTGACGTGGAAGAAGATGTGCTGATCCCGCCGGGACGCGATCGCAATCCTGCGCGCTACCATTCGTTCCAGCACCATTTTCCCGTCGTGTACGGTCTCTCCGGGTCGGGCTTGCCGAGCAATGCCAGCAAGTTGCGTCGCGCCCAGTTGCTGCAGCTCAAGGGCTATCTCCTGTTTTTTGACCAGGTGCTGGCGAACTATCTCGCGCAACTTTCACAGGTGAGCCGGCTGTTTTCGCGCGACTCTGCCACGGCGGTCCAAACGTATTTTGCGCAGGTCGTCGATTCGATTCCGCGATACAAGGACGTCTACTCGGCGACCGTCGTGAACGACGCAGCCCTTCCATCGCTGGAAACCGGCGCGGCCGCGCGCGCGCGGCGCAACCGCTTTCTCGATCATCTGCTCGCCCGCATTGCCGAAGACTTCCACCACTACGTCAGCATCGTGCGCACCACTTTTGGCGAGAGCGAACAAAAGGTGATCAACACCAAATGTGCGTTTCTCAACGACTATCCCCAACTGGGCGGCGAGCGCGGATTGGCGTACGACGATTCGCTCACCAAACCCGACGAACTCTGGAACTCGGGGAACGTGTCCGGCTTGGAACGCCGGCTGGCTCGGCTGCTGGGAATCGACGATTTCTCACGTCGAAATCTGGCCACCGTCTCGTACGACACTTATGCGGAAATCGACCAGACGCCCAACGACGAATTCCGGTTCCGCGTCAAGCACCGGGTCAGCGGCAAGATTCTGCTGTCGTCCAGCACGAACTATGCAACCCCCGAAGCGGCCCGCGCCGAGATGGAGCAAGCCATCACGCGGGGGCAAAGTCTCGATGGTTACGAACGCAAGAACAGCGCGGATGGCAAGCACTACGTCAACATCGTGGACGCCACGGGAGAGGTGCTGGCCCGCCGCATCGAATACTTCGAGACCGCCGAGGAGCTGGAGGCCGTGATTGTCGAGTTGGCAACCTATCTCCGCGAGCACTACAGCGGCGAAGGGATGTACCTGATCGAGAACATTCTGCTCCGACTACAAAACAACGACGACGACGACCTGTTCCTGCCGATCTGCGTCGATTCGGCCTGTACCGATTGCGCCGACGACGATCCGTACTCGTATCGATTGCACTTTGTCTTGCCGGCGTATGCCGGGCGATTCCAGAACATGGACTTCCGACGTTACGTCGAAGAGACCATTCGCCTCGAAACGCCGGCCCACATTCTGCCCAAGATCTGCTGGGTGGACGCGGACCAGATGGCGAAGTTCGAGCAGGCCTACCGCGACTGGGTCTCGCTGCACGCCGGTGCCACCCACGCCAACCGCCAGCAAAAACTGAAAGCCTTCCGCGATGCCCTGGTTGAAATCAAGAACGTCTATCCGAAACAAAAACTGCGCGACTGCGGCGGCGGGGACAAGGAACCACCGTTCGTGCTCGGCCTGACGCAGCTTGGCAGTTCCGACTAACGCACCCTTCACCTCCGCCCACGGGGAACGACCACCATGACCGACTCGCTCCAAAACGTTCTCGGCACACCGAGCAACCACTACAGCATCTTTGAGCGGAACCAGGTGCTCGACAGCGAGCAGCTCAACAGCCTGGCCGCGTATCTCAATTACCAGGAGCATCTCACGCGGGTCAAACTCCTGGGGGTCGGCATCGTGGGCGGATTGCAGGTTCTGGCAGCGGACAACACCGTTACCGTGCGTCAGGGCGTGGGCGTGACGACCGACGGAGACGTGTTGACGATGCCCGCCGACACCGTCTTTCGCCACTTCAAACCGTATGGCCCGGCGTCGCCTCACTACGCTCCATTCTATGAGGGCGAGACCATGCGCCCGGTGTTCGAGCTGGTGCGCGACGCGACCTCGGAGCCGCTGTCCTCGCTGCCCGTCAAACTCGAGAAGATGCTGGTGGTGATGTTGATGGAGAGATACGCGGATGACCCCGACCTGTGCTCCGGCACCGATTGCGACAATCTCGGCCAGACGGCGTTCGACACTCCGCGCGTGCTGCTGATTGCAAGCGACGACGCCGGTGATCTGTTGAAGGGGGTGAAGACGATCGGTCAGGCGGCGCTGACGCTACCCGCGCTGCCGGCTGCACGGCCCCTGATTTCCAAAAGCATGACCTCGACCGGCGCTCTGGCCAAAGTCTATCGCCAGTCCTGTACGAGTATTTTCAAGACGTTGACGGACAGCTTCGGCAAGCTTCACGACCTGGTGCCGTCTCTCACCGGAGATTTCGTTGTCGCGACCTGGACGTCGAAACTGAAGGACCATCAGTTGCAATTCAGCGGCAACAACGACGCGGGCATTCAGTACTACTACGATTTTCTCAAGGATGTCGTCGACACGTGGAACGAACTGCGGGAGGTGTTGCTCGCCGATGACAGTGCGCTGTGCCCCGATGTGAAAGCGTTTCCGCGCCACCTCGTGCTGGGCGACCTCACGAACCCGGCCCAGTCGCGCACCGGTCTGTTTCCCTCGCCGCTGATTGGCGGTCAAAGCGGCAAGCACGGCCACGCCAGATTCCTGATCCGCAAACTGGAGGCTCTGATCGTCGGATTCAAGCTGCCGTCCTCGCAGGAAATCCGCGTCACGCCCAGCCGCACGGAAGCGGAGAGTCTGGAAGAACGGGCGATCCCGTATTACTACGACCCCGCCGCGATCCAGCACGTTTGGAATTACCGCCTGACACGGCGCGACGCGGCAAAGGACATCTATGGCTATCACACCAGCGGGCCGGACGTCTTCGGTCGGCAGATTGGCCGCTACGACTTCTTCCGCGTGGAGGGGCATTTCGACCAGGACGTCACCTTCGCGAAGACCGAGATCGAGAAGGCGATCGCCGACCACAATTTGCCCTTCACGGTCCGCGCCGTGTTGCTGCACACGGACCGAAAAAAACTCGTCATCCGGCCGCCCATTCGTTACGGCGATCTGCATCGCTTTCATCACCTCCTCCGCAAGGACCTGTCCCTGCAACTCGCGGAAACCAAAGCCTTCAACGGGAAGTTCAAGTTACAGATCGATGACGCCGTCCGGCTCAAGAGTATTCCCGGCCAGTTCGGCGAGCTGGCGGGGCAATCCGCGCAAGTCAATTCGGCAGCCGCACAGGCCGAACCCTCGCTCGCGAAGAGAACGTTCTCCGAGTATCAGCAGTCTCGCCAGGTGCAGGACTGGCGCGAAGGGTTCAAGTCCGTGGTCAACGTCGCCAACAACTTTAAGGGGACGCTCGGCGATGTGACCCGCAACAACTACTCCACGGCGTTTGACTCGCTGCTGACCAACAATCATCCGGCCTGGCTGGAATGGGTGGAATCGCTGATTCAGTCCAAGGACGACCAGGAAGATAACAAGCTGCTGTTCCCCAAGTTCTGTGAACAACATCCGGGCCTGGAGCACTTTGGGGGCGTGATCCGCGGCGGCACCCTGGTTCTCGTCTACAACGATCAAGCCCGCGTGGTGGCGGATTTCATGCTGTCCTACAACTGGGCCGAAACCGCGGAAGAGGAACCGAGCGAGCCCGAACAACTCCCGGACCCGGTCTACAAGCATCCCGATCTGTTCGACCTCAGCATCAAGGTGCTGCCGCCGCTCGACCTGAAGTTTGAACGAGAACTCCAGAATTTCGAAACGAAATTCCAAGGGAAGGTCAGGGATCAAGTCCTCGTCCAGAAGGACCAAATCCAGTTCCTGGTGGATGTCGGGAAGTCCATTGCCGGCAAAACCGCCGTCGCCAATCCTCGACTCGAAATCGAGAACCCCTTGCTGCGATCGCTCATGGAAGAGGTCGATCACAAGCAGCAGTTGGTCGAGGAACTGCGTGGCCTGATCATCGATCCGGCCACGCCGGCCGACATCCGCGAGAAATCGAAGGTCGAAGCGGGGCGGGTGGAGACGGAATTGGCGGCGTCGATCGCCAGCAGTTCAAAATTTCTCGATAAGGCCAACATTGGCATGGAGGCGGGCGGCGACGGCGGCAAGGCCATCGCGGTCATCGCCCGGGGAATGGAAAAGGTGTCCGGACCAAAGGCCCTGGAGTCCCTGAAAAAAGTGGGCGACAAGGTGGAATCCGCGCCGCTCAAGCAGGTCTTTCAATTGAAGGGCTTATGAAATTGTGTCCGTGGTTGCGCACCGTATCCGCCGTCTGACTTGGCTCGTCCGAACGCCCTCGGCATCGTCGGCGCTCGCGCAGCGTCAAGCGCTGCGCACCGAGTTGGAATCCGTCCTCTTGCCCGCCCTGGAACGTGTGTTCGATCGGTATGCTTCGGGCGACCGTGTGCTGCGCATCCCGAAGTTGATGCTGCATGTGGCCGCGGACTACGGGACGATGGCTGAACTCGCCCGGTGCATTGAAGAGCAACTTGCCAGGTGTCTGGAAGAGCAGCTTGCCCGGAGCATTGAAGAGCAGTTTCCCCGCGGTATCCAGGAACAACTTGCCGCGGGTAGCGACGGACCGATGACAAGGGGTCTCGAAAAACCGGTGCCGGTCTCACTGGGGACTCCCATTTCCAGTCCGGCTGCACGACATGACGTGCCACCCGACACGCAACCCGAAAGTCAGCCCCTCGTCCGGCATCTGAGCGGCTCGGAACATCGTCGCGATTTGTTGATCGAGTATCTTCGCAGCGGGCGGATCAGTTGGCAGGCGAGCACGCGGGAGACGCCGGCGCTCGTGGATTGGTTGCAGGCCGAGGCGGAACGCCTCGTCGCCGAGCAGCCGCGCGGCGAGGGCCTCCTCGCGGGCAACCTCGAAACGCGCATGGCCACGAGCTTTCGTCTGTGGCAACTGTTGACGCCCGCCACCCGCGACAGATGGCTGCGCAGCGTCTCGCTGCCGCGCGACGAACTGATCGCCGCGCTGGTTCGGTCGGCGAGCAACCCGGAGTTCGGCAATTACTGGCAGCTACGAATTGCCGCGGTCTTGTTTGCACTGCGCGACGAGGAGCTGCCGGGTCTCCGCGAGCGCCATGTTGCCGAGATCCTCGCGACGTGGTCTTTGCCACCCGCGGCGGGCGGCGTTTCCGCCGCTTCTGAGATCAGTCGCACCAGAAACATTGACGCCAAGCTGCCAGGGATCGAACCGCCAGTGGCGGAAGCGGATGCTCCACCTGTGGTTGCCCGGCACCGTGCGACGAAGGCTCGGCCGCCCGATTCCGGCCGCAAACGCAGGCGATCGATCAACGTCGTTCCGAAAGCCCGTGTCAGCGCCGCGATTGACGACGACATCGCGTGGCGGGTCCGGGCAATTGATCCGCCACCGGCACGCGATGTTCCCGGCCTGCTGGCTGCCGACGCGGGGTTGATCCTGCTGCATCCGTTCCTGCCGCGCCTGTTTGAAGCCACCAGCATTGTGGCCGAGGGCAGCCGTGCCTTGGCGGCGGAATCTTTGCCCCGCGCGGGGGCACTGTTGAATTGGCTCGCCACCGGGCGCGATACTGTCTTTGAGTTTGAACTTTCCCTGACCAAGGTGTTGCTGGGTCTCACCCCCGACGACCCATTGCCCGTGGCCGAGGGCCTGTTGAGCCAGGGCGATCGCGACGAAGGTGACGCGATGCTGGCGGCCGTGATCGATCATTGGTCCGCTTTGCGGAAGACGAGCATCGCCGGACTGCGGACTTCGTTTCTGCAGCGGCGCGGGATGCTGCGCGACGACGAACGTGGGTGGCGACTGCGAATGGAAACTGAATCCTTTGATGTGCTCCTCGGGCAACTGCCGTGGGGCCTCACCGTTGTGAAACTGCCATGGATGACGAAACCGATCTTCACCGACTGGCCGACGCCCTGAACGCCAATGGGCTCGACCTCGCGGCGGAACTGGAGTGGTTGGCGCAACTGCTCGAGCGGCGGCTCGCGCTTTATTTCGCGGAAGCCTCGACCAGCCCGCCGCTCCCGGGGCCGGAGTTGCCGCCGCCGGCGCTGGAGGCCAGCCAGTCGCCATATGCCCGGTTTGTGTTGCAACATCGCCTCACACCGGCCGAACGAGCTGTGTTGCTGCTGGCGCTCGCCCCGCATCTGCGACCGCAACTGCTCGACGTGCTCTGCACGCGCAACGAGGCGACGCAGCGTGGCTTCGCCGAGTTCGGTGGCGTGCAAGGCGTGGCCCAGGGCTCGTTTCTGCCGACCGGTGAAACCGCCGTGTTCCTGCTGGCCGGAGACAACCTTTCAGCTCGCTTGTCCGTCGCCTGCCTGCTGGACGCGGATCAACGACTCTCCTGTCTGGACGTGCTGCAACTGGCCGCCGCGCCCCCCCACGAATCGGCGCTGGCCGGCGCGCTGCAACTGAGCCGCCGCTTCCTCGGATTGGTCACCCGCGGCTGTGAAACGTCTCCGGCCTTTGACCAGCATTTCCCCGCGCGGCGCGTCCATACGAACCTCACGTGGCACGACCTGGTGCTGCCCAACGCCACGTTGGAGCAACTCGAAGAGATTCGCGATTGGCTGCTGCACGGCCGCACGTTGCTGCACGACTGGGGCATGGGCAGCCGCCTGCGACCCGGCTACACCAGCCTGTTCTGCGGGCCGCCGGGGACCGGCAAGACGCTGTCGGCCTGCCTGCTGGGCAAGTTGTGCAACTGCGAAGTGTATAAGATCGATTTATCGATGGTGGTCTCGAAATATATCGGCGAGACGGAAAAGAACCTCGCCCGCGTGTTCGATCAGGCCGAACATCGCGGTTGGATACTGTTCTTCGACGAAGCGGATTCGCTGTTCGGAAAGCGCACGCGGGTCGAGGACTCGCACGACCGGTACGCCAATCAGGAAGTCAGTTTCCTGCTGCAGCGGATCGAGGAATTCGACGGCGTGGTGATCCTCGCTTCGAACCTGCGGCACAACATTGACGATTCGTTCCTGCGCCGCTTCCAATCCATCGTGGAATTCCCCTTGCCGCGCGCCGCGGAACGCCTGCGCATCTGGCGCGAGGCGTTTCCGCGAAAGGTCGCGCTCGCTGCGGAACTGGACCTGGTGCGTCTGGCCGATCGGCACGAACTCTCGGGCGGCACCATCGTCAACGTCACCCGTTACGCCGCGTTGCGAGCCGTGTCGCGGGGCGAGGAAGTCATTCTCGCGGACGACGTGGACGAAGGGATCCGCCGCGAGTTGCAGAAGGAGGGGCGGGCGTTTTGAAACGCCCGTAAACCAGCATGCATGCCGGACCTCAAAAAGTCGTCAATCGCGCCTCGCCGGTCGTCCAGCGCGCGAGCAACCCGGTCGCGACGACAGCCGGCACGGGGCGCGCCATGCAATCGCCCTATGCGACGCGCTTCGCCGGCAGCATCACGCAACGCGAACCTCAGATCGGCCGCAACAACGGTTCGCCGAGCGACGGTGGAAAACGGATGTACCGCACCAGCGATGGCAGTCAGGTGGAACTGCCACCGGACATGACCGTCGAACAAGCGGCCGGGCTGGAAGCCGAATCCAAAGCGGCGCAGAAGCAACTGGGCAAAGGCCCCCCGCCCAAACCAGTTCCCGACGTCAAGAGTCTGGCCAAAAAGGCCGTAAAAAAAGGACCGGCCCAACCCAGAGCCAGGGGCAAAGGACTCGATCGAGGTCGAGGCAAAGCCGCGCCCAAGATCGGCGGCACCGCGGCAGCCCTGTTCGCGTCTGTCGGTAAGAGCACCGTCGCCCAGTACCTGGCCGCGCGGGGAGCCCCCGTGCTGCTCAAGGGCGTCGGCATGCTCCAGAAGCTGCGGCAGAACGAACAAACCCACGACGATGCCACCGAAAAGCGGCAGCAGTCCGAGCAAGCCGTCGTCATCCCGCCCAGCGAAGGACAATCGAAGGGTAACACCGGCCAGGTCAGCTCGATTGGCGAGCGTCCCGCGCCCGCCATCGACGAAAAGGCGGCCAAGGGAAAACTCCAGGAAACGCTGGAAGCCAACACGCCGCGCAGCATCGAAGATGTCGACAACTTCCAGCGCGACGCGAAGGCGCAGCACGTGGGCGCCGACGTGATGCAGGTCGTGCAGGGCGACAAAAACGCCGTGACCTCGACCTTCGGCGAGATCGAGCAAACACCCGCGCCCGTCCCGCCGGAGCATCAGCCCGAAGCACTGCCGCCGGAAGAAGTCGCACCGTCCACGCCCAACCTGAACCTGGGTCAGGGAGCCGTCGCGCCGCTCCAGAAAGAGCACACGGAGACCAGCCACTACACCAAGGAGGCCGACAGCAAACTAAAAGAGGAAGGGGTGACGCAAGAGCAGCTCGACATGGTCGACAACGGCGACCTGGCCGAAGCGAACAAGGAAAAGAAAGGCCTGGAAAAAGCGTCGCGGACCGAACCGGCCGCCATCCAGGAGTTCGCCCGGAAGGAATCTGCAAACGTCGATCGGGAACTCAAGCAGGAGGAGAAGAAGGACCGCGACACACTGAAGGCCAAGCGCAAGTCCGGGCTGAACGCCACGGGGCAGAAGCAGAAAGGGGCCAAGAGCGCCCTCGAAAAGAAGCGCGACGAAGTGGCCGGCAAGATCAACGACATTTACAAGACCGCCCAGGACAGGGTGAAGAAAAAGCTCGCCGACCTGGAAACGCAGTCGATGAAGCGCTTCGACGATGGCAACGCCAAGGCGACGAGGGCCTTCGAGGTCAACGTCAAACGCGAACTCGATGCTTTCAAAGCCGATCGCTACTCGGGCTTCTGGGGCGGGTTGAAGCGAGCCAAAGACTGGCTGCTGGGCATGGACGACCTGCCCGAAGTGAAGGCCATCTTCGATCGCAACCGCGCGGCCTTCGTCAGCACCATCAGCAAACTGGTGGACGACATCTCGGCCGACAACAAGCGCGTGATTCAGGAGTGCAAGGACGAACTGGCGAACGCCAAAAAGGCGATCCGGGAATACGTGGACCAGCTCGGGCCGCGCCTCAGGGACATCGGCAACAAAGCGGCCGCCGAGATGAACTCCAAACTCGACGAACTCGACCAGTTCATCGGCAAAAAAGAAGCCGAGCTGCAAAACAAGCTGAAGGACAAGCAGACGGCCGCGATCAAGGCCATCGACCAGAAGATCGAGAAGATGAAGGAGGCCATGTCGGGCGCGCTCTCCAAGCTCGGCAAGCTGCTGCTGTTGGCCGCGAAGAAATTCTTCACGTGGGCGCTGCAAAAGTTCGGTTACTCGCTCGCCGACATCGAAGGGATCATCAACCGGGGCGCGGCCGTGCTCAAGGCGATCTTCACGAAGCCCCTCCAGTTCGTGAAGAACCTGATGAACGCCGCGCTCACCGGTTTCAAGAATTTCGGGAAGAACTTCCTGAAGCATCTCAAGAACGCGCTGTTCGAATGGCTGACCGGATCATTGGAAGGGCTCGTGCTGCCCAAGACCTGGGACTTCCCGGGCATCATCGGCGTGGCCCTGCAAATGATCGGCATCTCGTACCAGAACGTTCGCAAACACATGGTCACCGTGATGGGAGAACCCGTCGTGGCCGGTCTGGAAAAGACCTTCACGCTCGTGAAAACGCTGGTCACCGAAGGCCCGATGGCCGCCTGGGAGCAACTGAAAGAGATGGCCGCGGAAATGCGCGATGCATTCGTCGAAGCGGTCAAGGATTTCATCAAGATCAAGATCGTCGAGCAGGCCATCCAATGGCTGGTCAGTCTGCTCATCCCCGGTGCCGGCATCATCAAGGCGATTATTGGCATCTATGACACGATCGTGTTCTTCATCCAGAAGGCGAAGCAGATCGCGCAGATGATCGCCAACTTCCTGGGCTCGATGGGCGAGATTGCCGCCGGAAACATCGGTGCCGCCGCCGATGCCATGGAGAGCGGATTGGCGCGGGGACTGTCGCTGGTGATCAGCTTCCTGGCAAAACTGTTGCGACTCGACGGGATCACCGCCAAGATCCGCGAGGCGATTCAGAAGATCCGAGCCAAAGTGGATGCGGTTCTGCTCAAGGTCGCGAAGTGGATCGCGGACAAGGCGAAGAAGCTGTTCACGGGACTCAAGTCGGCTGTGAGCAAGATATTCAACTGGGCAACCGCGAAACGAAGTTTCAAAGACGAGGACGGAAAATCCCATTCGCTGTACGTGGAAACCGGTGGCGGTCTGCCAAGGTTGATGATCGCGAGCGATCCCATGGCCGCCGAACAGTTCTTGGATTGGTACATCAATCGTAAGAGTGCCGACTATCGCAAGGATAATAGCGGCAAGATCTCCGCAGTCCGCTCAGCCATCAGTGTGGCGAAGGCAACTGTGGACAAGATCAACACAGCACAAAAAGCCGGCAAGACCGACGCGGAACTAGAGCCGTTGCTACGCAGCCTGCTGGAAAACAACGTCGCGGTGACCAGTGCATTGTCGGCATTGATTGACGGGGACGCGACGATTGGAAAGGCGCGAGAAAAGTATCTGCTCGAAGGAATTACCGGGACATACAGTTCGATACCGAAGCCCAAGGGAGATGAACTGACCGCCGACCATCAACCTCAGGCCGCGATTCTTCAGGCCGCTGCCGAGTTTGATTATTTCAGCGAGACTGGTGAATTGGCAAAACGGGCGGCGGGCCGCGCCCAACAAGGCTTCGCGATTAATGTCCACTACATTCGGCACAAAGCCGGCGATACGTACGGTACCAAGGGAAAGGTCACAAAGGAACAATTCCTTGGTCGCATCAAAGGCCTCGTCAAAGGCAAGAAACGGGCGGAACAGCGGCAAGCCGTCGTGGAGGAAATCCGAAAAGACATGAAACGCGATGTGGCTTCCATGAAGGCAGTGGCCGGCTCTGCGCCAACCTCCCCTAACTGGGCAGATGTGATGGCGCTCTCGGGCAAGAAGGAAGACAAGGAGAAGTTGGTCAAGGAAATAGGCGGACGAATCGCTGCCGGTCAGTCACAAATCGCGGCCCAAGACATCGATTCGCTTGTCGGATAGTCTGCACCGAGTCCCTTTCTTCATCGCCGATCTTCGTCGCGAATTGATGAACAAGGAAGGAAGTTTCTGCTTTCGGCCACAATGGTGGCGTAATTGGTCAGGCGGAAACTATCTGATCTTGAGACTCGCGACCGCCAGCAGGGCCAGCAGCGCCGAGCCGATCCAGAAGCGGACGACGATCTTGGTCTCCGGCTGGCCGCGAAAGACGAAGTGATTGTGCAATGGACTGCACGCGAGGACCCGCTTTCCCGTCAGACGGAAGCTGGCCACCTGGGCGATCACGCTCAGTGTCTCGACGACGAACACACCGCCGACGATGACCAGCAGAACTTCCTGTCTCGTGACGAGAGCCCCGTAGCCGAGCAAGGCCCCCGTCGGCAACGAGCCGGTGTCCCCCATGAAGACTTCGGCCGGGTGGCAGTTGTACCAGAGGAAGCCAAGCATCGCTCCAACCATGGCGGCGAACAGCACGCCCAGTTCACCGGCTCCCACCATGTGCGGGATGCTCAGGTACTCGGCCATCACGCGGTGACCGCTGAGGTACGACAGGGCCGCGAACGCCAGACCCGCGAAGACCAGGCAACCGCCCGCCAGGCCATCCAGTCCGTCGGTCAGGTTGACCCCGTTCGAGCTGCCCACCATGACGAAGGCGGCCCACGCGATGAACCCGACTCCGAGAAAGAGGCCCTGTCGTCCGATGGGGAAGATCAGTTCCAATCCCTGCGGCTGGCTCAGTTGCACGATGTACAGCCACGCGGAGACGGCCAGCGCGAACACCATCTGCGCGGCAAACTTCTGCCGCGCGGTAAGACCCCGCTGGTGGGTGCTGACCTTGATCCAGTCATCCATCGCGCCGAGGCCGCCAAACCCGACGACGATCAGCAGGGCCTGAATCACATATCGATTCGACAGGTCGGCGCAGCACAGCGCCGCCACGACAATCGCCGCCACGATGAACAAGCCGCCCATCGTCGGAGTGTTGCTCTTGGCGGCATGCAGTTCGTTGAGCCGGGGCGAGGCGCTGTCGATCCGCTCGCGAAACCGGGACTGCAGCCAGCGAATGGCGAACGGTCCGCAGAGCAACGCCGTCACGAACGAGACAAACGCCGCCAGCGCGATCCGCGCCGTGAGGAACACCGGCGAATCGCCCGTGGACGCGCCCGCCAGAACGGAACCGTACTGTTTGAGAAGCCAGACGAGCATCAGACGAAATTCCAAATCTCAAGGGACAAACACCAAACGAATTTCAAATCACAAAGGGGAAAACCTCAAACAAGAAAACACGACTCGCAAGCGGGTCGCGGTCCGCACCGGCTGTTTGAGATTTGCTTTCCTTGGAGTTTGAGATTCGTTTGGTGTTTGGTTCTTGGAATTTGAAACCTCCGACTGGTCTATCGCGGCTTTTCCTGTGTCTTACTCTTACTCTTACTCTTACTCTTACTCTTGATCGTAATCGTAATCTTCTTGATCGGAGGAGATTATGATTACGATTACGAGTAAGACGTTTTGAATCGGCCGTATCCGTTTGGAAACGTGTCCGCAAAATCACCCGGGTGCCGGGAGGCCATCCTCCCGGCACCCGGTCACAGGCTCCGCCACAGAGAAAAACAAAGCGACTGACCCAGTAGCCGCTCCATCCTCCATTCAAGCGACCGCGACCCGGCGCGACCCGGACCGCTCGGATTCCCGCAAACCCTACGCTGGTGGCGGAACCGCGTTCCCTGGACGCAGGTTCTCAAAAAACTTCGACGTCAAATCTCTGGTTCGCTCTCGCCCGGATTATTCATGGTCTCTCGTGAAGCAGTCGCAGCCTGTCTGTAGCTGAGTTCGCAAGAACTCAGCCGAACTCACCTTCACCACTGAGTTCTTGCGAACTCAGCTACAGCCCCATGAATCATCCGCTTCAGGCGCAGCGCCGTTGTGTGATGTTGCCTCGCAAGGCCTCGTCCAAGGCGGCGCGTTCGTGCAGCCACTCGACAATCCGTTCCATGCGTGTGACGCGCGAGCCCTTGACGAGGATCGCGTCGCCCGGTTCGAGCCAGCAGTCGAGCACCGCCTTGGCCGTCTCGATGTCCGGCGCGGCGGCGATTCGATGAGGGGCCATTCCCGCGCGTTCGGCTCCGCCGGCGATGTCGTCCGCATGGTCACCGCAGGCCAGCAGCAGATCGATCCGCAACCGAGTTGCCAACGCGCCGATCTGTTCGTGTTCGTGGGCCGCGATCGGGCCGAGTTCTTTCATGTCGCCGAGGACCACGATTCGCCGGCCGATCCCCGGCAGTTCGAGGTCTTTCATCATCCGACACGCGGCGGCCACCGACGTGGGGCTGGCATTGTAGGTGTCGTCGATGACGATCCACGAGCCGATCGTTTTCAGAAAGCTGCGGCCTTCGACCGGCTGGAAGTACGACAGCCCCTGGGCCAGCGATTGCGGGCGAACTCCAATCTCGCGTGCGATCGCGATCGCGCACAGCACGTTGGTCAGGTGGTGTCGGCCGCAGACCGGCACGTTGAACTCGTCGCCGTCCACCTCGAACTGAAGGCCCTCAAACGAGGCTCGCACGCGAGTCGCCCGCACGTGGTTGTCGTCTCCCTCGCCGACGAAGATCACGGGGCAGGGGGCTCGGTCGGCCAACTGCCTGAGAATCGGATCGTCTCCCGGCAGCACGGCGAAGCCGGTGGGAGGGAGACAATCGAGCAACTCACCCTTGGTCCGAATGATCGCGTCGAGACTGCCGAAGCTCGCCAGGTGTGCGGGACCGATGGCCGTCACGACGCCGACTTCGGGGACGGCAATTTCGGCGAGGGCGCGGATGTCCCCCTCACGCGCGGCTCCCATTTCCAGGACCGCGAATTCGTGCTGATGCTCGATGTCGAGCAGGCTCAGCGGCAGGCCGATCAGGTTGTTGAAGTTCTTGCGGCTGCGGAGGCCCTCAAACTCGGAGGCCAGTGCCGCGTGAATCAGGTCGCGCGTGGTGGTCTTGCCGACGCTCCCGGTCACTCCAATGACCAGGGCTTCGAGCGTCCCGCGATACCACCGCGCGAATCGCCCCAGAGAATCGAGCGAATCATCGACGATCAGCCGCGGTCCCTCCGTCGTTTCGCCGCGAGATCGGCTCGTCACGCAGCACGCCGCGCCGCAATCGAGCGCCTGCGGAAGGAAGTCGTGTCCGTCGTGCCGTTCGCCGTGGAGCGCCCAGAAGACGTCGCCCGGCCGGACCTCGCGCGAGTCGATGGTGATGCGGTCGAACGGCACATCGGCCGACGAGGGCTCCGTCAGTCGGCCTCCCGTGGCTTGCATCAGGTCGTACAGACTGAGCCGTTCCATGTGTCAGGCACTCGCTCGTCGCTGCTGGCCCAACAGCGGCCGCCATCGTTCCGAGAGAAACCCTCTCGCGACTTGACGATCGTCGAACGGCAGCCTTCGATCACCGATGATCTGCTCGTTCTCGTGTCCCTTGCCCGCGATCAGCACGCAGTCGCCGGGCCGGGCCAGGTCGAACGCCTGCTGAATCGCCGCGGCGCGATCCGGCTCGACGATCAACTCCGCGTGTGACGCCGACATGCCGCCCGTGATTTCGTCGATGATCGCGCGGGGATCTTCGCTGCGCGGGTTGTCGCTGGTGACGATCGCCACATCGGCAAGCAGGGCGGCCCGTCCGAGCAGCGGCCGCTTCGTGCGATCGCGATCGCCGCCCGCTCCGAACACGCACAGGATCCGTCCCGGTGTGATGCTCTTCAAACTTTGCAGGCACCGTCGCAGAGCATCGTCCGTGTGGGCGTAATCGACGAAGACCTCGAACGGCTGGCCACATTGAATCCGCTCCAACCGGCCGGGGACGCAGTGAAACTGTTCGATCCCCGCGACGATGTCCTCGGGCGATACGCCGAGATGAAACGCGATGGCCGCCGCCGCCAGACAGTTCGAGATGTTGTGCCGTCCGAGCAGCGTCGTCGCACAATCGAGAGACCGTCCGTGAATCGAGAGCCGGAACCGGCTGCCACCCAGCGATTCTTCCCGCACCTGCGCGGCGACATCGGCCGTCGGCTTCAGCCCGAACGAGACGAACGAGACCGAATCGTGAACCCGATCGCGCAGCGACCAGCTTCCCGGATCGTCGGCATTCAGGGCGATCAGGCCCCCGGGGCGAACGGTCTCCAGCACGCGGGACTTGGCCTCGCGATACGGCTCGTACCCGCCGTGATAGTCGAAGTGATCCTGCGTGATGTTCGTGACGACGGCCGCTTCGAGTTCGATCCCCGCCGCGCGGCCCTGATGCAGCGCATGGCTCGACAGTTCGATGGCCGCGTGAGTCGTCCCGCGCGTCACCATGCGGCCCAGCCACTGGGCGAGCGACCTGGAAACGGGCGTCGTCAGACTGGCAGGCTCGATCGAAACTCCGTCCGAGTACTCGACCGTCCCCAGCACGCCGCAGCGCCGGCCGGCCCGTTCGAGCAGACTCCGCACGATCCACGTCGTCGTCGTCTTGCCGTTGGTTCCGGTGATCCCCGCGACATCGAGTCGCCGCGTCGGGTCGCCGGCCAGAGCCTCGCAGACGCGCGAGAAGGCCGAACGGACATCGGGAACGACGCATTGGGGAATCGAAACTCCGGCCAACGGTCGATCGACCAGCAGACCGACCGCCCCGTGAGACACCGCCTCATCGATGAACTGCGTCCCATCGACCCGCGTGCCGTGAACGACCGCGAACAGACTCTGCGGACAGACGTCGCGGCTGTTCTCGAACGCATCGGTCGCGCAGATGTTGGCACAGCCGACAAAGCTGGCCTGCGGAAACAATCGTCGCAGACTGACCGCGACTGGAAATGCCGAAACCGTCGAAACCACCGCGAACGCCTCCATGCGAGTTCGACTGGATTCCTTCCAGTCGCCCGAGCGGCGGACTTGTCCCCGATAACCCGCAAACGGTCAAGGCGACCTTGGTTCGGCGCGGATCGCTGCCGCACACGAACCCGAATTATTCATAGCCTCGTAGCTGAGTTCGCAAGAACTCAGTTCTTCATCGTGAGTTGGGCTGAGTTCTTGCGAACTCAGCGACATGCAGGCTGCGACCGGTTTCATTCGTCGTCTCCATCCATTCGTCGAACCTAATACATTGGAGAAAGGCTGGGGATTCGGCGAATGGGAGGTGACGACGAAATGG
>JANODP010000509.1:0-14763 GCA_031412755.1 Schlesneria sp. | reverse complement strand
CCCTGCCATCCGTGCTGGAAAAAAGTCTCGGGGATCGCACGGATGGCAGGGCCGGGGCCCGGATCAGAACTGGACTCATTGGTCGGAACTCGCTGACTCAGGTTCAAGAGTTCGTTACTGCGCAACTTCAAAACTGGCACGTCGGGCTGGTTCTGGAATCAGTACCAAGGTTGTGTCGCATGGCGGGCGTCTCGCGAAGCGGTCATTCGTCAGCTTTCTTGCGAAAGACTCCGCTGCCGACGATCTGTTTCCGCAGCGAGGCTAACCGGTCGATGTCGTCGTCGTCCACGATCAGGCCGTCGTTGCGATTCACGTGTCGGGCGAAGTTCCTCATGCCGCGTACCCAGAGCAGCACGAGCAGCCCGCCCGCCAGAATGAAGTGTGCGAACAGACCCAGCCACGCCGGAGCTTCCGAGTAGCCCACGTAGTACTGCCATTTGTTCGAATAGTGCGCCGGACTCGTACTCAAGACGTGAGCGGGACTCATCCAACTGACGCCGTACAGCAACATGACCAACGGTGACCAGTGACCAGAAGAAACATCCCCCCACCATCCCCCTCCAGGTCTGAAAGGAATATCCGGCAACGCAAACTCGGCCACGGCAATCGGAATCAAACAAACTCCCGCCAGCAGGCCCAGCGTCACCAGAGTCGCCTGCGTTTGCGAGCGTTGTCGCATCCCCTGATGAAAGCCGATCCACGCGATTAATAGGGGGTAGATGGCGACCGCCAATAAGGCGCGGATAAAGGCAAAGGGTAGTGAGGCTCCGCGACCGGAGTAGCCATAGTTGGAGTCGATGAAGACCTGACAATAGATCTGGAAGAAGTAGACCGTGGCGAACGGAACCCACAGCGTGCGAATCATCCGCCACACGCCGGCAAACTTGTGCTGCACGATCGAGTCGCTCGATTGAGTCGTCGTCAGCAGCACGTCCAGCGTCTGGCGAGACCGCTCCAACCCGATCAGCCCGGTGGACTGAATCGTCAGCACGAGTGCCGCGATGATCCACAACGCCCAGGCCGCGATGTAGACCGGCGCAATGCCCATGCCCGAGTCATGGCCGAACATCGACAGCCGCATCGCGATCACGACGGGGATCTCCAGCAGGATCAGGAACCGCACGAGATACCGCGTCGTCCCGATCGACCGCTTCTTGGTCTCCCGCCAGCGAATCGGATCGTACTCCGGCAGTTCGACGTGTTCGTGGGTGAGGACGATCCCCTTCGTGAAGCGGTTCTGATTGGCCTTGTGAAAGAACGTGTCGAGCAACTTGAAGGCTTTGAGCAGATAGTTGGACGGCTGCAGGAAGGCCCGCCGCCACAGCGCGAATCGCGCGAAGATCAGACACGTTCCCGAAAACATCAGAATCGGGATGCTTCTGAGCACGGTGGCCAGCATCGCCTTTCCACCCGGTGAACCGTTCGCCGTGTTGATCAGCCACCGAACCGGCGGCAGGCCACAAACGCCAGCGACGAAGATCGCCAACCACCCGTCGTGAATGTTGTTCTCCGACAGAATGTCCCCGGGGACCGGGGCGAGAAACAGCCAGGGGCCGATCAAGATGGCCGTTGCTTCACCGGGCGTGTTCATCAACCCAAGCTGCTTGCCGAAACTGAAGATGCTCGCGCTGAGACCCAGCGGATCGTTTCTGCCTCCCATCGTGAGCAACCCCGGCCCGAGGATCAGCGCCGCTCCGATCAGATAGGTGGAGAGAAACGCCGACGACGTCGTCCGGCACCAGGCCGAGCAGGCCACCGACAGCGCGCCGACTTGCAGCGCGGTGACACCCAGCGCCCAGGCCAGTTGCCCGATCTCGAACGCTTCGACACCGCCCAGGCTGTAAGCCACGGCGAGCAGCGGCGTCGAGAGGAGCACGAACGACGCCATTGGGACGAGGCGGCCGAACAGTTTCTCGAACACGATCGTCCACGGGCCGAGTTTGGTGAGCAGCAGCAGCCCCAGCGTTTCGCGCTCCTTCTCGCTGGTCAGCACGCCGCAGGTCATGGCGGGCAGGAACAGGTACAGCCCGGCGAATTGCAGCCACGCGAGAGCCGTGAACAGCTCGCGGCCCTTGCCGATCATGGCGAACGAGTTGCTGCTCCAACTGCCGAGTTGGTTCCAGAACGTCCACAGCGTGAAGCCGTACAGCGCCGCCGCGTACACGACGCGGATGATGTACGTGCGCCGCCGCGCCGACTGTTCGGTCAGTTCCTTCGCCAGCAGCGGCAGGCCGATGTTGAGCCGGTAAGGGACACTCATGTCGTTCTCAATTCGTTCGCCATCGGGACGATGGCAGGCGGTTCGCGGGCAGGATGCGGTCAAACTTCAGCGAGGTCAAGACGCCGGAACGGCAGCGAGTGTTTCCCGGTCCGCCCCCTCCGCTTCCGTTCGTCCCACGCAGGCCGAAAAGCCACTCACGGCGAGGCGTTTCAACCACAGGCACGCTCCCGCCACCAGGACAAAGTGCAGCAACAACGGAACCGGGACGAGTGACCAGCCGTCATGAGTTGTCACAGTGACGGGAGTCGTGGTCGCAGAGACGGTCGATTCAAACATCGACGTCCACTCGTCGAGGAACTGTCTGTGAAACAGGACGCGCACGGGACTGAGCCAACGCAGTGGGTCGGCTCGATTGGGACTGACAACGCCCGACCAAGAGGGAAACGCTGGTTCGAGCAATCCGGCGGCGACCAGCGGGACAATGCAGAGAGCCGCCACGGTTGCGATGGTCGTCAATATGGCCTGCGTCTGATTCTTGAGCCGCAACGCGACGTGAAACGCCAGCCACTGGAGCAGCGGCAGATAGAGCAACGTCGCCAGACCGAGTCCCAGCAGATCGTGAAGGAACAGGCTGAACTCCAGCCGGTTGTTTTGAATCTGACTCAGGCCTCGAACCACATACCCATTCCAGATCGCCTGGAAGACGACGAGCGTCACGAACGGAACGGACAGCACCGCGATCAGGCGACGAACTCCGGCCAGCTTCGTGGTGACCAACTCCTGCTGCGACAACGGCGTGACGAGCAGCACGTCGAGCGTTTGCCGGGACCGCTCGGACGCGAGGACGCTCGTCGTGTGCACGACCACCGCGACGATGGCGATCGGCCACAGCACCGCCAGGAAGAACGTCACCGGTCCGTCGAACGAGCGGGCCTGCGTGTCGGTGATGGTCCAACTGATGGCCACCGCCAGCGGAGCCTCCAGCAACACCAGCAGGCGGAACAGATAGCGCACCGTGCCGAGTGATTTCTTGCGCGTCTCACGCCAGCCGATCGGATCGAACAACGGCAGGAAGTCGCGGTCGCGCGCCAGCACGATCCCGCGCGTGGTCGATTCGTTCAGTTCTTCAAAGAAACGGTCCAGCTTCTTGAACAACTCCAGCAGCAGATTGCGAGGCGGCAGGAAGGCCCGCGGGACCAGGTTCGCGGTCGCCGCCCCCACCAGAGCGGCGGAGATGATGATCAGCGGAATTGTGGAGGCCACCATGAGGAACACGATTTCCAGCAAAGGAACCGATCGACCAGTGGCCATCGGGGCCGGCGCAGCTCCCGTGAAGACATTGGAAAGATGAGGGAGCGGCGTTCCGCAGCAACAGACCACGAACATCACGCTCAACGGCAACAGACCATAGGCCGCCAGGAAGGCTGCGGCCGTCGTGCGAAACCACGTCGAACAGAAGATCGACCAGGCCCCCACCGCGACGCTGAGCCAGAACAGTTGCCAGATGGCTCCGATCAACTCGGCCAGTTCGACGCCGCCGATGCCGTACACGACCGCGAACAGCGGCAGCGAGAGCAACTGGTACGTCCCCATCGCCACCAGCCGGCTGAGCAGTTTTTCGAGCACGATCGTGACGGGGTTGAGCTTCGTGATGAGCAGCAGGCCGAGCGTGTCCCGCTCCTTCTCGACCGTGACGGCCCCGCACGAGATCGCCGGAAGCAGGATCAGAATGGCCAGCACCTGACAGACCATCAGGATGTTGAACAGTTCGCGGCCCCGTCCCAGATTGGACAGGCTCGACTGAGTCCCTCCCCCCGCGATGTCACCGTAGACCCACAACGCCGCGCCGTACAAGACCACCGCGTACACGACCCGCAGCACATACGTCCGCCGGAGCGCCGCCTGCTCGATCAAATCCTTCGTCAGCAGCGGCAGGTCGAAGGATGGTCGGGGCAGATTCACCGGGGCTCCTTTGTGAAGACAGAGGTCAGAAGACAGAGGTCAGAGATCAGAAAGACAGAAGAAGCGTCTTGGCGACCCGGGTCGGTCGTCATCTCTGACCGCTGATCTCTGACCTCTGACTTCTCCCTCATGCCGTCTGCCCCTCGGTCAGTTTCATGAACGCCGTCTCCATGTCCATCACCTCGGGTTGGAACATGCGAATGCGCGATCCCTGCGCGTGGATGAAGTCGTGCAGGTCTTCGACGTCCAGCCGGCCTTCTTCGATGCGGATCGAGAGGCGGTCGACCTGGTCATCGACCTGGGTGACGCCCGCCAGCAAGCGCAGGCTCGCGACCAGTTCGGGTGTCTGGTGGGCGACCTGAACGTGGACGATCTTGAGCACGCCGAGCCGCTGATAGATTTCGGCGACCGATCCCTCGGCCACCATCCGGCCGGTCTCGATGATCCCGATCCGCGTGCAGAGCTGCGCCAACTCGTGCAGGATGTGGCTGGAGATCAGGATCGTCTTGCCCATTTCCTTCAGCGCCTTGAGCAGTTCCCGCATCTCGATGCGGGCGCGCGGGTCGAGACCGGACGCCGGTTCGTCGAGCAGCAGTACGGCCGGATCGTGCAGCAGGACGCGAGCCAGCGACAACCGCTGCTTCATCCCGCGCGACAGCGAATCGACCTGGGAGTCGATCTTGTGGGTCAGATCCGTCAACTGCAGCACGTCATCCACCACCGCCTTGCGCCGCGACACCGGCAGCTGGTAGGCGGCGGCGAAGAAATGCAGGTACTCGCGCGCGGTCAGGTCTTCGTACACGCCGAAGAAGTCGGGAACGTAGCCGATCTTTTCCCGGACGAGATGCGGCTTGGAGCGGACATCCAGGTCCATGATCTTCGCGCGGCCCTCGTATTTCGGTTGCAGGGTCGCGAGAACGCGGATCGTCGAGGACTTGCCCGCCCCGTTCGGACCGATGAACCCGAAGACTTCGCCCGGCGGAATCTGCAGCGTGATCCCTTTCACCGCTTCGAGCTTGCCGTACTTCACGCGCAGGTTGGAAACATCAACAGCCAGCATGTCATCTCCCCGGGCCGCAGTGATTCAATCGATCGGCGTTTTGCTGTAGGCACTCTTCGCAGACAGGATGTCTGACGAGGCTACTCGGAACGGAGGGGCAGCGTCCAGCGATGGCCAGTGGCGTTGCCGATCATGTCTGGACGATCCGTGAACTGATCGAAGAGTTGGCCCAGCGCTGAGCGGCAGCGTGACAAGCCAACACAGCCCCGCGACTCATCATCGCAAGGCTTCTCTTTTGGTACACTCTCTGCCTCACACTTGGGGGAGGAGCCGCAATGCGTAGGTACGCAATCATCGCCGCCCTGCTGGCCATCTTAGCCTTGGGTGCAAACCAAGTCCGCGTAGCCCGCCTCGGTGGCATTGAGAAATGCCAACGGGCACTCGCACCATCGATTGTTCAGCTACTGGCTGAGTACCGTGTGGAGCACGGCAGATTCCCCGAAAGTCTGAGTGACCTTCCGTTCAACTATCCTGAAGACGGCAGTCACCTCGTGCATGATCTGTTTCGATATGAGCCTGGGCCAAATGGCTTTCGTCTAGCGACGACCTATGCTGCTTCTGGCGAACAACTGTCGATGGAACACCGGGAAGAAGCAAAGTGATCTTCCGGCTTTTCCACGATTTTCAACGCACGTGTCGGGTTTCAAACTTCTGACCCACGCTGCTAAGACCTCACCCAGCGACAGGCTGCTTGACGGTCGCCATCGACTCCGACATTGTGTTGTTGCCGGGCCGAACGGTCAAAATTGATGTGGCGACGCACCGCCCGCGGCACCGATCGGCGAGATGAAGACGGGAAAGTGAACCGATGAACCGACTCCAAGCGAAAAACCGGACGATTCAACCCGGACGACGCATGGTCCGGCTGAGCCACGTGGCAGTGGCCTGTGCCGGGTTGTTGTGGCTGATAGGACCGGCCGTGACGAGCGTCCGGGCCGCACCGGGAAACAATGACGTTCGGGCGCTCTACGGCACAGGAACGTTGTTGCTGACCGGCGATTCATTCAACAACAACATCACCCTGACGATCCAGAGTGGGTTCCTGCAAATCACCGGCGTGGGCGGGACAACCGTCAACGGTCTCGCGGTGTATTCGGTCGCTCACACCGGACCGTTGGCGATGACGGCCGACCTGCGGGGCGGCAACGATACACTCACCATCACCCAGGCCACCGTCAACATCTCCACCTTGCAGTTCGGATCGGGAGACGACGCTCTGTTGATTACGAACCGCTCCACGGTGGCGATCACCCTCTTCGATGGCGGAGCGGGCCGGGAACGGATTCAGGCCTCCAACAGTTCGCTGCGCATCAAGACGTTCAAGAATTTTCCCTGAGGACGCCTGCGAATTGGTGCGGCGTCACCCGATTGACACCCCTCTGAGGCCAGCTAGAATCCCTGCCGATTCCCATTGAGACCAACCACGGCTGCTGCGGTGAATGCGAACCCGACATGAAAAAGTGTGGACGTTGCTCCAAGCCCGCCGTGCTGCACATCACCGAACTTCGGCAGGGCGAGGTGCAGGCCCTGCATTTGTGCGAGGCCTGTGCGAAGGAGTACCTCAGCCAGTCCCCCGAGGAGCAGGCGGAATCGGCTCCCGCCGGAGCCTCCGACGACCCGGGCGAGGAACTGGACGAGATCGATCAGCAGGTCTGTCCGAACTGCGGGATCTCCTTTAAAGAATTCCGGGCAGGGGGGCGACTCGGGTGTCCTCACGACTACACGGTCTTCGAGGATGAGTTGTTGCCGCTGCTCGAGACCATCCACGGTGAGACCGAACACTGCGGCAAGGTTCCCAAACGGGCTCCGGACTCCAGCCAGCGACAGTTCAGGTTGATCAAGCTGCGCAGCGAACTGCGGGCCGCCATCGAAGAGGAACGCTACGAAGAGGCCGCCAGAATTCGAGACGAGATTCAAACGATCGAGAACGAACGAACAGTCCACGCGCCGCACGAAGCCTGAGTTTGGACCGGCAGGACGGAGTTCCTCGCACATGCTGCCAGCTTGTGCGTCCTGTTACTCATAATCTTACTCTTACTCATAATCTTACTCTTACTCATAATCTTACTCTTGCTCCTCTTGGCTGATGACTGATGCGGTGTGGAAGAGGATGACGATGACGATGACGAGTAAGAATATGAAAACGCACACGCTGGCAGCCGGTGCTACAAGGGAATCGACGTGGACCTCGAGTCCCTGACACGAACGAGCGGTGAATGGTTGCGGGCGACCGGACCCGAATCCGACATCGTGATGTCCAGCCGCATCCGGCTGGCACGCAATCTGGCGCAGTTCCCGTTCCCCGCGCGGGCCGACGACACCGCGCGGGCCGAGATCGAGGAACTGCTGCACGGCCTGATCGAACACCGACCGGCCGGCAAGCGGCTCAACTACATCCCGGTCAGTGCGCTGGAAGTCCTCGACCGGCAGATGCTCGTCGAGCGGCAGCTCATCAGCCGCGAGCACTCCGAAACCCTGGGCCGGCGCGGCGTCGGCATCAGCGACGAAGAGAACGTCAGCCTGATGATCAACGAGGAAGACCATCTGCGGATGCAGGTCCTGCGCAGCGGCTTCGCCCTCGACGACTGCTGGGCCGAGATCGACAAGATCGACGACGCCATCGAAGCCGAGGTGACGTACGCCTTCAGCGAACGGCTGGGCTATCTCACCGCCTGCCCGACCAACTGCGGCACCGGCATCCGCGTGAGCGTGCTGCTGCACCTGCCGGCCCTCGTCGCCACGAAGGAGATTGCAAAGGTCTTCCAGGCGCTGCAAAAGATCGGTCTCGCCGTGCGCGGTCTGTACGGCGAAGGGAGCCAGGCGATGGGCGACTTCTATCAGATCTCGAACCAGGTCACGCTCGGCAAGAGCGAGCCGCAACTCATCAAGACGATTCAGGACGTCGTCCCGAACATTCTCGCCTACGAACGCCGGGTCCGCACAGCCTTGGTGAAGGAGAACCGGCAAGGTTTGCACGACCAGGTGTCCCGCGCGTACGGCATCCTGCAAACGGCTCAGACGATCAGTTCGGAAGAGACGATGCACCTGCTGTCGAGCGTCCGCATGGGAATCAACATGGGCCTGATCGACGATTTGGAAATCCCGCTCGTCAACGAACTGTTCATCCACACCCAGCCCGCGCACCTGCAGAAGATCCGCCACGCCAAGCTCGAATCCGCCGAACGCAACGTCGCGCGCGCCGCCTACATCCGCCAACGCCTCGCCGAACGCCACCACGACCGGAATTAGCGCTGATGTCGGTTTTCAGGCTTTGTCCCCTCGCCCCGGCGGGCACCGCCGCTTCGGTGGTCCGGGGAGAGGGCTAGGGTGAGGGGTCTTCTCATCTCGGGGATCGGTATCCGAAATGAAACGAGCCGACAAGAAGCTGACCGAACTCTACAGCGACTTCGTTGCAAAGCGCTCTGAGGAGAGTCGAGCGTCCTGCTCCGACATGGATCGCAAGAACGCTCAATGCGTCACTCGATTGGCCACTCGTGGAGTGACGACCATCCCCGAGTTGATCGTAGCATTGCCCAAGCTGCCACAGAAACTCAAAGATTTCGGAATCTGGTGGCTGTCGGTGTTAAAGACTCGCGCAGCAGAAGCCGTCTTGTTGAAGATGCTCCACGACGATCCACCGGCCCGCCTGTCGTGTGCTCACGCTCTTGCCTTTCTTGGTGGTGGTCGTTCGGTTCGCGAGTTCCTCCGGATCGGGAAGGCCCAGTTGGCGTCGTCGTCTCCCGATCGGCAGTGGCTCGAAGCGGTGATTCGAGGATTCAGGTGCGCACCCACTCCCGAAGCCGAGGAAGTGCTGCTCAGCATCTACGAGCGCACCGATCTTCCCGGCTGGATTCGTGGCCATGCGGGGGATGCGCTGGGATGCGGTTCGCAAGGGCAAGACCGCCGCACCAGTTTCTTTCGTCGCGCGTGGACGACAGCCCTGAACGGACTGAACGACACGAGCCTCGATGTCCAGTTCTTTTCGATGTACGTCATCTCGGAGTTGGCGCAGAACGACTATACAAATCCCAAACGCTCGAACGCCTGTTTCGCCGCCGCGTTGCCTCGACTGCGGGAGATCGCGGCGAACGACCATCGTCTGGCCCCCGGTTTGTGGTGGCCGATGTCCGCAGAGGCGGAAGACGCGATTTATTACATCGAACACGGTACCGGCCGGGAAAACTGCGCGGGGGAACGCTGGCTCGGCAACGAAGAGCGAGGGCCGTGGACCCGCGAGTGACTTGGAGACCACTGCGTTCGGTCGCGCAGGCTCACGATTGCGGTGAAGGCTGAACCGTCGCCAAACGTTCTCGCGCCCAGGAGAGACGCGCGGGCGTCAACTCGGGTTGCGGGGTGAGTTCCGCGTAGCGGACGCGGCGGCGATAGGGGCCGGTGTCGTAGCAGCGGTCGAAGACGGCCTGCAGGTCGATGGCGACGGGCGGGTCTTTCGGCAGCAGAGGAATGTCGATCGTCGGCAACTTCTCTTCGAGCCGGATCGTGTAGACGGCGAAGTCGCCGAACTTGTTCCAGCGGTGAATGCAGACCTGATAGTCGAACGGCCCCGATTGTGCCTTGAGTCGCTCCTCGGGGACGGCCGTCGTGTGGCGACCGCCGCGCAGCAGGTCGATCTCCACCAGATGCACGCGGCTTTCCAGAACCTCGCGCTGTTTGAGCAGGTACAGGTCGCGTCCCTGCGTGCCCGGCGTTTTGTTGCTTGGGCTGAGCATCTCAATCGTGGTGACCAGCCGTTCATGTTCGCCTCCCGCGTAGATCGTGAGGAAAGTTTCGCGGTGCTCGTCATGAGGTGCCCGGATCAGGAGCGGCTGAGCGCGCGTCGCCTCGGCAACCGCCGTCCCGCTGTTCGCATCGTGGAGAAAGGACGATCCTTCCCCGGAATTCTCTCCGTGCAAGATGTTGACGTCCGGCTCGATGCGCCGCTCGTCGAACTCGACGGTCACGCAATCGCGAATGTCGGCGTAGTAAGGGGCGGGCAGTTGGGCCTGCAAGGCGTCGCTCATTTTGTCGATGAACCGGTCGTGCAGTCCGGGGAAAAACGTCGGCAGTTCGAGAAACGGGTTCATTCCGGGAAAGGGCGATGGCATGGCGAAGTTCCTGTCACGACGGACGAGATGCGACCGGCATCTCTCTTCAGCAAGTTATCCCGGTTGGCGAGCAGGCGAAAGCCCGGATTGCCGACTCGCCATCACAGGCCCGGTCTACGGACGCGGGTTCGCGAGGAGTCGCTTCATCAATGCCACCGTCTCAACCTGCGTGGCGTCTGTCGCGAGGTTCTTCATCTCGCGCGGGTCGGACTCGTGGTCGTAGAGTTCCGTCCCCTGGCGGCCTTCGTCCCATTCGGTGTAGCGCCAGCGTTCGGTGCGGACGCTGCGGCCCATCACGCCCTGTTGTGCTTTGGCTTTCTTGGTGTTGTCCGTGGCAACAACCGCACCGCGCGTGACCTGCGAGTAGGCGGGATGGTTCCAATCCGCTTGCGGATTCTGGATGAGCGGCTTCAGGCTCTCTCCCTCGGTCTTGTTGTCGGCCGCGATGCCGCAGAGGTCGGCCAGCGTGCGGTGCAGATCGACCAACTCGACCGTTCGTCCACAAGCCTGACCGTTGGCCTTGTTGCCCGGCACGGCGATGACCAGCGGGACGCGGGCCGATTCCTCGAAGATGCTCATCTTTTGCCAGAGCCGCTTTTCGCCAAGGTGATATCCGTGGTCGCTGTGGAACACGACGATCGTCTTCTCCGCCAGCTTGAGCCGGTCGAGCGCGTCGAGCACCCGTCCGACTTGAGCATCCATGAACGTGGTCGATGCACTGTACGCCTGAATCGCCTGCTTCCGTTGTTCGTCCGTCATCGCCTCTTCCACCGGCTTGATGTTCAGGGCCAGCTTTGGGAACAGATCGCGCAGGTTATCCGGGGACGTTGGCAGCTTGATCGACTCCAGCGGATAGAGGTCGAAGTATTTCTTGGGGGCGACGTAGGGAGTGTGCGGGCGGAAGAAGCCGACGGCGAGATAGAACGGCTCGGCCCGGTGAGCCTCCAGCAGTTTGATCGCCTCGGTCGCGCCGATGCCGTCCGTCTGCGCGGCGTCTTCCCCCTCATCGGCCAGCCAACTGAGTGTCCCGCCAAACTGAGGCACTCCCTGCGCGTTCCTGCTCAGCGTGAAGATGCGATCCTCGACCTCCTTGTCGTGGCCCTTCGGATTGACGACCTGCTGCCACGAGGGAGGATCGTCCAACCCATCGGTCCCGATTTGCGTGGGGACACCGTAGTGGTACAGCTTCCCCACACGAGCCGCAAAATAACCCGCACGAGAGAACGTCTGCGGGATGCTCACCGCATCGGGCACCTTCTTGCGAAACTGCGTCGCGTTCTCGTAGACCTTCGTCGTGTCGGGCCGCAGCCCCGTCATGAACGAAGCACGCGACGGATTGCACAGCGGGAACTGGCAGTAGGCCTTGTCGAACCTCACGCCGCGAGCCGCCAGCTTGTCGATGTTCGGCGACTTCACCAGCGGATCGCCGTAACAACCCAGCCGCGCACAGAGATCGTCCGAAACGATGTGCAACACATTGAACCTGGGGGCATCGGCCGCGTGAGCGTTCACGATCACAGCCAACGCGGCGACCAGCAAGACAGACCATCGAACGAGCGCTTTCATTGATCGCCTTTCCAGAAAATTGAGCGGAAGAATCAATCGCACGGAATCCGCCGGAGTGCCTCCCCGATCTCGCGGATTGCATCCAAGGCCGCATCGAACTGATCGACGCGCTTCACGAACGCATGGATCAGTCCGTCGTACCGGTGCAGGGAAACGGGGACCCCCGCCTCACGCAGTGCGACGGCGTAGGCTTCGCCCTCGTCACGCAGGGGGTCGAACTCGGTGGTTTGGATCAGCGCGGGAGGCAACCCGCGCAACGAGGCCGCTCGCAGCGGCGAGGCATACGCTTCGCGCATCTGCTCGGGTGAGCTGACGTATTGGTTCCAGAACCACTTCATCTGTTTCGTGGTTAGGAAGTAGCCGTCGGCGTTGTCGCGATAGGACGGCCGGTCGAAGTCGCAGTCGGTGATCGGGTAGATCAGTGCCTGAAAGGCAATCGGCGGGCCGCCGCGATCGCGCGTCATCAGGCACAGCACGGCGGCGATGTTACCCCCGGCACTGTCTCCGCAGACGGCGATGCGGGCGGGATCGACGTTCAGCGCGCGGGCCTCGCGCGCGACGTACTCCAACGCGGCGTAACCGTCCTCGATCGCGGCGGGGTATTTGTGTTCGGGAGCCAGCCTGTAGTCGACCGAGACGAACATGAAGCCCGAAGCGGCGGCCAGCCTCCTCGACACATCGTCGTGAGTTTCGATGTTGTTCAGCACCCAGCCGCCGCCGTGAAAGTACAGACACGCGCCGAAGGGGCCATCGCCGAGCGGCCAATAAATGCGGATCGTCAACTCGCTACCGTCGGGGCCGGGGATCGTTCTGGTCTCGACCTGCGCGAGGTCCGGCGGCGCGAGGTTCACCTTGCTGCCCAACACCAGCCCCCAGCGGGCCGTCTCCAACGGCAGTTCCTCCAGAGGGGGAATCTTTTGCAGCTTGAGGCCGTTCAGAAACGCGGCGGCTTGGGGGTCGAGTGGCATGATGGCCGCTATGATTACGTCCCGGCGAGTCTCGAACCAGTCATGAAGGAACCAAGATGTCTCTCAGCGGAAAACGCGTGCTGATTTTTGTCGGCGACGATTACGAAGACCTCGAACTGTGGTACCCCAAGCTGCGGCTGATCGAAGCGGGGGCCGCGGTCGTCGTGGCGGGAGCCGAGGCTCATAAGACCTATCGCGGGAAGAACGGCTACCCATGTAAGTCGGATGCGGCGATCAGCGAGATGAACTCCGCCGACTTCGACGGTGTGCTGTGCCCCGGCGGGTGGATGCCCGACAAACTGCGGCGCGATCCGAAAGTGCTGAGCCTGACGCGCGAGTTCGCCTCGGCGGGCAAACTGGTCGCGGCGATCTGTCACGGCGGCTGGATCCCGATCTCGGCGAACGTCTATCGCGGCGTGAAAGTGACCGGTTCGCCCGGCATCAAGGACGACCTCATCAACGCCGGCGGCCTGTTCGAGGACGCGGCCGTCGTCATCGACCGCCACCACGTCACCAGCCGCAAGCCCGACGACCTGCCCGATTTCTGCAAGGGGATGCTGCGGGTGTTGGAGAGATGAGTGCCAACAGCCAAACGACTGACAGTCCGCGCATCGTGATCGTGGGGGGCGGCTTTGCGGGACTGAATGCGGCTCGGTCGCTGCGGCGGGCGGACGTGCAGATCACGCTGGTGGATCGTCGCAACTTTCATCTGTTTCAACCGCTGCTCTATCAGGTCGCGACGGGCGGGCTTTCGCCGGGGAACATCGCGGCGCCGCTGAGGTCGATCCTGCGGCGACAACGCAACGTCGAGGTGTTGCTGGCTGAGGTGTCCGACTTCGATCTGGCAGGGCGTCGCCTCAAACTGGCCGATGGAGAATTGGGCTACGACACGTTGATCGTCTGCACCGGTTCGCAGACCGGTTATTTCGGACACGGCGAGTGGGCCAACGCGGCTCCCGGTTTGAAGTCGATTGAGGATGCGCTCGACATCCGCCACCGCATCCTCTCCGCGTTTGAAGCGGCCGAGCGCGAGACCGATCCGCAGCGGCGGCGCGAGTGGCTGACGTTTGTCATCATCGGGGCCGGGCCGACGGGAGTCGAACTCGCGGGGACGCTGGCCGAGATCGCGTCGCACACGCTGAAGTACGACTACCGCCACATCAACCCGGCCGATGCGCGGATCGTGCTCGTCGATCTGGCCGACCGGGTGCTGACCGCGTTCCCTCCCGATCTCAGTGCCGCTGCTGCCAGTCGCCTGCGGCGGATGTCGATCGAATTGCGAACGTCGACTCGCGTGCAATCGCTTGATGAGGGAAGCGTCGTGCTGCAGTCGATGGCGGCGGAGGCCATGCCAGAGACGATCACGGCTCACACGATTCTGTGGGCGGCGGGAGTGGAGGCGTCACCGCTGGGCAGGAAGCTGGCCGCCGCGGGGGGTTGCGAGACGGATCGCATGGGACGCCTCCTCGTGCAGCCCGATTTGACGCTGCCCCATCATCCCGAGGTCTTCGTGCTGGGAGACCTCGCCCATTGTGTCGACAAGCAGGGGATGCCGTTGCCGGGCGTGGCTCCGACGGCGATTCAACAGGGCCAGTATGCGGCCCGGCTGATCGCCGCGCGGTTGCGAGGCCAATCGCTGCCACCGTTCGAGTACCGCGACTACGGCAGCATGGCGACGATCGGCCGGTCGGCGGCGGTCGCTCAGTTGGGCCGTTGGAAGTTCACCGGATTCACCGCATGGCTGATCTGGCTGTTCGTGCATCTGATGCAACTGGTCCGGTTTGAGAACCGGGTTCTCGTGCTGATCCAGTGGGCTTGGAACTACGTGACGTTCAATCGCTCGGCCCGCTTGATCACGGATGTCGCCGCGCCCCGATCCGATCG
>JANODP010000508.1:0-2909 GCA_031412755.1 Schlesneria sp. | reverse complement strand
CCCTCTCCCCAAGGGGGCGAGGGGGACAAAACAAAGTCACTCGCATGCCCTCAACCCTCGACCATCAACCCTCGACCCTGCTCGACCACATCCACCGCGCGATGCCGGTGGGGTTGAGCGGTCGCGTGTCGAGGATCGTCGGGCTGACGGTGGCCGTCGCCGGGTTTCCCGCTCCGGTGGGAGCGGTTGCAAAACTCGAAGCCGAACACGGGGCGAGTGTCGAGGCGGAAGTCGTCGGCTTCTCGGGTGACGACACGCTGCTGCTGCCCTACGGCGAACTGCACGGCATTCGGCGCGGCACGAGTTGCGTCCTGAAGCAGTCGGTTCCCGGAGCCCGCGTTGGCGACGGGTTGCTCGGGCGGATCATCGACGGGCGCGGACGGTTCCTCGACGACCGGCCACCGGCCGTGCTGCCGCATCGCGTCGCGCTGCAAGGCCAGTCGATTTCGCCGATGCACCGGCCGCGCATCGATCAGCCACTCGGGACCGGCATTCGCGCGATTGATGGGTTGCTGACGTGCGGCAAGGGCCAGCGATTGGGCATCTTCTCTGGCAGCGGCGTGGGCAAGAGCACGCTCCTGGGGCAGATGGCCCGCGCGACCGAGGCGGATGTGAACGTGGTCGTCCTGATCGGCGAGCGAGGTCGCGAGGTGCGCGAGTTCATCGAACGGGATCTTGGCCCCGCAGGGCTGGCTCGCAGCGTGGTGGTCGTCGCCACGGGAGACGATCCCGCCGTGCTGCGACTGCGTGCGGCGTACCTCGGCACGGCCATCGCCGAATACTTTCGAGACACCGGCCGCGACGTGCTGCTGGTGATGGACAGCGTCTCGCGGTTCGCGCTGGCGCAGCGCGAGATCGGCCTCGCCGCCGGTGAGCCTCCCGCGACGCGCGGTTACCCGCCGAGCGTGTTCGCGCTGTTGCCGAAGCTGCTCGAACGGAGCGGCCGCACGAATCGCGGCAGCATCACCGGCTTCTACACGGTCCTCGTCGAAGGGGACGATACGAACGAGCCGATCGCCGATGCCGTGCGCGGCACGCTCGACGGCCACGTGGTGCTCAGCCGCAAGCTGGCGGAACTCGGTCACTTCCCGGCCATCGACGTCCTGGCGAGCCTCTCGCGTTTGATGACCGACGTCGCACGCGCAGAACACCGGCAGGCCGCCGCGTCGCTGCGACAGTTGCTCGCGGCGCATCGGCAGGCGGACGATCTCATCTCGATCGGCGCGTACCAAACCGGCGCGAACGCCCTCGTCGATGCGGCCCTGCGTCTGCAAGAGCCGATTCAGGCGTTCCTGCAACAGGACAAAAGCGAAGGCTCGTCGCTGGCGGACGCGGTGATCGGCTTGACGGAATTGAAGCGACTTCGAGAGGGATGGCCTGCGGTCACGGCAGGGCATCCGATTGTGAAAGCTCTCGACCACAACGAGGACACACCACACGAAGACTCAGCGGACTGAGGGACTCACATCGACGAGAACTGAATGACATTGAAGCGTGTACCGCGGGTTGCCCCTCACCCCCGACCCCTCTCCCCAGAGGGGCGAGGGGAGGCAGGAGAAGGAAGGGCCGAGTCATGTCTGTGCCGTTTCGATTCGACACCGTGTTGAGGATTCGCGAGACCGAACGCGATGTGAAGCGGCAGGCCTTCGCGCTGGGTCAGGCGCGCGAGTCGACGCTCCGAACGGAACGGGACCGGATCGCGGACGAGCGGCTGCACGTGCTGGACGAACTGCGGACGCTGCAAGCGACCCCGGGCTGGACGGCCGAGCAGGCACTGGTCCGACAACACCATGCCAGGCATCTGGCGCGGGAACTCGCCATCGCAGAAGCCGCGCTGAGCGAAGCCATCGCCCAGTCGGCATTGCAGCGCCTGGACTTGCTGGAGGCCGACACCGCGGTGAAGGCCCTCGAAAAACTGGCCGAACGCCATCACTCCGACCAGACGAACGCCGGGCAGGCCCGGGACGAGCGCGACCGCGACGACATTCGTCGCGCTGATCGAGCGGCCTGACATCACGCTCGTTTCCGGCGCATCTTCCTCACCTCGAAGTGAGCCGAAGAAGCTCCGTGAGCCGAGGCCGCCCGCATCGTCCCGCCCCCTCGTTGGCGACCAAACAAACAAAAAAGCCCGGCTGACACCAAGAGCGTCTGCCGGGCTGGAGTTGTTCGTGATGAGCAGCTCGACAGTGGCGACCGTCGGCTTGCCTGCAGCGGGTGATCAGAACGTCGGCAGCGAGTTCGTGGGAACGAGCGCGGTCGTGGTGTAACCGCCGCCGGGCGAGGCCATGATCGGCGCACCCATCATGGCGGAGTTGGGCACGATGGCCGTGGTTTGAGTCGTCCCCGACAGATAAGCCGTCGAGCTGGCGTCGTAGCTTTGGTACATCGCGCCGGCTTGCGGCGTGTAGTAGCCGCCACCGTTCGGCGGGCATCCGGTGTTGCACGGAGCACAGCGATTCATGCCGTAGCCTCCACCACCGAGGCAACAGCAGCCGACCGACGACATCGCGAGGGTCAGGCCAGTCAATACAAATGCGATTTGCTTGGACATGAAGATTCCTTCGTGTTCGAACCCGTCCGGACAGGAATTGTGAGGGGAGACAACCATCAGACTGGCCTGCAACCGGTGGGAGAACCGGCCTGCTTGATGGGGAGACCATCGAAGCGGCGGGTGTATAGTTCAGAGGCCGAAACGCGCGAAGAGCAATTTTCAAGAAAATTGTCACGGACCGGGAAATCGGCTCAAGTCATCATCTTTCGGAGCGGGGGACGTGAGTCCCCTGAACATCATCATCTTTCGGAGCGGGGGGGGGGTGTGCCCAGAACACGGCCGCCAACGGGGGGGGCGAGTTATCAGGGGGGGCCCGGCCCCCCCGCCCGAAAAAAGTTATGGGTGGCGGCGGGTTGGG
>JANODP010000507.1:0-6056 GCA_031412755.1 Schlesneria sp. | reverse complement strand
TCAGCCCTCGCTCGCGCGTCGGGCTAGTTTTTCAAGAGCAGGACGAGTTTTGAAATGCGCTCTAGGGTTCCACGTCAGGGGTCGGCACCCACCCCTGACGTTCGAGATGACAAGACAGGACGGGCAGGAGTGCCCATCCTCCAAATCTGCTGGGAGTCCATCGATGCCGATCACCGAACAAACGATGCCGCTCGGTTCATCCCGCCGCCGCTTCCTGCTCGAAGCGGGAGGCGGCTTCGGTGCGGTGGCACTGACTGCGATGCTGGCCGACGAACGGCGAACGGTCGCCGCACCAACGACCGCGTCGCCGATGATGCCTCGTCCGCCACATGTCGTGCCGAGGGCCACTCGCGTCATCTATCTCTTCATGCACGGCGGACCGAGTCAGGTCGATCTGTTCGATCCCAAACCGGAACTCATTCGGCAGGCGGGCAAGCCTCTGCCCGAAGAGTTTGGCAAAGTGATGACGCGCCGCAAGGTGGCGACGAACCCGTTGCTCGGTCCCGTCAAACCGTTTCGTCGGCACGGCGAGTCGGGTCTGGAGATCAGCGACTTCCTCCCCGAGATCGCTCGGCACGCGGACGAACTCTGTGTGCTGAGAAGCTGTCACGGCGATAGCGTGAATCATCCGCAGTCGGTCTATCAGATGAATACCGGGAGTATCCTGATGGGGCGGCCGAGCCTCGGCAGTTGGGTGGCCTACGGCTTGGGGACCGAGAACCAGAACCTGCCCGCCTTCGTCGTCCTCCCCGATCCCGGCGGTGGCATCAAGGGAGGACCGCCCGCGTGGGGCAGCGGCTATCTCCCCGCCAGCTTCCAGGGGACGACTGTCCGTCCCGGCAACGCACCGATCCTCAATCTGAATCGTCCGACCAGCCTCACCGAATCACAGCAGCGGCGCGTGTTGGACCTCGCGCAGCAACTCAATCGCAAGCACTGGCACGAGCATGGCGAGACCGACGAATTCTCGGCCCGCATCGCGTCGTATGAGCTCGCCTACCGCATGCAGTCCGCCGCGCCCGAGGCCGTCGATCTGACGCAGGAGACGGCAGAGACTCAGCAGCTTTACGGCCTGGGCGATTCGAAGACGGCCGAGTTCGGCACGCGCTGTCTGCTTGGGCGGCGACTGTTGGAGCGGGGCGTCCGTTTCGTGCAGCTTTACTCGGGCGACACAAACGGCTGGGACGCTCACAACGACGTCCTCAGCAATCACACCGAGATGAGCCGCCGCACCGACGGCCCCGTCGCCGCGTTGCTCACCGACTTGAAGCGCCGCGGCCTGTGGGACGACACGCTGGTGATCTGGGGCGGCGAATTCGGCCGCATGCCGATGAGCGAACAGGGCAAGGGCCGCGACCACAATCCGTGGGGCTACTCCGTCTGGCTGGCGGGCGGCGCGGTGAAGGGCGGCCTGGCCCACGGCACCACCGACGACTTCGGCCTCCGCGCCGCCGAACACCCCGTCCACGTCCACGATCTCCACGCCACCATCCTGCACATCCTCGGCCTCGACCACGAACAACTCACCTACTTCCACGAAGGCCGAGACCAACGATTGACCGATGTTGCGGGAAATGTCGTACGGGACATTCTTGGTTGAGTTGTTCGAGAGAAATATAGAACGGGGGCAGTATGTAACGAATCGGAACGCATTGGTGTTGATCGCAACACACAGATTCGGTGCGTTTCGCGTTGCTGCATGCACTCAACGCCCCAGTTTTCTTGCTCCCAGTTTTTTGCTGTTTATTAATAAATGCGTCACCGTTTAACTTGTATTGTATCCCAAAATGGTATCATTCCGACCGGTGTAAAATGTGCCGAGTCCAATCCTTTGGGTAGTAGGAGCAACACGATGACGTCCCCCGCTATTTCTCCCGCGTATCCTCCCACGTATGTTTTCAAAGACAAGAAGATTGACCGTAATAAATTCGACCAACTCTTTCGTGAAAATGATTCGCTGGTGATCGCGAATGGTGCAACTTCTGAGAAGAACACGTTGCGGATCTATCTCAAAGAAGAGGACATGGTTGCTGACTTGAAGGGGACTCCCAATGGCGAGGCCATTTCGAAAGTACGCGAGGACGTTCGCAAGTTTCTGATGGACCAGGCCAAAACGCCGGAAAAGGAATTGGTGGCTCGACGCCAAATCGAAGATGAACGAGCGACGAAGGCCTATCTCGAGTTGTCGAAGAAGACGGGGCTTACTCACGATTCGTTGGAACTTCTTCAGAAGGCGATTGATGCCAAGATCATCAACAGTGCCATCCTCTTTGACGGGTATAACTACACGGGCGCGTGGAAATTGGTCGGTAAAGGGAATCTGAGTTGGATTGGATTCAACGATCGGACAAGCTCATTCAAAATGGTTTTCAGTGTGGGCTTTCTCGCGCAGCACAACGATTTTAAGGGAAGAAGATATTGGACTTGGGGTACCCACTTCTTTGCGCCAGATTTACGCACAGCGAGTTTCGACAACATGGCGTCTTCCGTGTGGCTCTAGCGCAAAGTCTGTTTCTGTAGTGGACGAGGCTGTGGCGTGGGCGGGGTAGCCCGGCTTGATTTGCAAGCAAGTTGGGCGTGCCACTGCTGCGGAGTCCTCGGAGAAGCAGTGCCGGTGTAAGGTCACGCCGCGAAGAACACTGCTTCTCCGAGGACTCCGAAGCAGTGGCACAGCCCGCTCAGTCAATCAAGAGAGCCCGCTTGGCAAAGTTGCCGCGTATGAGGGGCGTGACCGATGTCGGCCTTCCATCTCCCCGCCCTTCGCTTCATCTTTCTGCCGCTCTCTTTCTGTCTCCTTCTTTGTCTGGCCAAGAAGAGGTAGACAGAAAGAGAGCGGCAGAAAGATGAAGATTGGGGAGGCACAGGAGGACGGTTCTTTTTGCGAGACCAGATCATGCCCATCACGGTGAAGACGCCCATTCGGCGGCTGACGCAAGGCGAGTTTGGTGAGATCGCTTACGAGGTCATGGGCGTCGTCTATCGACTGCAAACCGAACTGGGGCGGTTCTTCGTCGAACGGGTTTACAAGCAGGCTCTGGTGGCCAGTCTGCCGGGTGTGGAAGTCGAAGTGCCCATCGACCTCGCGTGGCGTGACTTCACGACGACGCGGTTTCTTGACGTGTTAGTTGAGGGCGGGGCGGCGTTTGAAATCAAGTCGGTCGAGCAGCTCACCAATCCGCATCGGGCACAGTTGCTGAACTACCTGATGTTGCTGGAATTGGCGCATGGGAAGCTCGTCAATCTCAAACCGCCGCGCGTCGAGGAAGAGTTCGTCAACACCACGCTGCGGCACGCTGACCGCGTTTAGTTCCAAGTTGATGACTCGTGTTATCAGACACAGCATCCGACGGCGTGTCTCTTTCGAGATTCACTGATTGAGCTGCTGCGGGATTGGGGCACGGGACTGGAGCTTGGTCTGTACCACGAAGCCATGACGCACGTCTTCGGCGGCGAGGCAGTCGTCGAGCAAGACGTTGAAGTGATCTGGAACGGACGGACGATCGCGCAGCAACCCCTGCGATTGGCCGGCCCCGATGTCGCGTTCCACCTGACGGCGCTGGACACCGCGGCGAAAGACTTCGAGTCCCAAGCACAGCGGTTGCTCGATCACACACGGCTGGAGGCATACCTCTGGGCAAACGTCTCGCGGCAGAAGGTGACGTTCACGCTGCTGCGGAAGGGAAGCGGACAGAAATAGACCACGCCCACCAGTCCCTGCGTCATCTCTCACATGTACGCACCAATGCATCGTGCTTCATTTTTCTGCCTCTCTCTTTATGTCTCCTTCTTTGTTTTGGTCAGAAGAGGTAGACAGAAAGAGAGAGGCAGAAAGATGAAGACGAAAAGTTCCGGTGTGGGGTGCCTCGGCTCCGTCGAACGTGCGCGTGAAAGTTGACGTGCCGATGTGACGCAATGGCTCAGTGCTCCTGCTAGACTCACCGAGAAGAGCAGTGTCAGCCGAGGCATTCGGGGTGTCGTCACCCTCCTCGGTGGTGCGGCTCGTTTGAAACACTTTGTCCGGGGTCACTCGCGGTGGATGCTTCCGATTCGCTCGTCATTCCTCTTCCCAACGGCCTAAAACTGGCCCTGTGCTCCCGGCAGCAAGTGGGCTGTGCGAAGTTCATCATCAAGGAGGTGTTCCGGAATCAGGCTTACCGCCGACCGGGGTTTGAACTTCGCCCGACGGATACGGTCGTGGACATCGGGGGCAACATCGGAGTGTTCGCGCTGTGGGCCGCCCCGCAGGCGGCGCGCGTCGTCTCGATTGAACCGACGAAAGTGATCGACTGCCTGGAACAGAGTCTCGCGCTGAACGGAATCCAGAATGTTTCCATCGTCCGCGGCGCCGTCAGCGACAAGCCGGGGACGCTCGAACTGCTGGAATACCCCGGCTTCAATGCCGTCACGCACGCCGCCAGTTTTCAGCCCGCCCGGTGGGGACAACGGCTGATCAAGTTGCTCTGGCGCAAGGAACAGGAAGCACCGGTCCGGGTCTTGTGCCCGTGCCATACCCTGGACGACATCCTGCGGACTCAGAACATCGATCGGGTCGATTTCCTCAAGGTCGATTGCGAGGGTGGAGAGTACGCCGTGTTCGATTCGATCAGCGATGAAACGCTCGGCCGCATCTCGCGCATCGTGCTGGAATTTCACGAGCTTCATCCGTCGCACGATCATCGACGGATCGTGGACCGGTTGAAGTCTGCCGGATTCGACGTGACGATCGAGCGGACGCTGCTCGATCGCTTCCTGCTGCAAACCGGCATGCTGTGGGCGAAGCGCTCCGTGTGACCGCCCGCATTCCGCGGCATGACAACCGAACCAACACTCCAAGAGCCCCCGCGAATCGTATGAGCCGATCTTCACCCCCTCCGGGACTGTTTCCCCCGCTGAACGACAACGAGACCCTGGTCGCCGCGCTGATCGAGCATGGCGGGGAGTCCCGTGCCGCCGTGATTCAGCGGCTGTTGGACGAGTTGAACCGGAGCGGGGCCAACGTGACGCGCGATGCCCGGGCGTTCGGTCTCACGCCGCATGTCTGGACCGAGCAGATGAGCGAGTTCTACCGGACGACGAAGGCGTTCCTGTACGCCTGCGCCGTCTGGAACCGGAGCCCGCTCAAGAACACGATGCGGCAGTGGATCGGAGATTTCGTGCGGCGGGAAAAACTCGAGTCGGCCCGCGTGCTGGCCTTCGGTGATGGGATGGGATTCGACAGTGCGTTCCTGGCATTGGCCGGATGTCGGGTGACGTTTCTCGAACCGTCCGACGATGCCGCCGCGTTCGGGGAACAGGTCTTCGCGCTGAACAACGTCTCCGTCTCGCGCATCACGTCCACGGATCAGATCGCGCCGGGGGAGTACGATCTTGTCGTCTGCCTCGATGTGCTCGAACACCTTCCGTCCCCTCCGGAGATGGTTTCGGAGTTTGCCAACTGGCTCCGGCCGGGGGGCTTCCTGATCACTCATTCACCGTTTTTTTTTGTGGAGCCGTACCAGCCGACGCACCTGGCGTCGAATCTGAAGCATTCGGGGGACGACAAACTCTTCGTGCGAGCGGGACTGCATCCTTATGCGGGGCGGTTCTTCTGGGATCCGATCGCGCTGCAGAAGGCAGACGCCCCCTCGCCGCACCGCCGGACGACAGCCCTGCGTCTGGGACAGGGATTGCTCTGGACCGGGCGCTTCATCCATCCGATTCATGCCCTGGTTGCCCGATTCCTGTCCGGCGGCGAACGGGCGTGGTCTCGCGAATTGCAGGCGATGTTGTCGGCCGACCCCGTCGCAAGACAATCATGAAAAGGACGGGATGGTGAGACGCCCCGGTTCTGTGGACGCCAACACCATTGTGCGCGGTGACCCTGCTCAATCGAATGCGAGAATACAGTTGGCGTGCCACTAGGGTGCAGTCGCTAATTGGTGGTCTTTTTCCTGTCCCCTCTCCTCCGTCTTCGGGGGAGTGGGTTAGGGTGTGGGGGCCAGGCGGTCGAGAGACGTTGGAATTGGTGATTCAAACAGGAGTCGGTCGTCGTCAGTCCAGCGGTCACTCTGCCTGAA
>JANODP010000506.1:0-16303 GCA_031412755.1 Schlesneria sp. | reverse complement strand
GAACAGAGCGGAACCAGGGGACTCACGTCCCCCGCTCCGAAAGACAAGACGCGGGCTGACGCCGCCCCGCTCCGAAGTCAGAAATGCAGAGGACTTCGCCATGCGGCTGCTGATCGCTCTTGTCGTGTTGGCGGGCCGGATGTCTCTGGCGGCCGAGCGTCCGCCGAACATCGTGTTTGTGTTTGCGGACGACCTGGGGATCAACGACCTCGGTTGTTACGGCCGCCGGGATCAGCAGACGCCGCATCTCGACAAGCTGGCCACGCAGGGGACGCGGTTCACGTCGGCGTACTGTGCGCAGCCGATCTGCTCGCCGTCGCGAGCGGCGGTGATGACGGGCAAGGCTCCCGCGCGGCTGCATCTCACGACGTTTCTGCCCGGCCGGGCCAACTGTGTGTCGCAGAAGCTGCTGCATCCGAAGATTGCGATGCAGTTGCCGCTCGAAGAGGTGACGATCGCCGAGTCGCTCAAGTCGGCCGGCTATGTGACGGCCTGCGTGGGGAAGTGGCATCTCGGCGGGCAGGGGTTTGGTCCGCAGGAGCAGGGGTTTGACGTTGTCCACGTCGGCAAGGCCAACACACCGCCATCGGACACGGAAGGGGGCAAGGGGGAGTATGACCTGACGGCCGCCGCCGAGACGTTCATCACCGACAACCGGGACCGCCCGTTCTTTCTCTACCTGCCGCACAACAACCCGCACGTCCCTCTGGCGGCGCAGGCGGGGTTGGTCGAGAAATACAGGGACTCGTTCAACCCGATCTACGCGGCGATGATCGAAACGCTGGACACTTCGGTCGGTCGGCTGATGGCCCGGCTGGACGAACTGAAACTGACCGACAACACCATCTTTGTCTTCTCGTCCGACAACGGCGGTCTGCACGTACAAGAGACCCCGCACACACCGGCCACGCACAACACGCCTTATCGCGCCGGCAAGGGCTACCTTTACGAAGGTGGCCTGCGCATCCCGCTGATCGTGCGCTGGCCGACCCACGTGAAGGCCGGTCGAGTGGTGGACGCGCCGGTCATCAACACCGATCTGGTCCCGACGCTGCTCGACTTGTGCGGTGTGAAGCTCGACCCGGCGTTGGACGGCGTGAGCCTCGCTTCACTGCTTCAGGGGCGCGATCTGCCGCCGCGTCCGTTGATGTGGCACTTCCCGCACTACACGAATCAGGGGGGCCGTCCCGCCGGTGCGATCCGTGAGGGGAACTGGAAGCTGATTGCCCACTACGACACCGGCCGCGTCGAGTTGTACGACCTGTCCAAAGACATCGGTGAGCGGCACGACATCGCCACCGATCACGTGGATCTCGTCAGCCAACTCCACGACAAGCTGAAGGCGTGGCGGAAGAGCATCGGCGCGCAGGAGAACTCGCCGAACCCCGACTTCGATCCTGCGTGGTTCCAGAAACTGTACGTCGATTTTGATCCGTCACTGGTCCCGCTCCAGCCGACCGCCGCCGAGATGGCCAGGTCGTTTGCCGTCTGGCGGGACGGAATGAACGCGGTCCTGCCGAAGGCGAAGAAGTAAGGCGTCGGCATCTCTAACCCGGATTATTCATGGGGCTGTCGCTGAGTTCGCAAGAACTCAGTGGTGAAGGTGAGTTCGGCTGAGTTCTTGCGAACTCAGCTACAGACAGGTTGCGACTACTTCACGAGGGACCATGAATCATCCGGGCTGAGCGCCCTCACTTCGAACCGGCGTCGGTACTGATGACAAAGGCCGGATTGTTCGGCTTCTTGGAGCCTCGCAACACGATTTTCGAGTCGAGGGTCAGTCGCCCTTCCGCTCCCTGCGCGGTCAACTTCCCGAACGCAATTGATTCCGGACCCGTCGTGAGCAATTTGCCACTCAGCTTGATTCCGTCCCAGCGGTTGGCCGTCGTGTCCTGCTCGACGTACTCCTTCTTCTCGTTGATGTGATACGAACGGAACCGCACGGGAACCATCGCGCTCCCCTTGGAAATCTCGATGGTCGCGTCAATGTCGCTGATGAGGCCTCCGTCGGCGCTCGCCCGCTGATGCTCCAGATCGAGCCCCGTCAGATACTGGGACGTGTCGCCGGTAAACGTCGCCTTCAGCTTCACGTCCTTGGTGTCCCGCCCGTGGTTGTTGATCAGGCACGCCGAGGAGGCTCCGCGCGCCTTTCCGTCGTGATCGATCGTCACCTCAACGTTGTGATGTTCGATGCCATAGACGAAGTAGGGCCGCCGCACATTCTTGCAGACGTACTTCGAGGCGGTCAGGTTGTCGCCATCGTTTTGACAGTTGATTCCGTAGTAGCTGTTGAAGGTCTTGCAGTCGTTCACGGTGACGCCGCGCAGTCGCCGGAATCCACCCCCGGCGCACGAGACAAACGTCAGCACATGCTCGGCGGTACAACTGGTGACAGTGACATCGCCCACCTCCCCGGCCGGTCCGGACGCCACCAGCCGGATGGCGACGGCCCCCTTCCAGTTCTGAAACCAGTCCATCCCCGTGTCTCGAAACTTCAGGTTGTTGATGCGGACGTTTAACGGGTTGGTCAGGTTGAGGATCTCCGTCGTGAATTTCTCGGTCGTGTTGACGACCAGTGTCGCGCCGTTGCCTTCGATCACGGCATTGGTCAGATTCTCGGCGTTGACGCCCGCGGCCAGGAACGTCGGCAGGTCGCCGAGGAAGTAGGTCCGCCCGCGGGTGAACTCAATCCGTCCACCGCCCGCTTTGAGCACGGCGTCGAACGCCTGCTGAACCGCGACCTGATCGTTCGTCTTGCCGTCCCCCTTCGCGCCGAACGTTTCGGGGCGAACCGGTTCCGAGTTTGCATTCGGCCCCGGTTGGCCGAGGGTGACCGACGTTCCTCCGAAAGTGAACGCGAGTGCCCAGATCGCCCCCAGCAGAAGAGTGCGGGTCGATGGTTTGAGTCGTTCCATGATGGTCTGCATCGAGATACCTCCGTTGTCAGCGGCCCTGGCCGGTGTGATTCGCTCGTGTGCCACGGCTGTGTCAGCCGTGTGGATTTCGCAAGGCGTGTGACCGTTCGCACGGCTCACAGAGCCGTGGCACGACTTATTCTCATTCCACTTATTCTTATTCCACGACTTATTCAATGTGCAGCTATCCGATCAACTCCTGCCTGACTCGGCCATCGCCGGCAATCGGGTGCGGGCGACCCTGTTGATCGGGAACCGTCGTCGATTCGTCGTAGCCGAGCAGGTGATACGCCGTGGCCTGCATGTCCTTCGGCGAGATCGGTGTTTCGACCACGTCACCCGCGATGGAATCGGTTTGGCCGACAACCTTGCCTCGTGCCATGCCGCCTCCGGCAAACACCGAGGAGTACGCCCGGGACCAATGGTGGCGCGCGGCCCCGACCGGTTTCGAGTCGATCTGCGGCGTGCGGCCATGCTCGCTCGTGCAGATCACCAGCGTCTCGTCCAGCAGTCCGTGATCGTCGAGGTCCGTGATGAGGGCCGAGTAACTCTGGTCGAACACCGGCAGCAAATAGTTCTTCAATCGCGGAAAGTGATTCGAGTGCGTGTCCCAGACGGAGGCTCCGTGCGGACCAAACGGATCCCAGAAGACCGACACGAAACGAGCCCCCGCCTCGACGAGTCGCCGCGCGGCGAGACACGACTGGCCGAACAGCGTCAGGCCGTAGCGTTGGCGCAGCACGGGCGATTCGCGGCCGACGTCGAGCGCCTCGCGAATCCGGTTCGATCCGATCAGCGACAACGCCCGCTGCTGGTGAGCATCGTAGTTCCCGAGTTCCGCCGCGCGATCGATCAGCGGGCGCGAGGCATCGAACTGCTGGAGCAGATGGACGCGGGCATCGAACCGCTGCGACGACAACTCCTGCGGAAGCTGGCAGCCCTGCGACAACTGAAACCGCGCGGCCGCTTCGATTCCGGCGTGCGGATCGCGCACCTGTTCGGTCTGGCCATCGGACAGCTTCGGCACCACCACCGTTCCCTGACCGGTGAAGTCGGACCAGAACGGATCGTAACCGTTGCCCAGGAACGCGGCGTACGGCCCCGCCTGATCGGACGAACTCCCCTTTGAACAGAATCGCCACGGCAGGCCGATGTTTCGGGGCAGGGACGGCGACCGCTCACCCGTGCGCCGCGCGTCGAGGTAATCGACCACCGAGCCCATGTATGGCCAGTGTTCGGGAGATCGCGGCGCCGTCTCCAGCGGAATGCTGTACGTCGGCATGCCGGTCATCACGTAGGCACAGCAGTGAATCGGGTACTCGTGCGTCATCGACCGCACCACAGTGAGCCGATCGGCAATGGTCGCGATCTGCGGCAACCCCTCGCCGATCTGCCAGCCGGGGACGGCGGTGTCGATCGCCTTCATCTCGCCCTGAATCTCGGCGGGCGCGAGCGGCTTGGGATCGAACGTCTCGTGCTGCGGAGGCGATCCGAACAGGAAGACAAAGATGCACGACTTGGCTCGCGCCCGTCCGCCCGTCACGGCAAACGACGATTCCGCCGCAACCGGCCTCGCCCCGTTCAGACCCAGCCCCAGCGCGCCGATGCCGCCGACGTGCAGCAGGTCACGTCGCGTGATCCCGTTGCAGAGACGTTTCTCGCTTCCCAAGATTCGCAGCATCGCGGCTCTCCTTTCTGCGGAGAGGGATTCTCACACGGGAAGCGATCGAGTGCCAGAGAGATTCAGTACTTCCAAGTTTGCGTCATCGTGGCCGACGCTGCCAGCGTCGGCGTGACTTATTGCAGGAGTTTGTTGACGGACGCTGGCAGCGTCCGCCACGAATTTGGAAGTGCTGAGATTGGCGAAACTCGCAGACCCGACCCCGGACTTCGTGCGGTGATGACTCTGCAACGATCAAGTCCGGCGATAACATCCGCCGCCACAGATGACGAAAAGACGCAACGGCTCGCCTCCCGGTTTGGCCTCGTTCCCCTCAGGCGCGTGGCCGCGGTCTCGAACGTGCGCCGTCGCGTGGCAAGATTTCCTCTGTTCGAGGTGTCTGATGCGAAATCCGTTCGCGGCTCCGACCATTGCCCGCACGTTGCTTCACCCGGGCGGTGCGTCCGTACCGGATGACGAGTTCTTTGATTTCATTCGGCTGCCGAATGGAACGTTCAAGACGACTCGGGCCAACCGGATGCGGGATGTCGACGAGCGGCTGGTCGCGCTGCTGAGTCGGGAATCGCGGCACTACGATCTGCTCGACGTGGCGGCTTCGTCGGGAACCTGCACGGTGGAACTCGATGCCGCGCTGAGGGCGCACGGGATCGAGCATGCGACATTCGCGAGCGACCTGATTCTGCATGCCAGTTGCCTGTCGCTGTGGCCGGGGAAAATCCTGTTCTGCGAGCAGGACCACCTGCTGCAAGTCGACTTCGCCGGGCTGGCCTTTCCCAACACTCCGCCGAGCAAGTTGTCGGGATTGCTGTTCTGCATCGCGCGCGGCCTGATCGGACTGACTCATCGGGTCGGATGGTCCGCCACGCAGGTGCCGCTGCTGTCCGGGGCCGCTCGCCGGTCGTCGATCACGTTTTCGGAAGGCGATGTGTTTGGCGAGGTCTTTCGTGCCGATCCCGCCCGCCGCTTCGACGTCATTCGCGCGGCGAACATCCTGACCGCCAGCTATTTTTCGGAAGCCGAGATCAAACGAGCCATCGCCAATCTCAAAGGTCGCCTGCGTCCCGAGGGCCTGCTCGTACTCGTACGAACGCAGAATGAGGTCAACTTGGTCAGCATCTACCGCCTTCACGACGATTCGCTTGAACTGGTGGAACATGCCAACGGAGGCGTTGAGATCGCAACGTGGATCGCAACGAAAGACTAAGACGTGGAACCACAGATTTCACAGATGACACAGATAAGACGAAGGTCAATAAGACGAAGACCAAGAACCATTCTTTTCCTCCTTCTTCATCCGTGTCATCTGTGAAATCCGTGAAATCTGTGGTTTGTCTTTTGTGCTTAGGTGCGTCTCATCGGTTGGGAGTCCGATGTTCGGCCAGCCAGGCCTGGAACATCAGGACGTCCCACAGCCAGCGATGCCAGTTCACCGCCCCGCTGAGATGTTCGGCCCACTTTTGCCGGATCGGCTGCGGGTTGAGATAGCCCTCGCGTTTCAAGCGGCCTTCGTCGAGCAGATCTTCGGCCCAGTCTTTGAGCGGCCCGCGCAGCCAGAAGTCGATCGGCACACCGAACCCGACCTTCGGCCGCTCGAACAACTCCGACGGAACGTATTGCGCGAGCACGGATCGCAGGATGCGTTTGCCGACCCCGTCACTGGCCTGGAACGAATGCGGCAGCGTCCACGCGAACTCGACCACGCGATGGTCGAGCAGCGGAACGCGCGTTTCGAGCGACACGGCCATGCTGGCGCGATCGACCTTGGCGAGCACGTCGCCGGGCAGATACGTCAGCGTGTCGTACCACTGCCAGCACTGTTGGAACTCGCCCGGCGATCGGTTCCGCGCTGCGGGCCAGAAGTCCTGGGGAATCTCGTATTCATCGATGATGGAGGCACCGCTGACCACCCGGTCGTCGGTGCGCCAATGGGCCATGTTGCGAAGATAGCGCTCGTTGGGATTGGTTTCGCCCAGCACGTTGGCGACCCGCTGAAACAGTCTCGCCAGTCTGCCGGGCGACAGCCTGCCAAACGAGCGGCACGTCTGTGCGAGCGGTTGACGAACGGCATCCGGCAGCGCGTGGAGCAATCCGACCGCGCGAGACCGGACCGCGCGCGACAGGACGCTGCCGCCGGACGATGCGAGGCTGCGGTCGAAACCGAACAGGGCTTCGAAGTAGCGGTGGTATCCGCAGAACAACTCGTCGCCGCCATCACCCGACAGCGCCACCGTGACGTGTTGCCGCGCGAGTTGGCTGACGAGGAACGTCGGCACCTGCGACGAGTCGGCGAACGGTTCGTCGAACATCGTCGGCAGTCGCGGAATCATGTCGCGCGCCTGTTGCGAGGTGACGTACAACTCGGTGTGATCCGTCCGCAAATGTTCGGCCACCTTTTTCGCGAACGGGGCTTCGTTGTATTCCTCCTCTTCAAATCCGATCGTGAACGTCTTCACCGGCCGCGGCGACTGCTTCTGCATCAGCGCCACCACCGCCGACGAGTCGATGCCGCCCGACAGGAACGCGCCGAGCGGCACGTCGGCCACCATGCGGCAGCCGACCGCGTCGGTCAGTAACCGGTCGAGACTCGTCACCGCCTCCTCGTACGATCCGGCAAACGGATGGTCCTGGCCGCTGGAGACCGCCCGATCCAGTGTCCAATACTCCTGCTGCGGATCGACGCGGTTCCCCGTCCACCAGGCTTCGTCGTCGAGCCGGATCGTCAGCGAACAGCCCGGACGAAGCTGGGTCACATCGCGATAGATCGAAGTTCCGGGCAGGTACGATCGCTTCAGAAACTCGCCCAGGGCGTGCCGGTTGATATCGCCGCGAAAGGCGGGATGGGCGCGCAGGGCCTTCAACTCCGACCCGAACAGCAGCGTCGATCCGAACCGCCCGTAGTAAAGCGGCTTCTTGCCGATCCGGTCGCGGATCAGCGTCAGCTCGCGGAGTCGCGTGTCCCACACGGCGATGGCAAACATGCCGATGCAGCGCTGGATCGTCTCCACGATGCCCCACTCGGCGAAGCCCTCGACGAGGACTTCCGTATCGGAGTGGCCGCGAAACGAGTGGCCCTTCGCCGCGAGTTCCCCGCGCAGGTCCGAGTGATTGTAGACCTCGCCGTTGTAAACGATGACGAACCGCCCGCAGGCCGATGCCATCGGCTGATGGCCCGCCGGCGAGAGATCCACAATCGACAATCGCTTGTGTCCGAGAGCGATCCCGGTGGCCGGATCGCACCACGTGCCGGTGTCGTCCGGTCCGCGGTGATGCAGCGTCTCGGTCATGCGACCGACGACGGCCAACAGTTCGTCGGCCGATTGGTCGCGAGAGCGATTCAAGAACCCGGTCAACCCGCACATGAGATCGTTCGATTTGAAAAGAGGAAGAGACGAATCGAGAACCCACGCAAGCGGCAACGCCAAACCGACCCCGCCACCGAGTTCACCTCGGTGGTTCAACGGCTTTTGCACTACTCGCGTGCTTCAGCAAGATCCATTAGTGCAAAAGCCATCGAGCCACCGGGACGAGCCCGGTGGCGGGACATCATTCCAGGCCACTCGCTCAACCGCATCGACTCGCGTCATGCCGTTCCTTGAGCCGAACGCCGGTGCTGTTCGATCACAGTTTCAAACAACCGTTCGAGCTTGGCCACTCCGGCCGCCATCGAGAATGTCTGTTCCACCCATCGCCGTCCCGCCGTCGTTCGTTCGCGCCAGGCCTCGCGATGGGTGAGACAGTCTTCAATCGCCTCCGTCAGCGCTGCGGAATCGGCGGGTGGCACGAGTCGTCCGCAGCGTCCGCCATCGAGCACCTCGCTCGGCCCGCTCGGACAGTCCGTCGACAGGACCGGAAGATCGACGGCCAGCGCCTCCATCAGCACGCTGGCGAAACCCTCGTGCAGCGACGGCAGGCAGAACAAATGGGAATGGCGATAGAGCGGATAGGGATTCCGATGAAAGCCGGCGAAGTGAACGTGCGCGGTCAACCCGCGTCGCGCGGCGTCCGCCTTCAGTTCGTCTTCCAGCGGGCCGACTCCCACGAGGTGCCAGAGCAACTCGCGATGGCCCCGCTGATTCACGAGCCGGTCGAGCGCCTCCATGAAATACCGGTGACCCTTCTCTTCGGCCAGTCGGGCGACGGTGAGCAGATGAAACCGACCCGGTTCCAATCCCGGATCGTATTCCAGCGACCGTCGCTGCGCGTTTTCAAAGTCCAGCAGGTTGTAGTGAACGTCGATCCGCTCGCCCGGGACAGAAAGATCGTCGATCAGTTGTTGCCGGACTCCGCCCGAAATGGCCACGACGCGATCGGCGGTCGAGTAGGCGTGCGTCGCGCGGCGTGCGGCCTGGGCGAGGTTGGCACCGGCATAGCGTTTGACGTCGTCCAACGGATCGTAAACGCAGACCGAAACCCGCGGCACCCGCACCGCGCGCGTGGCCGGAGCCGCATCGAGCGTCGCCAGATAACAGCGGTCATACACCAGCTCGATCCGCTCGCGGCGAATCGTCTGCGCCAGGTGTTGCCAGCGCGCGCGGTCCGTCGTTCCCAGCACGTGATGAATCTTGGAGCGGATCGTGCCGGCGAAGCCCTCCCAGAACGAATGGATCGGCACGTCGGCGGGGACTTCGTCCAGCAGGTCGCCCTTCCGATGGGCGAGGTATAGGACCGGTTGGAACCGCGCGCGATCGAGTCGTTTGATGATCTCCAGGATCTGGCGTTCGGCACCGCCGCCGCCCATCGATCCGATCACGAACATCACTCTGTGGGGTTTCACGTTGCTTCCATCAGCGGAACTGTTCTACGACAACACTGCGCGATCGGCTGACTTGTCCCCTCGCCCCCGGCTTTGTGGGGGAGAGGGTTAGGGTGAGGGGGCCGTCGGTGGAGCAGGTACGCCATCCAGGTAAATACATCAAACACGGTGACTTCAGTAGCGTTCCAAGCCCCCCTCACCCTAACCCTCTCCCCCCGATGCGGGCGGGAGAGGGGACCGGAATTGCAAACGTGTGCTGTCGTACTACTCGATCGTCGCGTCGAGTTCATCGCGATGGCGGACGGGGTCCGTTCGCGGCCACGTTGTCGAACAGCTCTTCCAATTGTCGAAGGCCCGCCTTCAGGTCGCACAGACCGCGAACGTGTTCGAGTGCGGTTCCGGTGGACGCCTGCCACTCGACCGGATGGTCCATGCCGTCGGCAATCGCATCCGCCAGCGCGGTGCTGTCGCCGGGAGCGACCAGCCGACCGCAGCGGCCTCCGTCCAAGATCTCACTCGTCCCGCCGGGGCTGTCGGTGGCGAGGACCGGCGTGCCACAGGCCACCGCCTCCAGCAGTGCGTTGGGAAGTCCCTCGCACAGCGATGGCAGCACAAACAGCCGGGCGTGCCTGTACCACGGCTGCGGATTCGGCACAAATCCGGCCAGCGTGACGTGCGGCTCCAGTTTGTGGAGGCGGATGAACTCGAGCAGCTCGTTTTTCAACGGGCCCTGTCCCAGCACGACCAATCGGACGGAACGGCCCCGCTCGTTGACTAGGATGCGCACCGCATCCAGCAGGAACCGCTGTCCCTTCAGCGGATCGAGACGTCCGCCCGTCACGATCAGAAACGGATCGCGCGGCACATCCGGTACGAACTCGGCAGACAAATGATCGAGGCGTTCAAAATCGACGAGGTTGTAATGCGTGCGCACGTGCGCTTCGGGCAGCGAATGGAACTCGACCAGTCGTCGTCGCAGACCCTCCGAATTCGCCAGCACGATCGACGCGGAGGAGAACGCCCATCGAGAAAACCGCCGCGCGAACAGCGGCATACGTCGCGCGTAAAGTTTCAGATCCGACGCGGGATCGCAGACGCAGCACGACACGCGCGGCGTCGGCCTCCACCAGCAGGCCACCGCCGCATCGACCGTCGCGTTGAACGTGCGGTCGTAGACGAGATCGATCCGTTCGTCGGCCAGCAGCCTGGCGAGGTGCCGCCACCGCACCTGCGACACCGTCCGGAACAGGCGATGCCACCGGGATCGCCACGACCGCAAAAAGTCCTCCCAGAACGAATGGATCGGCACGTCCGGGGGGACTTCGCCGAGCAGCTCGCCGCTCCGGGAACCGGCGTACAGAATCGGCTCGAACCGGGCGCGATCGAGGTGCTTCAGGATCTCGACCACCTGCCGCTCGGCACCGCCGCCCCCCATGTTGCCGATGACAAACAGAATTCGCAGACGGCGCGGCATGAAGTGAGGTGTCTCGAAAAACGTGATGTTAGTCACCGGGGGGCGTCGCTCCTGCGGAGCCGCCAAGTCGCGCTTGTTGAAAATGGAATAATCGTGTGCCACGGCTGTGTCAGCCGTGGAAACGGTCACATATCTTGCGAAATACCCACGGCTGACACAGCCGTGGCACACCTATTTCAACGGGCTGCTATGACTTCTCTGACAAGTTCAACGTGATGTTGCGCTGAAAAGCGATCGCGTCCGAGGCTTCGATGACCAACTCGTAACCGTTCTGGTGCAACTTTTCGGCGACTCGTTCAAACGTTTCGGACGACATCGTGCCGACGTGCAGCCCGTGTTCGAAGCGAATGATGGTGGGAGTCAGCACCCGGAAGTCGATCCCCAGAATGATTTCCGAATCGTATCCCTCGGTGTCGATCTGCAACAAATCCAGGCTCGAAAACTGATGAGCCTGCAGCAGGTCGGGCAACGTCATGCAGGAGACCGTCTCACTGACGATGACGTCCGACGGTGTGCCGCTCAGTTCGTGGTGCCGCCTGCTGAACGAGGCGATTCCCTTCGCCCACTCGGGCAGACCCTCGGTCCGCGCGGGATCGACCCGATGCAGCGTCATCTGCTTCTCGGTGTTGTGGATGGCGCAGTTGACGGCGACGATGCGCGGGTAGTTCCGGTAGTTGTGCTGCAACTGCGCGAACAAATCCGGCAGCGGCTCGACCACGAGTCCTCGCAGCCAGGCGTGATTTCTGGTGACAAACGGATGGATCGGATCGAAGCTGATGCCGTCGCAGGCGCCGATCTGCACGAAGCGGAATTCGGGCGACCTGGCGAGTTGAAAGTAGAGGAGTGCTTCAAAGTCGAAAAAATGCGTGTTGTCGAGGCGCGTAATCCGATACCCGCACGATCGCGCGAGGCCCTTCAGCAGGTTCTTGGGCAGGTCGAACATGATGCCAGGATGACCTTGATGTCCCTCAGGCTGGAGTGCCTGACCCCGTTGGGAGCGGATCTATTTGAAATCGCCCAGGGATCGCTTCACCTGCACACTCAGTTGTTTCAGATCGACCTGTTGTCCCGCCTTGGGGAAGGGGTGCGAAAGCAGAGACCACTCTTCGGTGAACGACGCCGATTCGCCGGGTGACAGGCGTTCGCGCGGGCCGATCGGTTCGAGCTCGATGCGCGGGCCGGTCGGATACCAGACCGAAAGCGTCAGTCCGGCCGCCTCGTTGTAGACGCGGTCGGGGTACGTCGCGAAGCGCTTCACGAACAGCGTGTCGTTCGGCATCAGGTAGCCGAGCCAACCGGCCTGCGAATCGAATCCCAGCTTTGGCTTGCGCGGCGGCGCGAGGATTTCCAGAAAGCCGTCCCGCTCGCGGATCAGGTCATCCGTGTTGCGGACGTTGATGATCGCGCTGTCCTCGTACATCGCGTACTTCGACGGGAAACGGCTGGGCCGGTCTCCCAGCGGAACCAGACAGATGCCGCCGCCGGGCGAGAACGAGCGGCCCCAATGGCAGACCTCGCGCACCTCCTTCGAGACGTTGACGATCGTCTGCTTGCACACCAGGCGAATCGCTTCCGTCCCGGCGGCACCACTCCGCAGATCGAACTCGCGCACGAGTTGGATGCCAGCGCTCTCCTCTTTCGGGCTGGTGAGCTTCGCCGAACACGGCCCCGTGATGTCACCGGTCCAATCACCCGACCACAGCTTCGGATGCGCGAGGACGGTGAGTTCCGGCCCATAGTCGAACCGACCCGCCGAACTCTGTGCCGGCTTTCCCGGTTGCCACGCCTTCTCCTGCTCGTCCAGGAACAGGGCGTGTTTGCCGTCAACCGAAAACTCCAGCACGCGCCCGCCCGCCTGCGGAGAGAGGATCGCCTTCGCATTGCCACGCTTCAGTTCGATGGCTTGCATGAAATTGTGAAAGGCAACGACCTTTGCCGAACCCGGATCGGCAGCTTGTTGTTGTGCGAGAACCTCAGAAATCCAAGGACTCATGACAAAGGAAAGGATCAACAGTGAAGAACGAATCATGCCGGGTCTCCGAGTTTGGCTTTCTGTGCAGACGTCACAAACGGCAATGTTCTGAGGTGCGAATCCAAGCGGGAGGCGTATGAAAATGTGTGACCCATCATGACGCCAGCCAGTTCTCCTGCCGCAGATCTGAGACGGCGGAAAAGTCTTGATCGGCGGTCAGTAATACGAACTGATGCTGTCGGGCGAGGGCGGCAATTGCCATGTCGAACTGGGACATCACGCGACCCTGCGCGCGGCAGGCAGCGAAGAGCTCGGCAAACTCAATCGCCGTATCGGCGTCAATGGGCCACAGACGAAACACGGAAAGGGAGTATTGAAGTCGAGCCAGGTTTCGCTGGTAGTACCGTCCGAGCCGGATGCCCGCCCGATACTCGAATAACACCGGCAGGCAAATGCCGACTCTGTCCCCACTGCGGAGTGCGGAATTGATGCGCGGTTCCAGCACGGAATGACCGTCGAGGTACGCCGAAAAGTGATTGGTATCCAGCAGGTACTTTGTCACGCGGAAGCGTCCCGAATTTGGCGGGCGACTTGGTCACGGCTGAGACGATCCATGTCCATCAGAGCGTGATTGATTTTTTCTCGCTCACCGTCTTCGTACTCCATCGGCCCCATGTCGCGCAAGGCTTGCAGTCGCCGTTCCAATTCGTCGGGGGTGAAGTCCTCATCGACGTTGGGGACGTCCGGTGAAAGAGGCACGATCTGGACCGTCAGTCCCTCCCATAGATTTGGAATGGGGCCGTTCGCTTCGATGCGACCTTCGCGAATGGTGGCCAGCAACATGATGAACTCCCCGCAGGATGGCTGATCGACGCTTTCAAGCTACACGTCCAGATCCTTCACGTCGAGGGCGTGCTTTTCGATGAACTCGCGGCGGGGTTCGACCGCGTCGCCCATCAGGACGCGGAACATTTCATCGGCGGCGGCGGCGTCCTGCATCGTGACCTTCAGCAGCGTGCGGACGTTCGGGTCCATCGTGGTGTCCCACAGTTCCTCGGCATCCATTTCGCCGAGGCCCTTGAAGCGTGTGACCTTCATGCCGCGCTCGCCCAGGTCGCGCAGTTGCGGCAGCAGTTCGCGCAGGCTGGTCATGCGGACCGAGTGATCGTCCTGCACGATCTTGAACGGGAAGAAGGTCTCGCCGTCTTTGGCTCCCGGCGGATAGAGGTCGGGCAGACGGACGCCGAAGCCCTTCAACTCGTGCAGCACGTCGTTGATCGTGCGGAGTTCGTAAAGGTCCACGACTTGAAGCAGTTCTTCTTTCGCGGCGACGGCAGCGGGCTGGCCGTTCGTCTCGGGAGTGGTCGCTTTGGGAGAAGCGGCCTGCTCGTTGGCGACGTCCAGTTCGCGGCCGCGCTTCTGTTCCTCGGCCTGCACGAAGTGTTCGACTTCCTCCTTGTTGTGGAACCACTGCTCGGTCTTGCCGAGAAAGACGCGGTACTGCGGCAGCGGTTTTTCGGATTCGTCGGCCTGACGATGCAGGAACTTCAGCGTGACACCGCGTCGTTCCAGCAGTTCGATCGGTTCCTCGACCCGTTCCATCAGCTTGACGACCCGCCGCAGATGTTCGCCGCCCAGTTCATCCCCGTTCGGGAAGACGACCTTGCTGCCGTTGAGGCCGAGTTCGATCAGTTCCGCCACCATGCGGTCGTGTGTTTGGACGTAGCGGGTCTTGTTGCGCTGCACGACCTTGTAGAGCGGCGGCTGGGCGATGTAGATGCAACCGTGTTCGACGAGCCCCTTCATGTGGCGGAAGATGAACGTCAGCAGCAGCGTGCGGATGTGGCTGCCGTCGATGTCGGCATCGGTCATCAGGATGATCTTGCCGTAACGCCGCTTGCTGATGTCCTCGGTCTCGGCCATCGGCGGGATGCCGATCCCCTTGAAGAGGTTGGCGATTTCGGCGTTGTCCAGAATCTTGACGAGCTGCGCCTTCTCGACGTTCAGGATTTTGCCCCGCAGCGGCAGGATGGCCTGAATGTTGGAGTCGCGTCCGGTGTCGGCCGATCCGCCGGCCGAGTCCCCTTCGACGAGATACAGTTCGGTGATGTCGAGCTCCCGGCTGCGGCAGTCGCGGAGCTTTTCGGGCAGCCCGCCCGAGGTGAGTGCCCCCTTGCGGCGGACCATCTCGCGCGACTTGCGGGCCGCCTCGCGGGCCTCCGCCGCCATCAGCGCCTTCTGCGTGATCTTCTTCGCGATGGAAGGGTTCTCTTCCATGAACTTGGTGAGCTGCTCGAAGACGATCGAGTTGACTGCGCCCTCGACTTCCGTGTTCACCAGCTTGATCTTCGTCTGGGCCTCGAACTGCGGGTCGGGAACGCGGACCGTCACGATGGCGACGAGACCTTCGCGGTAGTCGTCTCCCGACGGGATCACCTCTTCGTACAGTTTCTCCCGCTTGCCATAGTTGTTGATCGCGCGGGTCAGCGCCGCCCGGAAGCCGCTCATGTGCGTGCCTCCCTCGGCGTTGTGGATGCAGTTGGCGTAAGACCGCACGTTTTCGTTGAAGCCGTCGTTGTGCTGGATCGTCACGGCGACTTCGGTCGTCTCGTGCTGCCCGGTGATCTTGATGATCTGTTCGTAGAGCGGAGTCTCGGTCCGGTTGAGGTATCGCACGAACTCGACGATCCCCTCGGGATAGCAGAACTCTTCGGACTCGCTCGACCGGTCATCGACCAGCCGAATGCGGATGCCGGCGTTGAGGAACGCCAGATCGCGGCAGCGCTTGACGATCGTTTCGTAGTTGTACTTGGTGTCGGCGAAGATGTCGGCGTCGGGTTTGAAGGTGACTTTTGTCCCGGTCGTTTCACACTTCCCCAACTTTTTGAGGTCGGTGGTCGGCTTGCCGCGGGCGAAGTCCATCGTCCAGACGTGGCCTTCGCGCCGGATCTCCGCTTCGAGCCACTCGCTCAGCGCATTGACCGCCTTGATGCCGACACCGTGCAGCCCGCCGGTTCCGACCTTGTAGCCCCCCTCGCGGTTGAACTTGCCCCCCGCGTGGATGTTGGTGAAGACCACTTCGAGAGCCGACTTGTTCTCTTCTTCGGGCATCCGTCCGACGGGGATGCCGCGTCCATCGTCCGAGACCGACACGCTGCCGTCGGCGTGAATGACCACGTTGATCGTCGAGGCTCGGCCCGTCGAACACTCGTCGATGCAGTTGTCGACCAGTTCGAAGACCAGGTGGTGCAGACCGTTCGTTCCCGTGTCGCCGATGTACATCGACGGACGGTGCCGAATTCCCTCGATCCCTTTCAGGGCCTGAAGGTGCGTCTCGTTGTACTCGTCAGACATGTCGGTCGAGTTCGGCAAATCATTCGGTTCGGCCAAGGTCGGTTCTCCAATGGAGAGGCACAAAGCTTGGGGTCGGGCGTTCAAATTTCAAAATTGGCCATCCAACCGACCTGCAAGATTGACAAGGCATGCCCGGCCAATTTTGAAATTTGAA